>DNYS01000011.1:755-9874 GCA_003506735.1 Nitrospinota bacterium
CGTAGATAGGTATAGAGAATACGATACTCATCTCTTTGCATTGCATTGCGGTAAGAGATGATTTTTCTAATTTCACTCCACAATGGAATTTGGGATGTATTTGCATATCCCTTTTCCAATGCCCACTTGTACATATTCCCAATTGTTGCCCTCTCGTTAATCAGAGTGACATTGGTGACAGATGGATGAGTTCGTTTCCTGTAAGCATAATATTCTTTGTATTTGTGCCTCTGGATATTATCCAGTTTGGTAGTCTCACCTACAAAGTTTAATAGGTGCTTCATTTGGGATCGGATGGTGGTGCGTCTGCCTTGGGTTATAAATCCAGTATCAACTCTCTGTTGTTGATGTTCTAAATATCCTTCAACACATTTCCCCATCGTGATTGAGAATATTTTTGCTCCAATCTGTATCTGCCCTTGCATCTGGTAGAAGATTTTTCGTGCCTTTTCTTTTGCTTCTTCCAAATCTTTGGTGCGTAGAGATTTCCTGAAATATCTCTTTTCATCTCTAACCCACACTCTCATTTGCCAAACATTTTTTGATTGTACAGTTCGGACTAATTTCACCTCACCATCACAAATATCAATCTCTTGGGTTTGCCAAGATTTCTTCGCATTTGTTTTTCGTGGTGGATTTTCTCCAAGTGCCAAATCCCCGTGCATTTTCTCATTCGGGGTTCTGCCTATTTGAGTTTTAGGAACTTGGGAACTCATTGAATTCAATAATCCAGTTAGTTTGTAAAATCTTTGTAACTTCCAAAATTAAACCATTGAAAAGATTATACTTTGTAACTGGTTTGTAAGTCAATATATACAACAAAAGCATTGATATTATTGACTTTTACTCTATGGGTATTACTCCCACTCGATCGTTCCCGGCGGTTTGGAGGATATGTCGTAGACGACGCGGTTGACGCCGCGCACCTCGCTGATGATCCGCCGGGAGGCGGCGTCGAGGAGATCGTGCGGGAGGCGCGACCAGTCTGCAGTCATGCCGTCCTGGCTGTCGACGGCGCGGAGGGCGAGGGCGTTCTCGTAGGTTCGGGCGTCGCCCATGACGCCGACGGTGTTGACCGGAAGGAGGACGGCGAAGGCCTGCCAGACCTTGTCGTACCAGCCCATCTCCCGGAGGGTGGCGATGAATATGGCGTCGGCCTCGCGGAGGGTATCGGCCCGCTCCCGGGTCACCTCGCCCAGGATGCGCACGGCCAGCCCGGGGCCCGGGAAGGGGTGGCGCCAGAGGATATCGCGGGGCAGTCCCAGCTCCTCGCCCGCGGCGCGGACCTCGTCCTTGAAGAGTTCGCGCAGGGGCTCCAGGAGTTCGAAGTCCATGTGCTCCGGGAGGCCGCCCACGTTGTGGTGGCTCTTGATGACGGCGCTCGGACCTTTGACGCTCTTGCTCTCGATCACGTCCGGGTAGAGGGTGCCCTGGGCGAGAAACCGGAAATCGCCGAGTTTCTTCGCCTCGCGCTCGAAGACGCGGATGAAGGTCTCCCCGATGCGCTTTCTCTTTTGCTCGGGGTCGGTCACCCCGGCGAGGGCGCCGAGAAATTCATCCGCCGCATCGACGGCGCACAGGTTGACCTCGAGGCGCCGCCCGAAGGTCCGGGTGACTTCATCCGCCTCCCCTTTCCGGAGCAACCCGTTATCGACAAATACGCAGGTGAGCCGGTCTCCGATGGCCCGGTGAACCAGCATGGCGGCGACGGAGGAATCCACCCCGCCCGAAAGGCCGCAGAGCACGCGGGCATCGCCCACCCGCTCGCGGACGCGCTCGATCGACTCCTCGATGAACGAGCGCATGGTCCAGTCGCCGGCGAACCCGCAAACGCCGGTCACGAAGTTTTTGAGAATCTCCTTGCCGCGCGGGGTGTGGACGACCTCGGGGTGAAACTGGATGCCGTGGAGGCGGCCGTCCTCCGAGGCCATCGCGGCGACGGGCGAGCCGTTCGAATGGGCCAGCGGGCGAAAACCGGGGGGCGGCTCCTCGATGGAGTCGCCGTGGCTCATCCAGACCGTCTCGCGGCCCGGGGAGCCCTCGAAGATTCCTTCGGCCTCGTCCACCACGATCTCGGCCCGCCCGTACTCGCGCTCTCGCACGGCTCCCACGCGCCCACCCAAAAGGTGGGTCATGACCTGCATGCCGTAGCAGATTCCGAGAACGGGAATGTCTTTCCGGAAGAGGGCGGCATCGACGAGGGGGGCGTCCTCGTCGTACACGCTCGAGGGCCCGCCCGAGAGAATCACCCCCCGCGTTTCGGGGCCGATCAGGCCCTCCCACGGCGCGGTGCAGGGATGGATCTCGCAGTAAACGCCCAGCTCCCGCGCCCGGCGGGCAATCAGCTGGGTGTACTGGGAGCCAAAATCGAGAATCAGAAGTTGCTCACGCATCTTTTTTCTAGCGGGTATAGAATTCCTGGAAAAGAATGCCCCGGACTTTCCCCTGGACGATTCGCCGATCGAGCTTCGCCACGAGCCTGCGGCGGGCGCGCTCGCGCCTTCCGGGCGTGGACAGATCGCTGGGCGACAGGCGGGCGTAATGGAGGTAAATAATCTCCCGGATGGGGGCACGCTTGGTATTGAATTCCGAGGCCGCCGCCTTGCTCGACACCAGGAGGTTTACCGAGAAATTCAGGAACACCGTACTCGAGGCGCCGCGCCGCCGCCCGTCTCCCCGGAGCGGGATAAAAAACGGATGCCGCACCGAAACGACCAGCGTCTCGCCGGTATCCACGGGTTTGAGCGGGCTCAGCGAGGCGGCCCGCAGCTTCCTCCGGGGCGGCTCTTCGGGCGAGTCCAGCGAAGCGGCCCGCAGCTGCTTCGGGGGCTGGTCCAGCGAGGCGGCTCGCAACTGCTTCCGGGGCGAGGCCGGTTTTTTGGGAACGGGCTCGTCGATCCGGACGATGAACGTCCCCTCCCGGTCTTTCAAGGAGCCCTCTTTCGTCTCCCGCTGGGGGAGGCGCAGCGTCCGAAGGTCCCGCTTGGGGTTCTTGACCGGTTTCGGCTCGGGCAGGACTCGCTTTTTTTCGGCCTTCGCGGTCTTGACCGGCTCGACCGGGGGTTTCAGGCCCCGGCGGGCGAGGAAGGCGAGCGCCCAGCCCAGCGACATGGTCAACACCACGCCGACGACCGGAATCGCATAATAGTGGAGAACGGAAGGGCCCGTTTTTCGGCGCTTCTTGGCCGGTGGGGCCTCATCTTCTTCTTCTTCCTCCGGGACTTCTTCCACGAGGGAGGGAGGAGGCTCTTCAGCGGCGGGTTTGGGCGGCGGCTCATCCTCCGCATCCCCCAGTTCCGCCGTGTCCTGCTCGGTGCCGGTGGGCGCCGCTGGAGCGGGTGCCTTTTCCTCGTCATCGGCGAGGAAGGAATCGTCCGCTGAGTCGATTTCTGTGCTTCTGGGCTCGTTTGCCATGATCGCCTAGTCTCGTTAAAAGCCCGTCCGGGCCGGCGGCCTCTCGATGAAACCGTTTCTCAAACCATCCCGCCCGCCCATCGGGGGCGGCCTTTAGTCTCTCTGGTAATTCGGCGCCTCGCGGGTGATGAACACATCGTGCACATGGCTCTCTCGCAGCCCCGCCGAGGTGATCCGGATGAAGCACGCCTTTTTGCGCAAATCCTCGATCGTCCGGCAGCCGGTGTAGCCCATCCCCGCCGCCACCCCGCCCATCAGCTGAAAGATAGTCGCCGACAGCGAGCCCTTGTAGGGAACCCTCCCCTCGACGCCTTCGGGGACTAGCTTGCTATCGCTGAAATGCTCTCCGTCCTGTTGGCCGTTCTGGCCGTCCTGAAAATACCGATCCCGGCTGATTCCCGAGCCCATGGCCCCGACCGAGCCCATGCCCCGGTAAACCTTGTAGGTCCGGCCCTGGAAAAGGACCTTCTCGCCCGGGCTCTCCTCGACGCCCGCGAACAGGCTTCCGATCATCACGGCGTGCGCTCCGGCGGCGAGCGCCTTCACCACATCGCCGGAAAATTTGATGCCCCCGTCCGAGACGACCATTTTCCCCATCTCCCCGGCGGCGGCGGCGCACTCGGCCACCGCCGTCAACTGCGGCACGCCGACCCCCGCCACGACCCGGGTCGTGCAAATCGAGCCAGGCCCCCCCCCGACTTTGACGATATCGGCGCCCGCCGAAATCAGATCGCGGGTGCCATCGGCCGTGGCGACGTTCCCCGCCATGAGCATCACTTCCGGAAATTCGCTCTTGATGGCCCCGACCGCATCCAGAACCCGCTCCGAATGCCCGTGGGCGCTGTCGAGGACGATCAAATCGACCCCCGCCTTCACCAGCGCCGCTACGCGCTCGCGCCGGTCGGCCGCAACGCCCACCGCCGCCCCCACCCGCAGCCTGCCGTAGGGGTCTTTCGCCGACCTGGGAAAGCGGCGGACCTTTTCGATGTCTTTCAGCGTGATCAGCCCCTTGAGATTGAAATCGGCGTCCACGACAAGGAGCTTTTCGATCCGGTGCCTGTGGAGCATTCCCTTGCTCTCCTCGAGGGTGGTCCCCTCGGGGACGGTGACGAGGTCCGACTTCGTCATGAGATCCGAAACCGATCGGTCCAGGTCCGACTCGAAGCGAATGTCGCGGTTCGTCAGAATACCCACGAGCCGGTCTTTTTCCGTAATCGGAACGCCCGAAATGTGATAGGTCTCCATCACATCGAGCGCCTCCCTGATTTTCTGTCCGGGCCGCATCGTGATCGGGCGGTGGATCATGCCGCTTTCGGAGCGCTTCACGCGGTCCACCTCGGTCGCCTGGCGCTCGACCGTCATGTTCCGGTGAATGACGCCGAGGCCGCCCTCCTGGGCCAGCGAGATGGCCACCTGCGATTCGGTCACCGTATCCATCGCCGCGCTGATGACCGGAATCCGGAGGTCGAAGTTCTCGCAAAGTTCGACCTGGAACTCCACGTCCTTGGGCAGGACGGACGACCGGGCCGGCAGTAGCATCACGTCGTCAAATGTCAGCGCTTCTTCTACAGATGTCCTCAACATTCTTTGCTCGATGCTCCTGTCTGAGGAAATGGGTGCTACCTGACGCCATGAACGGGCGACGGAACAAATGATGGACTTCCAGCCCCCTCCGTGGCGATGACCAGGAAGATCGCTTGAGAGCTTCTCAAAATCACGAAGTACCGGATGGCCGGCAATGTCTATAAATGATTAAATAACATGCCCTTACAAGACTGGCGAGAATTCGACCATCCTCTCCGCCTTCTAAGGATTCTCGGCCCGCCCGCCGCGATTGTCAAGAGAGCGAAGGGCGTATTTGGCCTCCCCACCCGCCAGTGAGACTAGCG
The DNA here is from genome assembly GCA_003506735.1 of Nitrospinota bacterium. Lineage (GTDB taxonomy): Bacteria > UBA8248 > UBA8248 > UBA8248 > UBA8248 > UBA8248. The sequence goes on from DNYS01000011.1 coordinate 6,059, forward strand.
CAAAAACCTCCGGCGGACCGGGCCCACCGTGAGGACCAGCATGATCGGCCGCCCGTGCGGGCACGTCCACCGCCCCGGCGTTTTGTCGATCTCCGCGACCAGGGAGGCCACCTCCTCCGGGTGAAGGGAGTGGGCGGCCTTGACGGCCCCCCGGCAGCTCATCCGCGCGATGATGCCGTCGATGAGGTCCGGAAAACTCATCGGCTCGTCCAGGTCCGCCAGGCCCTCGACCACCCGGCGGACCGCGCCCGCAGGATCGCGGTCGGCCAAAAGCGCGGGGACCGAGCGGATCAGAAACTCCCCCGCTCCGGCCGGTTCGAGCTCGAACCCGGAGCGCGTGAGGGTCTCGCGGTGCTCATCGAGGCGAAGCGCCTCCTCCGGGCGGAGGGTGATTCTCTGGGGGACCAGCGCCGCCTGCCGCTCCACCTTTCCGGTCCGGAACTGATCGCGGAAGCGATTGTAGAGCACCCTTTCGTGCGCCGCGTGCTGATCCACGAAGACGAGCCCCTGGCACGACTCGAAGAGTAAAAAGCACTCCTCCCACTGCCCCAGATACCGGCACTCCGAAAGGAGGACGGGATAGGAGGGATCGGGCGGAACGAGAACGCGATCCAGCGGAAGCGCCCCGAGAGAGGCCGCCTCATCCGTTGCCGCCGCCTCTGCAACGGGAGAATAGGCCCCGGCGAAGTCGGGCGGAGAGGCCGTTTCGCGAACCCGGCCAAGGCTCTCCCCGGCGGCCGCCGGGATATATCCCCCGCCCCCCAGAAGGCTGGGCGACCTGTCCGCTCCCGCGCGGCCCACACGCGATTCGCCCAGCGGGGGGAGCGGAATCCCCAGGCCGTTGGGCTTGTGCACGATGAGCCTGGAGGGCCGGGGCGGTGCCCCCAGTTTCGCGACCACCGAATCGTGGATGAAATCGTGGACCAGCGAGCTTCTCCTGAGCCGCACCTCCTCCTTTCCCGGATGGACGTTGACGTCCACCTCGCCGGGTGGGAGGTCCAGGAAAAGAGAAAACACCGGATGCCGTCCCCCCGGCAGGAAACTCCGGTAGGCTTTCGCGATGGCATGGACCATCAGGCGGTCCCGGACCGGCCGGGCGTTGACGAAAAAATATTGCCCGGTGCGGTTCGATCGGGTGAGGGTGGGCGCTCCCACCCATCCGCTCAGCCGGAGGCCCTCGCGCTCCACTCCCCCCAAATCCATCAGATGCAAAAGGGCGTCTTTTCCAAGAAGCTCCGCCGCCCGGTCCAGCCGGCTTTCGGAGGATTTCAAATCCAGGATCGTGCGGCCGCCGTGCACGAGAGTGAACGCCGTGTCCGGACGCGCCATGGCCGCCTGACTGACGGCCTCGGCGCAACGGGAGAGCTCGGTGTTTTTCGTCTTGAGAAACTTCCGCCGCGCCGGGACGTTGTAGAAAAGCGATCGGATGTCCATCTCGGTCCCCTCGGGCGCGCCCATTTCGAGAACGCGCGACACGCGCCCGCCGTCGATCCGGACCTCGGTTCCGAGCGCCTCCCCGCGCCGGCGGGTGGTGAGGACCACCTTGCTCACCGCCGCGATGCTCGACAAGGCTTCGCCCCTGAACCCCAGCGTCGTCACCTCGAGCAGATCCGCCTCGGTCGCGATTTTACTCGTCGCATGGCGCTCGAACGCGAGAAGGGCATCGTCGCGGCCCATGCCCTCTCCGTCGTCGCGCACCCGGATTCGCCGGCTTCCCCCGCTCTCGAGGTCCACCCGGATCGAGCGCGCACCCGCGTCGAGACTGTTTTCGATCAACTCCTTCAGGGCGGATGAGGGACGCTGGATCACCTCGCCCGCGGCGATTTGGTTGGCCAGCCTTTCCGGTAAAACGCGTATCCGGCTTGCCATTGGCATCTAAAAATCCTCCTGGCTTGGGGGAAGATATTCCCCGAATATTGGGGGGGTGTCAAGGACATAACCACAATATTTAGTGGTATAGGTTCATTTTACATGGTATATATTGAAAAATCACGAATTCCACGAGCGTGACAGGGCGCCGGTCGGGGTGTAGATTTGGACCACGAGAGAGCCCTTCCGGGGGGCTTTTCATAAGGGACATTCCATGGATTTGAATAAGCGCGGGTTCGCCAAGGCGCTCGAAGTGATGGCCCGCCTCAGGGCGCCGGACGGGTGCCCCTGGGACCAGGAGCAGGACCACGAAACGCTCAAGCCCTACCTCATCGAAGAGGCCTACGAGGTGATCGAGGCTATCGATTCGGGGGATGCCGCACGGTTGCGCGAGGAGTTGGGGGATCTTCTTCTTCAGGTGATTTTCCACTGCCGCCTCGCGGAGGAAAAGGGCCTGTTCGACGCCGCCGAGGTGGCCGAAAAACTCGCCGACAAAATGATCGATCGTCACCCCCACGTATTCGGCGAGGGCGCCGCCGACACGACGAAAGAAGTCCTTCGCACCTGGGAAATTTCAAAGCGAAAAGAGCGCACCGCGCGCGGAGAGAGCAACGGGACGCCCTCCATTCTCGACGGGGTTCCCCTGGCCATACCCGCTCTCCAGCGCTCCCACCGCCTCCAGAGTAAGGCGGCGCGCGTCGGGTTCGACTGGCCCGATGCCGAGGGCGCCTCGGCCAAGGTCGAGGAGGAATGGAACGAGCTCAAAAAAGCCCTCCAGCGGGGCGACTCGAAATCGGCCGAAGCCGAGATGGGCGATTTTCTTTTCGCGGCGGTCAACTATGCGCGAAAGCTCGGCATGAACGCCGAGGACACCGCCCGGGGCGCCATCGATCGGTTCACGGCCCGGTTTCACAGCATCGAATCGGCCCTGCGCGGCCGGGGCCTGAGCCCCGAGGATGTTCCGCTCGAAGAACTCGACCGCCTCTGGGACCAGGCCAAATCCGCCGAGGGGCGAAACCCCGAATGACCCAGCCACCCTCGAACCGCTCCCGCCAAAGACGCATGAAGACCTCATCCCAGAGCGGTCTGTTTCCCGACACCGGGGGAGTGCTCACCGGCACGGTGGACCGCATTCGCTTCCGGGCCGAGGACACGGGCTATACCGTGCTGGTCGTTCAGCCGGACGGCGATTTTCCGCCCGTCGCCGTGGTCGGCTACCTGTCCAGCATCCAGGAGGGCGAGCGTGCCGAGTTCGAGGGGGAATGGAAGGAACACCCCCGCTTCGGAAGACAGTTCCATGCCATCCTCTCCAAGCCCATCATTCCGACCACGGTCGAGGGGATCGAGAAATTCCTCGCCTCCGGCACCCTGAAAAATATCGGGCCCGCTCTGGCCAAGCGGATTGTCTCGCGCTTCGGCGCTGATTCCCTCGACATCATCGAAAACGAACCGCGACGCCTTCTGGCGATTCCCGGGCTGGGCGAGAAGAAACTCGCCGGAATGGTGGAAAGCTGGAAAAGCCAGAGCGAGATCAAGGAGGTGATACTCTTCCTCCAGGAATACGATGTGCCCCTCTATCTGGCCGAGAAAATTTTCCGCGCCTACGGAGCGGCGGCCACCCATGTCCTTCGCGAAAACCCCTACCGCCTGCCCACCGACATCTACGGCGTCGGCTTCCGGACGGCGGACCGGGTCGCCCAAAAACTCGGGGTCCCGGCGGACGCGCCCAGCCGCCTGGAGGCCGGGGCGGTTTATGTGCTGAACCGGCTCGGCGAGACGAACGGGCACGTCTATGTGCCCATGGACCACCTCATCGCGGAGGCCGCCGACATTCTCGATGCGCCGCGTGCCCGGGTAGGAGAGGCCGTCGCATCGCTTCAAAAAAGCGGCGCCGTCGTCGTGGAAACCCTCTCCTCCCCGCCGGCCGGAGGCGAGGGCGGCGAATCT
>DNYS01000011.1:9953-13829 GCA_003506735.1 Nitrospinota bacterium
GGCGAGGGCGGCGAATCTTCGAGGCAGGTGGTCTACGCCCAGCCGTTTTATGCGGCCGAAACCGAGGTCGCCCGTCGGTTGACCGCGCTGATGAGCGCCCCGCGCGACGAGGCCCGGTACGAAGCCGCCCTCCGGGGAAAGGGGGCCGTGGGCGCCACCCTCAGGGACCGCCTCGAGGCCGTCTCCAAACGGGCACTCGCAGGAGGGATGGCCAGCGGGGATCAGGCGCGGGCCATCCAAGGGGCGCTTGTGGAAAAGGTGCTCATCGTGACCGGGGGTCCGGGCACCGGCAAGACGACCGTCATCGAGGCCGTCACCCGCCTCTACGCGGAGCTCGGCCTCCAGGTGCTCCTGGGCGCGCCCACCGGTCGCGCGGCCAAGCGCCTCTCGGAGGTGACCGGCCACGAAGCCGCGACGATTCACCGCCTTCTCGAATTCAGCTGGACCTCGGGGGGCTTTTTGCGCGACGCCGCCCAGCCGCTCACGGGCGATGTCGTCATCATCGACGAGGCCTCGATGGTGGACATTCACCTGATGGCGCATCTCCTGCGGGCGGTGCCGGATTCGGCGTCCTTCATCCTGGTGGGCGATGTGGATCAGCTTCCCTCGGTGGGGCCCGGAACCGTCCTGGGCGACGCCATCGAATCGGGGGCGCTGCCCGTCGTTCGGCTGCGCGAGGTGTTCCGCCAGGCGAAGGAGAGCCTCATCGTCGAAAACGCCCACCGAGTCAACCGGGGGGAGATGCCCCGGGAGCCGAAAACCTCCGAGGTCCTCCGGGACTACTACTTCATCGAGGAATCCGACGCCGAGCGGTGCGCCGATATTCTCGTCGAACTCTGCCGCGAGCGCATCGGCGCGCGTTTCGGGCTCGACCCCATCTCCGACGTCCAGGTCATCTCGCCGATGCAGCGCGGCGTCCTCGGCGTCCAGAAACTGAACGCACGCCTCCAGGAGGCCCTGAACCCGCCCGGATCGGAGCCCTCCCTCCAGGGCGGCGGAAGGATTTTCCGGCCCGGGGACAAGGTGATTCAAATCCGGAACAACTACGAGAAAAACGTCTTTAACGGGGATATCGGGATCGTCGAGGGCGTCGATCCCTCCGAGGGCTCGATCCGGGTAAATTTCGACGGGGAGTCCGTCGAGTATTCCCGGGCCTCTCTCGACGAGGTGATTCACGCCTACGCGGTGACGATCCACAAAAGCCAGGGGAGCGAATATCCGGCGGTGGTCATTCCGCTCCACACCCAGCACTACCCGATGCTTCAACGGAATCTCGTCTACACCGCCCTGACCCGGGCCAAACGGCTGGCCATATTCATCGGCACAAAAAAAGCGCTCGCCATGGCGGTGAAAAACGCGAAGGTCCGCCGTCGGTGGAGCCATCTCTCGGACCGGATGCGGAGCGATGCGGGGCTTCCCCCGCGGCCCGCGCCCTTGCCCGCGGAAGAACCCGCGGAAGCGCTTTCATCCAGGGACGAAACGTCTACCAGGGACGAACCGGGTGCCGGTCCCCAAACCCGGTGGGACGACCGACCGCCTGATTCGGTATATGAAGAGCAGGCCGGGGAGATTTCGGACGAGCCGCCCCTCGAAAGCAAGGGGCCCCATGAGCCCGGAGAGCTCACCTATCATCCCATTCGGGATGAGCGCGAATAAGGCCTGAGGGCCGCCCCTCCCGCGCCGCTTTTCGCGGCTATTTCACAAATACCTCGAGCAGCCGGAACACCAACATGGTGGCCCCCGCCGCGAAGGGAATCGTCAGAATCCAGGACGTGATGATATTTCGAATCACGCGCAGGTTCAGCGCCTGGATCCCGCGCGCCATCCCCACGCCGATGACCGCGCCGACGATGGTATGGGTGGTCGAGATGGGCAGGCCCAGCTGGGAGCATATCAGGACGGTGGTGGCGGCTCCGAACTGGGCGGCGAATCCGTTCTGAGGGGTGATCTCGGTGATCTGGCTCCCGATGATGGCGATGACCTTCCAGCCGGAGATGGCCAGCCCCGCCACGATCCCCGAGCCGCCCAGGACCAGCACCCACCACGGGACCGCCACCTCGACCGTGATGGCGCCGCTCTGCCAGACGCCCATCACCGCCGCCAGCGGCCCTACCGCGTTGGCCACATCGTTGGCCCCGTGGGCGAAGGCCACGTAGCCGCAGGTGGATACCAGCAAAAAAGTGAAGAAGCGGTCCGAAAAAGTATCGCTATCCCCGTGCCTGGCCGCAATCCAGTAGCGGGACACGAAAAATACGGCGACGCCAATCAGGACGCCCGCCAAAAGGACGCCCCAGAAATCGAGCGGGAGCTTGAGGTTTTTGATGCCCTTGAAGATGAAGGACTGGATGAAGACCACGGTGAACACGAAGAGGATATAGGGGGCGTAATACCGGCAGGCTTCGTTCGGCTCCCTGGCCGTCAGGATATTCTCGCGCACGAAGTAAAAAATCCCGAACCCGAGAAGGCCGCCCGCCACCGGCGATACGATCCAGCTCATCACGATGCTGGCCAGCGTCCAGCCGTTCAGCCCCCCCATCCCCTTGGCCACCAGGCCGAACCCGACGATGGCGCCGACGATGGAATGGGTGGTCGATACCGGAAGCCCCATGACCGTCGCCGCGTGGAGCCAAAGCGCCGCGCCCAGGAGGGCCGCCGTCATTCCGAGAACGAACTGCTCCGGGTTCTCCTGGAAGATGGCGGGATCGACGATGTCTTTCCGGATGGTCGAGGTGACCGAGCTTCCCACGAGGACGGCCCCGGCAAACTCGGCGATGGCCGCAATCCAGATCGCCCGCTTGAGGGTAATGACGCCGCTGCCGATCGAGGGGGCCATCGAGTTCGCCACGTCGTTGGCGCCGATATTCCAGGCCATGTAGACGGCGAAAATGATCGCGAGAATGACTAATCCAGTGACAGTGGTCATGCCGTTTTTTTAGGAACAGATCGTCCGTGTCAGGGGGGGGAGTGGGCTTATTTTTTGTAAATCATCAGGCGGATGCGGTCGGCGGTTTTCTCGGAATAGTTGGCGATATCGCCCACTTCGCGGAAAATCTTCGACCACCAGAAAAGATCCACCGGCTTCAGGTCGTCCTCCATGTCGAACATCAACCGGAGCATCTCGAACTGGGCCTTGTCGGCCTCCCATTCGAGCAGGCCGATGCTGTCGATCTTCGCCAGGAGCGCGTCGGCCTCGGGGCCGGCCAGCCCCACCTCGAGAAGGCCTTTGAGCGCATGGAGCACCTCGGAGGCCGCCCGGAAGGTTTCCACGCACCGATCCACATAGGCCAGGAGCGGCTCCCGCCACGAGGGCGGCACATGGGTCTTGCGCACGGTGAGGAGAAAGGCGATGTCCTCGACCGTGTCGGGGATGCTGTCCTGCTGGGAGAGCACGGTGAGCAGATCGGACCGGTCGACGGGCAGAAAAATGGACCGCGGGAGCGAGTCGCGGATCTCGTTTTTGATCTCATCGGCCCGGTGCTCGATCTTGGAGACGTCCTTGGCGATGGCGGCGAGCTTCTCCTCGTCCCCTTCCAGGAGGGCCTCGAACATGGCGTGGACCCGGTCGATGCATTCGCCCGAGGCCTTCATATGCTCCTGCAGCGCCCCGAAGGGCGACTTGGCGAAAAGCTGAACGATTGCGCGCATCTCCTGTCTCCCATTCTATCCGGCAAACCAACCGGGCCCACCGGCAGGCTCATCTCAACGCCATCCGGTTATAGGGCACGGCCCGAAGCGGTGTCAAATAATACCCCCTCCGGGCCGAAGACAAGGCCCGGAGCCCTCTCGAATCCGCTCTATCCCGGCGTTCGGGGGGGGGGGGGGGGGGGGGGGGGGGGGCCCGGGGGCCCCGGGGGGGGGGGCGCCGGCGGGGGCCGG
>DNYS01000011.1:13900-14660 GCA_003506735.1 Nitrospinota bacterium
TCCCAGCCGTTGTCCATGGAGGGGGTGAGACATGCGGGTTGCATCCAGGGGCGCAGCGGGTGTTTTTCTCGCCGCGACGGCGCTTTTTCTCTCCTTATACGCGGCGCCGGACCCTCTGGGGCCATCGGTCTCGCTGGCGGCGGCCGCCGGTAAAAAAGCATCATCCCGGCCGCTCTCCCGCCGGGCCGCGTTCGAGCGGGCAAGAGATCTCATCAAGGAGTCCAACCGCCTGTTCAGGGCCAGGCGTATCGCGGAGGCGCTTCCGCTAGTGAAGCGCCTCCGTGGACATTCTGAAAAAGGCGGGGATCCGCAATCGATTCCTAGCTACGAACCTCAATTTCTTGGCGGGCATATACAAGTATCTGGGCCGCTACAAGCAGGCCGAACCCATCTATCTGGAATCCCTGGCCCTCTGCGAGAAAGTGTTGGACCCCAGCGATCATCGAATAGCGACCTTCGGCCTCAATAACCTGGCCGTGCTCTACCTGAATCAGGCGCGCCTCCAGGAGGCCGCGCACCTTTTTAAAAGAGCCCTCGCCATCCAGGAAAAAAGCCTCGGGCGGGAGCACCCCTTTACGGCCACCACCCTGAATAATTTGGGCATCATCTACCGCAAACTGCGGCGCTACCAGGAGGCGGAGCCCTATATCCGCAGGTCGCTGGCCATCCAGGAGAAAACCCTGGGCCGCGATCATCCCAGGGTGGCCGCGGCGCTCCAAAACCTCGCGTCTTTCTACCACTACCAACCCCGGCGCCAGTT
>DNYS01000011.1:14719-21753 GCA_003506735.1 Nitrospinota bacterium
CCCTCTACAAGCGCGCGCTGGCGATTCGGGAGAAAAAACAGGGCCCGGGCCACCCCCTGGTGGCGAACATCCTCAACGATCTTGCCTTGCTATACCTGGCCCAGCGGCGATACAAGCTGCCCGGGCCCCTCTACAAGCGCGCGCTGGCGATCCATAAAAAAACCAGAGGCCCCGAACACCACGACGTGGCCACGGATTTTGGGAATCTGGCCCTGCTCTATCAGCTTCAGCGGCGCTACAAGGAGGCCGAGACCCTTTTTCTGCGCTCGCTGGCCATCTACGAAAAAAGATTGGGGCCGAATCACCCGCAAATCGTCCGGACCCTCTCGAACATCTCCCGCTTCTACGGCGCGATCAAAAAGACGGGCAAGGCCTCGGCTTTTATGGGACGGGCATTTCAGATGCGGGCGGCGCTCGCCCGGCGCGGAAAAAGGGGAGCCGCAGCCGTTCGGAAGAGCGCCGAGGCGACGCGGAAACGGGTTGCCCGGCGGAGAAAAGAGAGCGGGCCGCCGCCGAGAACCACCAGCGGGCCCGGCGGTTTTTGCTTGCGGGAAATCTTTCACACGCCCTCTTTTTCTGGAAACAAGGGATCGAGATCGATCCCGGCCACTGGGAGAGCCTCGCGGCCCTCGGCGCGGCGCTCTATGCCGATGGCCAGTACGCCAAGGGGGTGGCGTATTTAACCTGTGCCGTCAAACTCCGGAAAACCGACTGGACCCTCCGCCTTTTCCGGGGAACGGTCCTCCACATGGCGGGCAAAAAATCCCGGGCCCAGTCCGCGTTCTGGGGGGTGATCGCCGGCGCCCCGAACAAGGGGACGGTCCAGATTGCGGGAGACAAGCTCGACGGGCGCTTTTTCCGGGATGAGGCCGCTCCAGGGAAGATAAACAAGGAAAAAGTGGGTATCCGGGCGGAGCCCGACCGGACGTGGGTGGGTTAGTTCGTCCGGATACCCTGGACGAAACCCGCCCTTAACTCCACGACGATGGCACCAACGTGCCCGTCCTCATGGCGGCCAGTTTATTTGGCCGTACCCTTCGGCGGGGCAAGAAGCGGGCCGCCGTGTTGACCGGGAGGGATTATGTCAATCTTTTCGGAAAAAACATGTTCCGGGCGTTTGCCTACGCGCAAAACCGGTATCTGCTGACCTACCGGGGCTGGAAGGGAGATCCCAAGGAGGGAAATATTTCTTATCTCGCGGCAGGTCTCAATATATTCAATGTTTTGTTGAACCACGCCAGAGCGAGTCGATTACAGCCAGATTCCGCAAAATGGCGGGCCGCGCTCGGGCAAAAATTTAAGGCGCGAATCGAAAAAAATCTCGCCAAGGCCAAGGGAATTATGGAAAAGGCTCTTGAACTCATCCCGGACGATCCGCAGGCCCGGGCGAATCTGGGCCGGATATATGCGCGGATGGGCCAATTTCCCGCCGCCCTGCGGGAGGTGAACGCCGCTATCGCCCGCTGGCCGGATTGTGCGGAGGCATATGTCACGCTCGACGCGATTCGCATGATTCAAAACCGCAGGCGCGAAGGCATCGCGGCATATAAAAAGGCCATCGAATTAAAGCCCGCGATGTGGAGACCCTATTTCAACCTGGCGCAGGCGCTTGGGATCGTCGAGGGGTTAAAGTATGAAGTGTGGGCAAAGGAGGCCGCCCCCTGGCGCGCGAAATGGATCGATCGGCAAATTGCGAACTTGGCTCTTCGAAACATCAAGAGACGGAAAAAGGTGCGGGCCGCCCGCGCCGGAAATATTCCAGCGAAGCCATACAGGCTGCCCCTGCCCTATACAGCGGAGCAAATCAAGAGCATGCCGCCGCGAAGCGTTGCGCTGGGTTTTGCCTCGGCCATCGATACGCTCGGCAGCGCGATAACGATGTTTCAACTCGCGAAAAAGGGGGTCATGAAGCCTGAACATTATACCCACGAGTTTCATTGTCCGGACGGAAGCACGCGAAAGTACATCCCTCGCTCGATCGGGGGGTTTGAAAAATTCATCAATCATTTCCGGAAAATGAGCCTCATGTATCGAAAGGAAATAAAAAAACGGGGCTTCGAGCGGGTGAAAGGAAAATATAACGCAGATCTTTCTTCGGGATGCTCACCGAGATGGTTTGCCCCGGGGGAAGTGGCTGTAAATCAACGAGAATTTGCGTTCCGGATTTCTCAAGGAAAAAAAAGATTTCCTGGATTCGTGGTGGGATCCACGGCGCTACTGATTTATCCGGGTGGCCACGAGCGCCCGCTTTTTGGCCGGATTACGGGAGGCGAAATGAAACTCGCGGACCTTCAAAAAAAATGCACGGTGACATTGAGGCGAAGTAAATAAAAATAGGAGCGAAACCTTCCGGATGGTTCCATGAATTTCGGTGAAAGTATTTATTCATCGGGTAGCGCTTCCTCAAGTGACAATCCGGGCCATCTCCAATCATCGCAACCGGAGCCTGCTCGGGCCGTCTTCCGCATGCCCGGACCGGTTGGCTCGCCCTGAACCCCGCCGGTGAACTTCATTCCCCCCGTTTTCCCTTTTCTGGATTCCCCCGCATAATACCTCCGACGGGGCGGGGCGCAAACGGAAGGATCCCCCGCTTTCAATAGCCCGGCGCGGAGAGGCTCCCCGCCCGGGCCGGAGAATTGATCCGGAGCCGCCCCATCGGGATGGAAAACCATGTTTCTGCTGAAAAAATTCATCGCGGCGATGATGTTTCCCGCCGCACTATCGGCCGAATTGATCGTCCTGGGCCTGGTTTTGATGCTGGCGATGCGGCGGCGGATGCTGGGAAGATTTTGCATCGGGGCGGGGGTCGCCCTGTTCCTGGCGCTGAGCCAGAACGCGGTCGGGGATGCCCTCCTCCGCCCCCTGGAGTCCGAGTTCGCGGCCCTGCATGATCCGCTGGCGGCGAAAACTGGGCGCACCGGCCGGAACCAGCCCCGCTGGGTCGTGGTCCTGGGCGGAGGACACCGCACCGATTCTTTCATTCCCCTCACCTCGCGCCTGACGGGTGGTAGCCTGGGCCGGCTCATCGAGGGAATCCGCCTCCACCGCATGCTCCCGGACGCGATGCTGCTCCTCTCGGGGGGGGGACCTTTGGGCGGGACCACCGAGGCCGGGGAAATGCGCCGGGTGGCCCTGTCCCTCGGGATGGAAGGCCGGAAAATCGCGATAGAGGACCGATCGCGCAACACGCGCGATCAGGCCGTCCTCATCCGCAAGATCGTCGGAAAGGACGGGTTCATCCTGGTGACATCGGCCTCCCACATGCCCCGGGCGGTCATGATGTTCCAGAAAGAGGGAATGGACCCTCTCCCGGCCCCGGTGGACCACCTCGTCTCGAAAAGCCCTCTCCCGGCCCTGATGCAATTCGTCCCCTCGTCAATCGCCCTGATGAAATCGAGGCGGGCCTTCTACGAATACCTCGCCCTCACCTTCGCCAAGCTCCGGGGCCACATCGAATAAAAAAAGCGGCACACCCCCGGCCCGCGGCGGCCCGCACGGATACCCCTCTTTGGCCGGGAGGAAATCACCTCCCCTCTCCGCAAATCTGTTAGACTTGGGCCAAAGCCGCTAATCGAAAATCATGCGTCCCGGTAGGGATACCGCCGCGTAGTTGCGGACGGCCATCGCCATATCGTTCCGGCGCCGTTTTCATAACGGGCCGGAAGAAAACGCGGGGCAACCGGATACCGGAGGGACCATGACGGAACGCAAGAAGGCCACCGACTTCGATCAAGAATTATTGGATCTCTTCGACGAGTACGTCCACAGGCTCATCGAGCGGCGGGAATTTCTCCACAAGGCCGCGAAGTTCGCCATCGGCGGGCTCACCGCCGTCTCGATTCTGGACGCGCTCTCGCCCGATTACGCCCTCGCCAAGCAGGTCGATGAGAACGACCCGCGCATCCGGGGAGATTCCATCCGGTACCCCTCGCCCAAGGGCACGGAACTGTCAACGGCTACCTCGTCCGCCCCGCCGGCGGCGGCAAGCGCGGGGGCGTCGTCGTCGTTCACGAGAACCGGGGCCTCAACCCCTATATCGCCGATGTCGCCCGGCGGGTCGCCCTCGCCGGATTCACGGCCCTTGCGCCCGACGGCCTGACGCCGCTGGGCGGATATCCCGGCAACGACCCCGAGGGCAAGATGATGCAGCGCACGCTCGACAAGGGCAAGCTCCTGGAAGACTTTATTGCCCCTACGGCCACCTCATGGCCGACCCCAGCTCCAACGGCAAAATCGGCGTCGTCGGTTTCTGCTATGGCGGCGGAGTCTCCAACGCCATGGCCGTCCGCCTGCCCGCCCTCGCCGCCGCCGCCCCGTTTTACGGCCGCCAGGCGAAAGCCGCCGACGTTCCGAAAATTAAGGCCCCCCTGCTGCTCCACTACGGCGCCCTCGACAGGCGGATCAACAAGGGCTGGCCCGCCTACGAGGCGGCCCTGAAAAAGCACGGCAAGGAATACACAGCGTATATTTACGAGGGCGCCAACCACGGCTTCCATAACGACACCACCCCGCGCTACGACGAGGCCGCCGCGAAACTCGCCTGGTCCCGGACCATCGCGTTCTTCAAGGCCAAGCTCTCCTAGCCGGGGGGAAGAAAGGAAGAGTCAGAATGATTCGTGAGGGCCAGAAAAATTTCCGCGCCCCCCGCCCGAAAAGGGCATGGGCGGAAGGGCATTGCCCCTTTTTCCATTTTCCGCATTTATTGGGCCCGATGGCGGGAGGTGTCCTGCCCTATGCGGCGGCGGCCCTTTGGGCCTATTTATTTCTCCCGTTTGGCGCAAGGGCGCAGGCGGCCCCGGCCGCCCAAGGGGGCGCGGTATTTCTCAAGGCGTTCTATGCCCTGGATGAACCCCGGTTTCTTTGCGTCGATATTCCCGGGCACCACTCCCGCGTCAACGTCGCGGCCGCCCTCGTGGTCCACACCTGCAAGGAGGGCATTTGGAACCTCGACGAGCGCTTCGACCCATCCGCCATTTCGACCGGGCGGTTGAGAATGCCCGAATACGGGTTATGCGTATCCGTCGGCGGCGCCAGGTTGTTCTTGCGCGAATGCGGGGGCTCCGCCCTGCAGACCTGGGAATATATTAATTTTCGCCTGCGTCTCAAGCGCCACCTGGACAAATGCCTGACGATCGGGCCCGAGCCCTCGAGGGTGACGCGGGGCGGGCGCAAAAACGCCTCCCGCAACATGGCCCGCTCGCTCATTCTGTCGGCTTGCTCCGATGAAGCCTTCGAAAGGCAGCTCTGGCGGATGGAGCCGCCCCTCAAGCGCTCGTCCCCCATCCTTCCCCTGAAATGATCCCGCGGGGCGGGACCGGACAAGGGGAACGACCCCGCGCGCCGTGGCGGCGGGAAGGCTAGCGGGGCTTGCAGGCAAACGGCCATACGACCTTGGACCCGTCGGGCGCCAGCTTTCCATCAGTGGTCTTGTAAGCGAATTTCACCCACTTTTTATCGTCCGGAAGGTCCCGAATCTTTGCGGATTGAAGAGTCCCCCCTTTGAACAGGGCGAGCGGATCCATCCACTGCCCCCCGATGGGTACAAAAATTCTCCTGGCCCAGAATTTACTCCCCGGGCTGAAAAAAGCGGTCAGATGCAGATGGGAAAAACCCAAGACCCCGTAATGCCCCCCCTTGGTGCCGGTATTGCCGGCGTAGGCGATGACCTCGCCCATGCGAACCCGCTGCCCGATCGGAATTTTGGGCATCTCCCGCAGATGCTTGTATTCGGTGTAGGTCCAGGCGGGAAGGCCTGTATCCTCGGGGGAATGCTGGAGCATGATCCCGACTCCTCCGATTCCCCTCCCCTCTTTCTTGCGAATTACCGTGCCGCCGGCGATGGCCAGGATCGGCGTTCCCTCCGGCGCTGGGATATCCAACCCGCCGTGGTAGCCATTGTAGAACCTCTCGTTTCGCCAGCTGCCGTCCCCCCGCCGCTGTGACCCGAAAGGTGAGGTGACGGCTGGGCACTCCGCTTTTTCCGGATATACCGGCCTCAGCCCCGTCGGAAACAAACCGCGCGCCTTCATCTGCTCCAGGTCCGCCATGATGGGGGAGTAGGCGCCGATCTCCTCCGGGCCGGGGCGCCCCTCCCCGATTCCGCCTCTCATCCCGCCGCCCCTGAAGCGGCCCCTGCCGCCCACCTGGGCATCCGTGAATTGCGGCGCGGCCAAAGCCAGTGCGGCCAACATGCCGCAGGCGGCGCAGACCATCATAAACCCAGAATTATACGGCAACGCCCTCTTTTTCATCCGGCCGATTTTCCATTTCTCTAGCGATGCCTACCCATGGCGAATAAGTATTTCGCGATGGACACCTTCCCAATTTGGAGCAGTCAGGATTTTCTAATATCCTGCAATTTTGACTCAAACTCTTGTTTGTCGATTTCGCCTTTCGCGTATCGAATTTTCAATATCTCTTCTGCGGCCTCGCCCCCGCTTGGTGCAGAAATCGATCCACTCGGCCCGCTCCAGAGCCAACGGATGAGGGCAACAGCACCGGCGATGATCAGTACCCAGAAGATGAGCATGAACAACATCATCCCTATCCCCCAGGCCCCCCACATGTAATGCATTCCATAGCCCCAGGGCCCAGCGCCCCAATCACGGGGTTGCGCAGAGACGAGGGACGCGAATGGGAGGATCGAAAAGAATAAGGCAGTTGTTAGCATCAATGGCTTTTTCATAGCTTAGGCCCTCTATTAAACTATCGTTTCGGTATCTCGAAATTCCCGCATCAGATTCTCCATCCATTCAGACGATTCGAGTTCCATCTCTAGAATACGTGGGCTTCGGGCCGTCAGCTTCCCTCCCATGGAACCCCCATGGTCTGGCGGATGAGCGACCGCTGCACTCGTCATTGCCAAAACGAAAACCGCTGCTAATACTGCATAATTTGTTCATTTCATAATTCCATTCCTTATCAGCAACTCTTTGGAAACCTCGGGGACAGTGAAAAACGCGCCAGCGGGAGGGCCGCCAGGTTCGGGATCAAGCGGCCCCCCCCCCCCCCCCGGCGGGGGGGGTGGGGGGGGG
>DNYS01000011.1:21809-22244 GCA_003506735.1 Nitrospinota bacterium
CCGCCAGGTTCGGGATCAAGCGGCACCCCCTCCCGGCGGGGGGGGGTATGACGGGTTTGAGAGATATTCTTTCGGACAAACCGAAGGGTCCGCCCGGTTCCGAACCCCTGCATTGCGTGCCGNNCGGGTGACCCGCGAGATACAAGAAGCGGACCGGCTCGGTTACGATACCGCCTGGATTGCCGAGCACCATTTCAGCAACACCTACGGAATCCTGCCGGACCCCTTCGCCTATATCGCCTACCTCGCGCCCCAGACCGAGCGAATCAAGCTGGGGACGGCGGTGATGACGCTGCCGCTCCACAACCCGCTGCGTATCGTCGAGAACGCTGCCTTCGTCGACATCCTGACCGATGGCCGCTTCATCATGGGCCTCGGCTCCGGCTACCGGCCGTACGAGTTCGAGGGCTTCGGCGTCAACTTCGAGACCCGGCA
>DNYS01000116.1:0-429 GCA_003506735.1 Nitrospinota bacterium
CTCGATCTGGTCGAGCAGATCAGGCAGGGCGGAGGCGTCGTCTTCGCTGCTCGTTGTGAGTTTGGACGCCACAATGAACCCCTCGTCATCCACTCCGATGTGCAGCTTCCGCCAGTCCCGGCGTTTCCTTGATGCCTTATACTTATGCACGTTCCACTCGCCGGACCCCAGAATTTTGAGTCCCGTGGAATTGACGACCAGGGAGATCGGGCCGTCGTGGACTCGGGTCAGGGGCGGCACCTCAACGGTCTGGTTCCGGCGCGAAAGTGTGGTGTGGTCCGGGGCCTTGAGGTCCAGGCCCATCAAGCGGAGCAGCGAGTCCAGGAAACCCTCGGTCTGGCGAAGCGGCAGGCAGAAGAGGACCCGCAGCGTCAATGCGGTCAAGATCACAAGGTTCGAGTACCTTCGCTGGCCTCCGCGGAGACCGTT
>DNYS01000116.1:500-824 GCA_003506735.1 Nitrospinota bacterium
GCGAGGTTCGAGTACCGTCGCTGGCCTCCGCGGAGACCGTTATTCGGTGGTGTCCACGCGGCAATCGCCTCCTCGCTCAGCCAGATAGTGACATCGCCGCGGCCCCTGAGACCACGCTCGTATTCCCCCCAGTTTCGGATTCTGTACTTCGTCTTGTACTTGCGATTGACTCGGCTCGACTTCCCTGCGGCCATAGCGCCACCCCCTCGGCCTCCATGATTGATCGGGAGCCCGAGCCGATGCTAGCGTGGAGCCGACGCCGATTCATGCACCAACGCCACCAAAAGGAAGAAAGAAAGATAAACGTCGTTAGGGCAAAGGAAC
>DNYS01000116.1:925-1162 GCA_003506735.1 Nitrospinota bacterium
ATGAATAAAATAAACGAAGATTCACATATCTTGGCCCTTGTGTAGCACCTCCATGTTTATAGGCCGCATAAGGGCCAAAATAAACCAATGGGATATGATTTTGAGCAGCAGCAACTAACCTAGCAAATCTTTGGCCAACATTGTGCCCACTCGGAACTTCAATGGTTCTTTCAACAATTAAAATTGGCTGCGCCTGGTCAACTAAAATTATATCTGGCCTATCAAAAGACAATGCAG
>DNYS01000116.1:1266-1612 GCA_003506735.1 Nitrospinota bacterium
AGGGACTAAATAGTCTGGGGTGCCATTTCGTGAGGGGAATGGATGTAGAGTAGCATTTTCCTCAAGAATCCTATGGAGAGATTTAAACCATGCTCCTTCTTGGATGCTATCGTAATATATTTCCATTCAATACCTATGGCCCTAGAATTTTCTTTGAAAGAATCTTTCCAGAAAAGAAAATTCTTTCTTGCGAACTTCATTATTGATCGAACCATTTTATGAATGCCATCCACGTGGATAAAAACTCAATTCGTTCTGTTGTTTTTGGACTTTCCGTCTCATTTTTGTTGTTTGGAATTTTTTCTACAGTTCATACATTCGGCCAAGCCCCAATCGAAACCTTCTT
>DNYS01000116.1:1668-5785 GCA_003506735.1 Nitrospinota bacterium
AAACGAATTCCCCGTGCTTACCTGGTGCTTACCCAGAAAAAAATAACGGGTCCGATATTACAAATAATCAGTTGTTTTTATTGGCATTATATGGCGTATTTGAACCAACGACCTTCTGATTCATAGTCATTGGGGCGGTGAAAATGGCAACCTTCGCGCATACGTTTCAAATCGAAACTAAAGGTTTCACGGACATCCGGGACATCACCGGCGAGGTGGCCGGGGCGATTCGCCGGAGCGGGCTGGAGAGCGGCATCGCCGTGGTAGCCGTGCCCGGCTCCACCGCCGGGGTGACCACCATCGAGTTCGAATGGGGGGCCGTCTCGGACCTGAAGGAGGCCCTCGGCCGTCTCGCGCCCGAGGGCGGGGCATACGCCCACGATGCCCACTGGGGGGACGGCAACGGGTTCTCCCACGTGCGCGCTGCCCTTTTGGGCCCAAGCCTCTCGCTGCCGTTTCGAGACGGCGAACTCGTGACCGGCACCTGGCAGCAGATTGTCCTCGTCGATTTCGACAACCGGCCGCGCCAGCGGCGGGTGGAGATTCAGCTCGTCGGCGAGTGAGGAAGTCTAGGCATTCCCCCGGACGGTTTTCTCAATCAGTTCGAGCGCGGCCCGGGCGAAGGTCCACATGTTCTCCTCCCGGTCGGCGCTGCCCGTCTCGAGAGTGATGACCGCATCCTTGGGCCCCGAGACGCCGATGCAGACATGGCCCGAAGCGTCCCCGTAGCGGTTTCCGGTGGGCCCGGCCGCGCCGGTTTCGCCGACAGCCCAGGTGGCCTCGAGAAACTCACGGGCTCCCCGGGCGAGGCGCAGGGCGTATTCCTCGGTGCTGGGGCGCATGTTCTCGAAGGTGTCCTGCGGCAGGTTGAGCATCTTGTTCCGCGAGGCGTAGGTGTAGAGCACCCCGCCGCCCATGAAGTAGGCCGAGGCCCCGGGGACCGAGAGCAGCGCCGATGAGATCAGCCCTCCCGCCGAGGATTCCGCCACCGCGATGGTCTCGCCCTTTTCCTTCAGCAGCGCCCCGATGGACGCCCCCATCTCCTCTAAAATCGCCATGATTTCCTCCAGGTTTAAAAATGCGGCCATGAAATCGGGTTGAGCGGATATTCTAGATCAAGTGCGCGCGATTGAAAGGGGTAATTCGGGGTTGGTCCCCCGGGCCGCTTCCTGCCCGGTTTTGTCCGGAAGGAGCGGCTCCCGGCGCTCTTCCCGGTCCGGAGCGGCTCAATTTCCGGAGACGATCAGGAACGCTCCGGCGACGGCGAAGATTCCGCCGAATACGATGCGGAGTTTGATGTGGTCCTGTTTTCTGTAAAAAAACCATGGAGGATCGCCAAAAGGACGGAGAGACGGCTCAGCGGCACCAACTGGACCAGGTCGCCCCCTTTCATGGCGCTCCAGAAGAGAAAAGTGAAGTGCGTCTTCTTCGCGGTGAAAAGCCCCGCCGGAAGCGGGGTCATGGGCGAGGACTACCAGGCCGTGGACAACGCGGAAGAGTTGGTGCGGATGGTGGACGAAAAGGTGGCGGAAATCCGGGCGGCGGAGGCGAGCGGGGGGTAGCTTCGTTGCCGGCCGGGCGGATGTTATCCGCAGGGCCGGCTCACTCCCCCTCGGCGTATTCCTCGAAGGTGTTGAAAAGGCCGTCCAGGATGCGGGCGGCATGCTCGTCCACGCTCTCGCTGTCGATCGCCAGATCGATGGCGTAGCGGAAGACTCCGTCGTGGTAGTGCTCGACATGGTGCTCTTCCTCTTCGCCGGCTTCTTCCATCCCGTCGTAGACGAAATCGTCGATGGGGTCCTTGCTGTCGAGGATGGCGTGTTCGATGTCTTCGTTGACGGTCCGGTTCGAGGTGGCGAAGCTGATGCGGATTTTGTTCTCGTCCTCGTTTTTTTCCATCTCAAACCAACTCTCTTCGTTGAAGTGGAGCCGGATGATTTTGCCCGCCGGATCGGGTTCCATGGTGAAGCGGTCGTCCGACGCATATCGTTTGATCATTCCTGTGATGATGTCCGCCACGTTGTTGCCTCCGGTGCAAAAAAAATTTAGGTGGCCGAAGCGATGGGCGGAGGAGCGCCGCCCGGCTCGGAACCGGCGGCAATATAGCGCAAGGAGGGCCCGCACTCCAGAGGAAATTCAGCCCCAGAAAAGGACAAAACTATCTGATAATCTTGGTCTTAGGGGGATGTCTCCCGGATTCTCGGGTGGCTCCCCGGATGCGCTCCCGGCCTCCGCCAAAGGTAGGTCTTTCCAGGAAAATGATACAACTCTCCGATGCAGGGCATCCCGCTCCGGAAATGAAAAGGCAAGGGAGGAGTCCCCGATGGCAGAGCGCCCCAAGGAGATGGACGAATTATTGTGCGAGCCCCGGATGGCGCGGATCGCGACTGTGAGCCCGAGAAACGTTCCCCACATTGTCCCGGTGGTTTACATATTCGATCCCGAAGAGGGCTCCTTTTTCATCAGCACGGGGGCCCATTCGGTCACGGTCCGCAACCTGAGGCGGAACCCCGCCATGACCATTATCGTGGACGACGATGCGTTTCCGTTCCGGGCGGTGATGGCCGAGGGGAAGCCGAATATATCGGAGCCCTTGGGGACCGACCATGAGGGCCTCAAGCGGGTGGTGGATCATTTCTACGAGCCGGGCATGTGGGAGAAGTGGGTGAAGACCCCCTCGGCGGAGAAGACTCGCGTCCGACTGACCCTGGTTCCGGAGAGGTGGAAGTGGTGGGACCAGCGGCGCAAGATCAACGGATCGGTCCGAATCGGCTAGGAGGCGGCCCACCGCGCTCGAAAATGCCGCGCTCGTAAATAAAAAGGGGCAGTGATGGCGAACCGAATGAAGGCGCTCCGAATCCATGAACACGGCGGTCCCGAGGTGATGCGGATCGAGGAGATCCCTATTCCGGAACCGGGACCGGGCGAGGTGCGGGTGAAGATGGAGGCCTGCGGATTGAACTACTCGGACATCATGGCGCGGGAGGGGCGCTACCTTCGCAAAACGCACCTGCCCCATATTCTCGGGCACGAATTCTGCGGCGTCATCGACAAGCCCGGCGCGGATACCGATGGATGGAGCGCCGGCCAGCGGGTGATCGGCACCACCCAATCGGGCGGCGCGTTGGCCGAGTATGTGATTGCGCCGGCCGAGAGGCTGTCCCTCTGCCCCGTGGAGCTCACCCCTCCGGAAGGCGCGGCGCTTCTGGTCCAGGGCCTAACGGCGGTGATGATGATCGACAATGCCGCGAGGGTGCGGCCCGGCGAGACGGTCCTCGTGCACGCCGCCGCGGGCGGGGTGGGTTCGCTCGCCGTTCAGATCGCGCGGGTCCGGGGCGCCCGGGTCATCGGGACCTCATCGAGCGAGGCGAAATGCCGGGCAATCGAGGAGCTGGGCGCGGTGCCCATCGACTACACCCATTCCGGCTGGGTCGAGGAAGTCCTCGATCTCACCAACGGCCGGGGGGCGGAGGTGATCCTCGAATCCGTGGGAGGAGATGTCCTCTTGCGGTCCTACCGGGAGGCCCTGGCCGATTTCGGCCGGCTGGTGGTCTACGGGGTGGCGGGCGGCGAGGTGGTGAATTTCGACAACTACGAGATCCTCGCCTCGAACAAGTCTCTCATCGGCTTTTGGCTCGGACCCCACCTGGCCGGCCATTTGGATCGCGTCTCCGAGGCGCGGGAAAACCTCGTGGGGATGATCCAGGAGAATAAAATCCGCCTCATCGTCGGCAAGACCTTTCCCCTGGAGCGGTCGGCCGAGGCCTTCGATCACATTCAGAGCCGCGAGAGCACCGGCAAGGTCGTCGTCACGGCCTAGATCCGCCCCCCAAGAGACCCCGCCGGATTCGGCGGGGCGCCCGGCACCGGCCCAGGCTCTTTTTTTTAGGACTTGACGGGGGTTCCCTGGATGCCCCAGGAGGTGTCCTTCGCGGTGACGAATACATAGTCCTCATCGCCCACCACTTCGCCCGAATGAACCGCGTTCGGGGGAATATGGGCGATATCGTCCGCGACGAGGGTGCGCTCGTCCCCATCGATGTTCATGTGGAAGCTTCCGCTCAGAACGATGACCATCTGCTCGTTCGGATGGCTGTGGGCCTCGGCCTTCGTGCCC
>DNYS01000116.1:5837-6162 GCA_003506735.1 Nitrospinota bacterium
CGGGGATGCTGAGTTTCCCGAAGATAATGCGCTCGCCCTCGACCCAGGTGCCGTGCGTTTGGGCGTAGGACTCGCCCGCCTTACGATCCTCCATTTCGCTGATGCGATAGTAGTGCTGGACGGCATCCTTCCCGCCCTTGCGGGCGGCTTCCTCCGGGGTGGCCACATTGCCCTGAATGCCCCAGGAGGTGTCCTTCGCCGTGATGAAGGCGAAATCCTCGTCACCGATCACCTCGGCCGAGTGGACGGCGTTGGCGGGCCGGTAGTTGATGTCGTCTTTTTCGAGAACCCGCCCGTCCCCTTCGACGTTCACCCGCACCCTTCC
>DNYS01000185.1:0-3864 GCA_003506735.1 Nitrospinota bacterium
ACCCAAGAGGGTATTTTTTGCAGACTTTATGGACTCATCGGCGGGAAGTACCACCAAAGGAGGGTAAAAGGCCGGATTTTGCTAAATGGAGAGCGCTGCCGCATAATTCCGGTGGAATAATACTCGGCGGAAAATGAAGATTCGTGCGGCGGCGAGCCTGAAGAGGGAGCCTCCGCCGCATTGAAACCACGATATTCATGGCATGCGGCGGGCTGGCAATCTTTTCCGCCGATTCTTTTTTTCTCCAGGACCCAATGCATACTTCCGCAACGTGTTTTTCCTCAATGCCACTGGGAGACGCTGTGCGAATTCTCGATATCGGATGCGGCCAGGCGAAAGAGCCCGGGGCCGTCGGGCTCGACGTGAACCCGGCGACAAGCGCGGATGTGCTGGCGGATGTTTCCGGAAGCTCGTTGCCCATCCTTCCGGACAGCTTCGATCGTATCGTGGTGCGCCACATCGTCGAGCACGTCGAGGACCCGATCCGCTTCATGGAGGAACTCCACGCCGCCGCCCGCGACGGCGGCGAGATCGAGGGGATCACCCCCCACTTCTCGAACCCTTGCTCGTTCGCCGACCCGACCCACCGGCACCACTTTTCCACCCTGTTCCTGAATTTTTTCCTGAAAGAACAAGACGAGGCTCCGGAGGGCGCGCGCCGATGGGTCAATCGGTTCCTGGAGTGCTACTACCCGGCGATTTCCTTCTACACCGCCGTCCGGTTCGAAATCGTCGAGCTGGAGATCACCTTCTGCCGCCTTCACCGCTGGCTCGGTATCGCCTGGTTCGCGAACCGGTTTCCGGAGATATGGGAATTTCACCTATCCGGAATCTTCCGAGCGCGGGATATCCGCTTCAGGCTGCGCGTGTGCAAGTAGGGCCGGCCCTCGCAGGACCTTTCGGCTCAAGCCGCGATCACCCGGAAATGCCGATCCTGGGGGATCAGATGCTCCCAGCCGTCTTTTTTGACGATGACGGAATATTCGATCTGATACCCGCCGAACCCGACGGTGCCCACCGGCGCTTCGATGTTGATGACCGAATTCTCGGGCAGGGAGATTTCGGAGGAGGCGGGAAGAAACGGCTGGTCGTATTTGACTTCGTCGCTCAGAATAAAGGGAAACTCGCGCGCCTCAAGCCCGACCGTATGACCGGCGAAGGGGCTGTCGAATTCAGGGAAGCCGGCCTCCTGGATGCCGGCGCTGAGGGCCCGGTAAATTTGCTGTCCAGTGCATCCTTCTTTGATGACATTGAGTGCCTCGTGAAATCCGGTCTCGACGGCGCTCCATTCCTTCCGCGCCTTTTCGTTCGGCTCCCCGATGCTGCCGCAGGAGCCCGTGTCGGCGTTGTAGTTCTTGAAGAAGAGCCCCGCGTCGACCATGAACAGATCGCCCTTTTCGAGTATTCGATCGGTGGGCGGGAAGATGAAGGCGCTGCGCGATCCGCTGTTGAAGTGGAACCAATGCCACATGGCGCCGGGGCGGGCGACATTCTCCCTCCAGATGGCGGCCACGTCGTTCTCGCTCATTCCGGGGCGAAGGCAGGCGAAGACCTCGGAGATGGCGTCCTCGTTCACCTGGGCGGCCGCCCGAAGGCGGTCGAGTTCCTCGGGCGTTTTGACGAGCCGGATCATCAAAAACAGGTTGGCGCCGGGGATGAATTCGCATCCGGGCAGGGCCTTTTTGAGCGAATCGAACAGGGCCGGGGGGCATCCCCCATCGTCCAGGGCAATGCGCCCGCGGGTGATCCCTCTCGCCTTGAGGGCGACGAGGAGGGCATCGAGGATGGTTTTGTGCCGCGCCCCGCTTTCGGTGAGTTCCATGAAGCGCCTTTGTTCATCGTCGGCGGGGGTGAATCCTTCCGGGAAGATGACGGCGGCGGTTCCACCGTAGCTGTAGACCCGTTCAGGATAGCCCGCATAGGCGGAATAATAGGTGTTGTCGGAGCGGGTGAGGATGAGGTCTGTCCCGGCCTCGGGAACGTTCGTCATGACGGCGTAGCTCTGGAGGGTCCGGTAGACGCGTTGGGCCCATCCGACGTGGCCGGTCAGGTAGGTGACGTTCTCTAGGGTCGTTCCGATGATGGCGGTCAAATCGTGCTCTTCCATGAGAGCGAGTGCACGGTCCTTGTTGAGGAGCATGGTTTGTCTCCGGTAAATGAAAATGGAAGGAATTCCAGGGGGTCGCCAGTGTTGAAGTTACACCAGGAGGTCATGAGAAACCAGGCTCTGGGTCCCGGTTGAAGTTGAGAATTCACCGGGATCGTGCTTATAAATTTCAGGAAAAGCCGGGCCGGGTGGATGAGGCATCCCGGGCGCCGGATTTGGCCCATTATACCGGGCGCGGAATTGGCTTATGAGGAACCAGGATATGATGCTTGATCGAGGCGCGGCCGAGGCGCTGCTTTTCGAATGGACCCAGGGAGATAATCTCCGGGCGCATGCCAGGGGCGTAGAGGCCTGCATGCGGGTCTATGCCCGGAAATTCGATGAGGATGAGGAATTGTGGGGGATTACCGGCCTGCTGCACGATCTTGACTACGAAAAAAATCCCTCCGAACAGGAGCACCCTCAGGTGGGATGCCGCTTCCTCGAGGAAAAGGGATACCCCGAACCGATGCTTCAGGCCATTCTGGGCCATGCCCAATATCTGGACGTTCCGCGCGCGAGCCGGATGGCCAAGGCCCTTTTCGCGGTGGATGAACTCGTCGGGCTCATCACGGCGGTGTCCCTTGTCCGACCGAGCAAGGATATCCGGGATGTTCAGCCCAAGAGCATCAAGAAGAAATGGAAGGACAAGGCCTTCGCCAAGGGGGTGAACCGCGAGGATATCGAAAAAGGGGCTGAAGATCTGGGTGTGCCGCTTTCCGATCATATCGCCCTCTCACTGGAGGCGATGAAATCCGTGGCCGCCGATTTGGGCCTGGACGGGGTTGCCGCCCGCTGAGGGGGCGGTAAATTTGACTGAATTGGGAAAGTTTCAATTGACGGCTTCCGCAAAATTCAGTGATAATTCTCCGTTGCGGGTATCGTGTTGATAACAAAATTGTTGGCGGCGTTTGCGTATGGGGGGAATTTGGAGCAAGTTTCGGGTGTCGGGCAGGGATGGAATTCTCTGCCCGACTGGATTCGTATTTGCCTTTGCCATGGAAATCGCTCAGAAGGGCTCGTAAGAAAATGGCTGACCATTCGAAAGAAAGCAGTGTGGACGGAAAACCCCGGAAGAAGGAGATAATCGAAGTCGATACGGTAGCCATCCGGTTTGCCGGCGATTCGGGCGACGGAATGCAGTTGATGGGCGATCGCTTTTCAAGCGCCTCGGCGATTGCCGGAAACGATCTGAGAACCTTCCCGGATTATCCCGCCGAAATCAGAGCGCCTGTCGGAACCCTGGCCGGCGTGAGCGCCTTCCAGATCAATTTCAGCAACAAGGACATTCACACGCCGGGTGATGCGCTCGACGTTCTCGTGGCGATGAACCCCGCCGCCATGAAGGCGAACATCGAGGACCTCAAGCGCGGCGGCACCCTCATTGCCAATACGGATAATTTCACGGAGAAAAATTTCAAAAAGGCGGAGATGGATTCGAACCCGCTTGAGGACGAGGAGTTGCGCAGCAAATACAACGTCATCGAAGTGAATATTACCGAGCTGACCCGGAACGCCCTTGCCGATCTCGAACTCAAATCCAATCTCGCCGACCGGTGCAAAAATTTCTTCGCCCTGGGGCTGGCGTTCTGGATGTATTCGCGGGAGATGGAGAACACGATAACCTGGATCAAGCAAAAGTTCGGCAGCCGGACCGAAATCGTCGATGCGAATACGCGCGCGCTCAAAATGGGCTACTATTTCGGCGAAAACGCCGA
>DNYS01000185.1:3980-6647 GCA_003506735.1 Nitrospinota bacterium
AAAAAGCTCGGGCTCACGCTGTTCTGGGGCGCCTATCCGATTACGCCCGCGAGCGATGTGCTCCACGAACTCTCGAAGCACAAGAATATGGGCGTCCTTACCTTTCAGGCCGAAGACGAGATTGCAGCGGCATCGGCCACCCTAGGCGCCGCCTACGCGGGAGCCCTCGGCGTAACTTGCTCAAGCGGGCCAGGGATCGCCCTCAAGAGCGAGGCCGTCGGCCTGGCCGTCATGACCGAGCTTCCGATGGTCATCCTCAACGTCCAGCGGGCCGGTCCGAGCACGGGCCTTCCGACCAAGACCGAACAGGCCGACCTTCTCATGGCGATGTATGGGCGGAACAGCGAAAGCCCGGTGCCCATCGTCGCGGCCAGTACTCCCTCGGATTGCTATTTCGCGGCCATCGAGGCCTCCCGGATCGCGGTGAAATACATGACGCCGGTCATGTTGCTGACCGACGGCTACCTGGCCAACGGATCGGAGCCCTGGCTTTTTCCCTCCTTCTCCGACCTTCCCGATATGACGGCGAAACACCATGAGGATCCGAAAAATTTCATGCCCTATGGACGCGACCCCGAAACGCTCGCAAGGCCGTGGGCAATTCCGGGCACGACGGGGCTCCAGCACCGGATTGGGGGCATCGAAAAGCAGGACGGGACCGGAAACGTCAACTACGAGCCCTCCAACCACGAGTACATGATCCTCACGCGGGCGGCGAAGGTCGCCCGCATCGCCCATGACATTCCTCCCGCCGAGGTCCTGGGCGAGAAGAGCGGCAAGGTGCTGGTCCTGGGATGGGGCGGCACCTTTGGTGCCATCGCCGCAGCGGTCGAAGATCTTCAGGCGAGGGGCGCATCGGTGTCCCAGGTGCATCTCAGACACCTCAATCCGTTCCCCGCAAATCTCAGGGATGTGCTCGAAAGCTTCGAGAAAGTTCTTGTTCCGGAACTGAATCTTGGCCAGCTCATCAAGATGATCCGCTCAGAGTATGTCATCGAAGTGGTCGGCTATAGCAAGGTTCAGGGGAAGCCTTTTAAAATTAGCGAAATCATTACCAAAATCGAGGAGTTGCTCTAACCGTGGGGATCCAAGCGAAGTCAAACGGGGTTGGACTCAAGCTGTCGCGCAAGGATTTTCAGTCGGATCAAACCGTCCGCTGGTGTCCCGGTTGCGGGGATTACGCCATTCTGGCGACCATGCAAAAGCTTCTTCCCCAACTGGGGATGGCCAAGGAGAATTTCGTATTTGTCGGCGGGATCGGTTGTGCGGCCCGGTTTCCCTACTACATGGACACCTACGGGTTCCACACCATTCACGGCCGCGCACCCGCGGTGGCGACCGGCATCAAGGTGACCCAGCCCGATCTTTCCATCTGGGTCATCTCGGGCGACGGCGACTCGCTGAGCATCGGGGGAAACCACCTAATCCACGCCATGCGCCGGAACATCGGCATCAAGATTCTTCTCTTTAACAATCGGATATACGGTCTCACCAAGGGCCAGTACTCGCCGACGTCCCTGGTTGGCACAAAGACGAAATCCACGCCGTTGGGCTCGATCGATTATCCGATTCATCCAATTTCGCTCGCCATCGGTGCAGAATGCACTTTCATCGCCCGCACGGTGGACCGGGACCAAAATCACATGGGCCAGATGCTGTCCGCGGCCGCCAAGCATGAGGGCACGGCCCTTGTCGAGATCTTGCAAAACTGCATCGTTTTCAACGACGGGGCATGGCACCAGTACACCGAAAAAGGGATCAAGGAGCAGAACATTCTCTACCTCGAAGAGGGCAAACCCCTTGTTTACGGTCCCGAGGACGATCGCAACGGCGTCCGGCTCCACGATTTCCGGCTCGAAATCGTTGATGAAGGCTCTCCGGACGTCTCCGTCCACCGGACCGATGATGACGAAGGCGCCTATGTCCATATGCTGAGCCGGCTCGAGTCCGTTGGAGGGCCGCTTCCCCTCGGTATTTTCCGGGACATCGAGCGCCCGGCGTATGAGGCTCTGCTCGGCGATCAAGTCAGATCCGCCATGGATGCGGGAGAGGGCACCGTGGACGCCCTTCTTGCCAGCGGGGACACCTGGGATCATAAAAATTAACCCGATTGACCGGAAGGGCCGCCGGCCAGCGCCGGCGGCCCTTTCTTTTTCGCGTTGAGGCATCAGCGATGTCCGCTTCCCAACCCGGCAGCCCCTCCCGGCGCCATACCCTCCTCCTGGTTCATGCGCATCCGGACGATGAGTGCAGCGGCACGGGCGGGCTGATCGTGCGCTGCGCCCAGGAGGGGCACACCACCGTTCTGATCACCTGCACCACCGGCGATCGCGGCGAGGCCAACGGACTGAGGCTCCTCCCCCGGGAGCGCGCCGAGGATCGCCGCCTCCTGGCGGAGGTGCGCCAGCGGGAACTCGAGGCGGCGGTCCGCATTCTCGGGCTCTCCCATCACCACCAGCTCGGCTACGGGGATTCGGGGATGAAGGGGTGGAAGAGCAACGGACTGGCGGAGGTATTCGCAAACGCCGATCTCGGCGAGGCGGCGGAAAAAATCGCCCGCTTCATTCGCGAATACCGGCCCGATGTCATGATCACCTACGATGAGAAAGGTGGGTACGGCCATCCGGACCACGTCATGGCTCACCGCGCCGCGATGGCCGCGGCCGG
>DNYS01000185.1:6842-8076 GCA_003506735.1 Nitrospinota bacterium
GAAGAAAAAGTGGCGCGCCCTTTTTTCGCACAAAAGCCAGATGGGAAACAATTTTTTCTGGTGGTTTTTCCGGCTGGCGGGGAGGTGGATCTTCCCGGACGAGAGCTTTGTCCTGGTTCGGAGCGAGGTGCCCTCATCGAAGGCCGAGCGCAGCATATTCAAGGGGCTCTGAGAGCGGGTTCCTAGATTGGCCGGCTCACCTCGATGAGAAAGCCGTCCGGATCGCGCAACATGAAAAGCCGCACCCCCCAGGAGGCGTCGCGGGGCGGAAACACGATATCGGCCCCCCGGCGCGACAGCTCTTCATGGGCGGCGTCCACGTCTTTCGCCCGGAGCGTGACCACCACCCCGGCGCCAAGAGGCTCCCGGGGGGGATCGAGATTCCAGGCCCGCATCTCCTCGTCGGGGATGGGGGCGTGGACCACGAGAAACACCCCGCCCACATCGTAGCGGACATGATCGGCGGCGGCGCTCGCCTCTTTCAATCCCAGCGTTTCGGTATAGAATTTCCGTGACGCATCCAGGTTTCGGCCGATCAGAAATACGGTCGATAATTTTTCGAACATCGCGCGGCGCTCCTGATCCCGGAGGGCCATCCCCCGTCTAGGTCCTGATCCTGATGGAAGGACGGGGCGATCGCAACTTCGCGCCGCGCCGGAGAGTTCATGGACGAAAACGCCCTGCGCCTTGAAGGAGTTTCGAAGGCCTACCCGGGAGGACAGGCGAATGTAGCGGCGCTGTCCGGCATCGATCTCCGGGTCGAGGGCGGGGAGTTCCTGATTGTCACCGGTCCGAGCGGATGCGGCAAGAGCACGCTCCTCCATATCATGGGGGCGATGGACACTCCGACGAGCGGTCATGTCTATCTTGGGGGGCGCGAACTCTCCTCCCTGGACGATGCGGCCCTGAGCCGGATTCGGCTCGAGGAGGTCGGCTTCGTCTACCAGTTCTTCAACCTCATCCCGACGATGACGGCCCACGAAAACGTGGCACTCCCCCTCATTCTCCAGAAACGGCCGCGCTCCGAGGTCCGCTCCCGGGCGGCCGCGGCGCTCGAGCGCGTGGAGATGGGGCGCCGCCTGGATCATTTTCCCCGTCAGCTTTCGGGCGGCGAGATGCAGCGGGTTGCAATCGCCCGGGCGGTGGTCACGCGCCCGCGGTTGATTCTCGCCGACGAGCCGACCGGCAACCTCGACTCCCATCTGGGGCGGGAGGTGCTCGAACTGCTGGCCGA
>DNYS01000185.1:8244-14055 GCA_003506735.1 Nitrospinota bacterium
GAGGAGCCGCTACGCCTGGCGCTCACCGTTTCGGGCGTCGCCCTCGGTGTGGCCGTCTATCTCGCCATCCACCTTGCCAACGATTCGGCCGTCCGCGCCTTCCGGAACAGCCTGGACGCCATCGCGGGTAAATCCCATCTCCAGGTGGGCGCGGGCGACGCGGGATTGCCGGAGGACCTGTTCCCCGTTATTCGGGACGCGCCCAGAATCAAGCATGCCACACCGATCATCCAGCAGAGCGCCTGGATTAGAAAATTCCGGCCCGGAACCGGTCGCTGGAAGCGGGAAAGGGCTGGCCAGGGCCGGGCGGTCCTGGTCTTCGGCGTGGACCTCCTCGCCGATACATATTTCCGCTCCTCCGGCACCGAGGGGAACCCATCCCTGCTGGAGGCCCTCTCGCGCATCGCCGATCCGGAGGGTGTATTCCTCACGCGGACCCTCGCCGCGGATCTGGGCGTGAAAGAGGGGGACGCCGTTGAGATCGATGCCGCCCGGCGGCTCCGCTTCTGGGTGCGGGGCATCATGAAGCCCACCGGACTGGGCGGCGCGATGGAGGGCCGGATCGCGGTGATGGACATCGGCGTGGCCCAGGAAGCCTTCGCCCGCTTGGGCAAGCTCGATCGGATCGATCTGATACTCGATGCGCCCGCCCGGATCGATGAGGTGCAGCGCGCGATTCAATCCAAACTCCCCCCGGGAGCGCTTGTCGAGCGTCCGGCACGCCGTGGGAAGGACGTGGAGCGGATGCTCTCCTCATTCCGGCTGAATCTGACGGTCCTCAGCCTCATCGCCCTGTTGGTGGGCTGTTTCCTCATCTTCAACGCCATGTCGGCCTCGGTCGTCCGCCGGAGGGCCGAGATCGGCGTGTTTCGCTCCCTCGGCATGACGGCGCGGCAGGCGGCCGGCCTCATCGCGGCCGAAGCGGCCTTGATTGGGCTGGCGGGTTCGGCGGCGGGGGTGCTCCTGGGCCTTTTCCTGGCCCGGGGGGCGCTGAGCGCCGTCACGCGCACCATTCGCAACCTCTACACTTTCCTCCAAGTGAGCGATGTGGAGGCGGACCCGGCAATGCTCGCCGTCGTTCTTCTCTCCGGAACGGGCGTTTCGGTCCTTGCCGGGTTAGGTCCGGCCCTGACCGCCTCGCGAATAAGCCCCGCCCGGATCAGCCGCGAGAGAGAAGCCGTTCACGGGTTCAGCCCCTCGTTTCTGAGGGGAACGCTCGCGGCTGGAGCCCTCGCGGGCGTTGCGGCATTTTTTCTGAGTCGGCTTCCGGCCTGGGACCGGGTGCCGGTGTTCGGCTACATGGCGGCGCTCTTGGCCGTTGCCGCGATGGCGCTGTTCTGCCCGGCGGCCATCGGCGCCGGAACGGCCCTGCTCAAGCGGCTTCTCGGCGGCAACCTGACGGGCTGGCTGGCCGCTCACGGTCTCGGCCGGCATCCGGGGCGGAATGCGGTGACGGTCGCCTCCCTGGCGGCGGCGATGGCGATGCTCGTCAGCCTAGTGATCATGGTCGAGAGTTTCCGGGAGACGGTGGCCGTCTGGGCGGAGCAATCCCTCCGCGCGGACCTCTACGCCGCCCCGGCTTCGCGATTTATCAAGGGCTCGTCCGCGAGTTTTTCCGCCGATACGTTGAAGAAAGTGTCGAGGATGCCAGGAATCGCCGCGGTGGACGGCTACCGCATCCTCCGCCTCCGCTGGCGGGGGGAGCGGGCCGAATTCGGCGGGGCCGATTTCGAGGTGGCGGGAAAGCGAAGCCGCCTGCCTTTTATCGAGGGGGCTGCGGCGGAGGTGATGGCGGGCGCCAAGGCGCGCGGCGAGGCGGTTGTCACAGAGACCTTTTCTCTGCGGTTCGGGGTGAAAAAGGGGGACGTGCTTCGCCTGCCCACCCCGGGAGGGGCGGTCTCGATTCGGATCGCGGGGATTTATTACGACTACTCGGCAGAGGGGGGGCGGCTGTTGGTGGACAGGGCTCTCTTCAGACGGATATGGAAAGATGACCGCCTGAGTTCGATGGCGATTTATCTGAAAAAGGGCACTGATCGCGTGGCGGCGTGGCGGCGGATCGAAGGAGTCCTCGATGGCGGGATGACCCTAATATCGAATTGGGGGCTCCGGCGGCGGGTGATGGATGTCTTCGATCAGACTTTCGCAATCACCTACGCCCTTGAGGCAATTGCGGTCCTCGTCGCCGTCCTGGGCATCGCGATGGGGCTGAGTTCGAACATTCTCGAGCGGCGGCGTGAGGTGGGCGCCCTGCGCGCCCTCGGACTGACCCGGCGCGGGATGGCGGCGGCCGTGATGGGGGAGGCGGGCCTGCTGGGCCTCCTGTCGGCAGCGCTGGCCTCCGGTGCGGGCGCCGGGCTGGGAGCGATTCTGGTGTTCGTCATCAACAAGCAAAGCTTCGGCTGGACGATCCGCTTTGGAATCCCGTTCGGAACCCTGGCCGTCTATCTTTTCGTCGCGGTATTCGCGGCCTTTGCCGCCGGGTGGCTGCCCGCCCGGGCGGCCGCGCGGATTCCCATCTCGGAGGCGGTGCGCGAGGAATGAGAATGAAAACAATTTGGGCGGCCCTCCTCCTGACCGCTTGGGCGGCGGTCCCTTCGTTGGCGGGAGCTGCCTCCGGAAGCTCTTCCGCGAAGTGGCGGCCCGCCCTGCCGGGCTACCGCTACCGTTTTCCCCACGACCACGGGGCGCACGCCGCTTTCCGGACGGAGTGGTGGTATTTTTCGGGAAACCTGACTTCGAATTCGGGGGATCGCTACGCCTTCATGCTCGCCTTTTTCCGGTCCGGCCTCCGCCCTCCCTCTGCCCGGCGAAGGCCCCGAAAGAGCCGCTGGGCGCTGGAGAATCTCTATTTCGCCCATCTGGCGGTTCTCGACGTCAAGAGGGGGCGCCACCGCTACTTCGAGCGCATGAGCCGAGGGGCGCTGGAGGAGGCGGGCGCCTGGCGGGGTCGGCTCGATGTCTGGCTCCGGAACTGGCGCGCCGGGGAGGAGATAAAAGGCGGAGTGCGCGCCATGAACCTTTCGGCGGAGGCCAAGGGGGTCAAGCTCTCACTCCGCTTGGTGCCCCGAAAACCTCCTGCCGTTCACGGCAGGGGCGGAGTTAGCCAAAAGGCAGACGGCGCGGGCCGCGCTTCCCACTATTATTCATTCACGAGGCTGACGGCCCGGGGAGAACTCCGCCTGGACGGGAGGCGGCTTCTGGTTTCTGGAATCGCATGGATGGACCATGAATTCGGCTCGAACCAACTGGCCGAGGACCAAATCGGATGGGACTGGCTGGGACTTCAACTTTCCGATGGCCGCGAGCTCATGCTCTACCTGATGAGGAAAAAAGGAGGCGGCTATGACCGGAACAGCAGCGGCACCCTCGTCGAGGCGGACGGGTCGATGCGCTATCTTCCCCTTCGCGCCTATCGTTTCGAGCCGGCTGGGCGATGGCGCAGCCCCCGGTCGGGCGCGCGCTACCCGATGGGGTGGCGGGTCAGCGTCCCCGGTGAGGGCATCGATATCCGTGTGCGCGCGCTGGCGAAGGACCAGGAGCTCGTGACCGAGGGAAGCACGCGCGTGACCTACTGGGAGGGAGCCGTTCAGGCCGAGGGCCACTCCAAGGGCAAGCCCGTGAGCGGTGTGGGTTTCGTGGAGATGACCGGCTACGCAGAAGGCGCCCGGCCCAGGTTTTGACAAGCGGCGGCTTCCTATCTAAAAGGGCATACCCGCGGAGAGAATTTTTCGACATCATTCGGAGGGAGAAATGGGAGAGATAATTGGCCTGATCGGAGTGGGCCTGATGGGCAGTGCCATGAGCGGGCAGTTCATCGAGGCGGGTTACGAAGTGCAGGGCTACGATATCGACGCCCGGCGCCTGAACGAACTCGAAGAATGCGGCGGAAGGGCGGTCTCCTCGCCGGGGGCGGCGGCCGAGGGGGCTGGGCAGGTGGTTCTCTCCCTGATGACGAGCGACGTCATCAGGGAGGTGTGCTTCGGTCCCGGCGGCCTGACCGAGGCGAAGCCGGAAGGCCTCCTCGTCATCGACACCTCGACCTCCCGGCCCGAGGATTCGATCGCCAACGCCGCCGATCTCCGCGAGTGGGGGATCGCTTTCGTCGATGCCAGCCTGAGCGGGTCGAGCCCGATGATCCGGACAAAAAACATCGTCGCCATGGTCGGCGGCGAGAAGGCCGACTTCGAACGCGCCAGGCCCCTCCTCGATACGATTGCCCGCTCAGTCTATCATCTGGGCCCGAATGGGGCGGGCGCGCGGACCAAGCTCATCGTCAACCTCATCCTCGGCCTCAATCGTGTGGCCGTGGCCGAGGGCCTTTGTCTCGGCATGAAGTCTGGCATGGACATGGAAATCCTTCTCACTGTCCTCAAGGACAGTTTCGCCTACAGCAAGGCGATGGAGAACCGGGGGGAGCGGATGATCAAGGCGGACTACGATAATCCGATGTCGCGGCTCTTCCAGCATCACAAGGATGTCGGCCTCATGCTGGAGCAGGGCCAGAATCTGGGTTCTCCCATGCCGCTGACCTCCGCCCTCAAGCAAATTCTCGTCTCCGCCGAAGCGAACGGCCAGAGAGATTGGGACACGTCCTCCATCATCGAGGTTTTTCGCCGTGGGGCGGGGATCCCTTCGCGCCAGCCTCCGGGCGGCGAAGCATAGGAGCCGAATCATGACCCAGTACATCTCGCCCGAAACGCTCAAGGCCTGGAGGGAGGGGACGGCACCTTACGCGGCGATCGATGTCCGCGAGCCGATGGAGTTCAACAAAGAACAAATCTACCGAACGACGAACCTACCGCGGGGCTGGCTCGAGTTCCGCATCGAGGTCCTTGTTCCGGTGAAGGACACCCCCCTGGCGCTGGTGGACGGCGGGGAGGGGCGGGCGGAGCGGTGCGCGGAAACGCTGGCCCATCACGGATATTCGCGAACGGCCGTTCTGCAGGGCGGAATTCCCGCCTGGAAGGAGGCCGGCCTTCCCACGGTGAGCGGGACGAACGTTCCGAGCAAGGAATTCGGCGAGGAAATTCTGCACGAAGACCGCATTCCCGAGATCGAGGCCCAAGAGCTCAACGCGTTGATCGAAGGCGGCGGGCCGCTCCGCATCTTCGATTCCAGAACCGAGGCCGAATACGAGCGATTCTCGATTCCAACCGGGGTGAGCCTTCCCGGCGGAGAGTTAATTCTCCACGCGTGGGACATGGACCAGGACAAATCCTCACCCCTCATCATCAACTGCGCGGGCCGCACGCGGAGCATCATCGGTGCGGGCGCGCTGCACCGGCTGGGTGTGACGAACGCCCGCGCCCTGCGGAACGGGGGGATGGGATTCATACTGGCCGGACTGTCCCTCGACCACGGAAAAAAGAGTGAGATTCCCCAGCCCTCCGGGCGCAGCCGGGCGCACGGGGAAAAGCTGGCCGCCCGCCTCGCTGAGGAGGAGGAGATCCCCTCCCTGTCGCCGGATGAATTGCGCGCGCTCCAGGAAAAATCCGGAAGCGAGACGCTCTACCTTCTCGATGTCCGCCTGGCCCCGGAGTTCCGGAAAGGACATATTCCGGGCGCTATCTCGATTCCGGGTGGCCAGGCCGTCCAGCGGACCGACGAGGTCGCCGCCGTCCGCGCGGGCACCATCGTGACCTATTGCGACGCCAATGCGCGGGCCACGATGGCGGCCTACTGGCTCCGGCGAATGGGGCTTCCGAACGTCTATTTCCTGCGCGGCGGCATCGCGGCCTGGGATGCGGCGGGGCTGTCCTCGGAAACCTCCAGCGCCCCGGCGGACGGCGAAAGCCCCTCTGCCGGCGG
>DNYS01000185.1:14214-14538 GCA_003506735.1 Nitrospinota bacterium
TCTCATCGTCTGCGAAGACGGCGCCCGCTCGGCGCTCTCGGCCGCGGCGCTCGCCGGGGAAGGCTATGCGAATGCCGCCTTCATCGAGGGCGGAAAGCGGGCATGGCGGGAGGCGGGCCTTCCGCTGGAAGAAGGAGAGGAGGGTTTTGAAGGCCCCGTGCTCGACGTGGCGCTCAAACCTTACGACATCGGCCCCCAGGCCATGCAGGATTATCTCGATTGGGAAGAAAAGCTGGGAAAGTAGCCGGAGAAAATATTTCCCTCGCTCAGGGAACAACTTCCCCTGGCCCCCATTCCAGCTTGCAGACCACCCGGCGGGGCCTC
>DNYS01000270.1:0-1119 GCA_003506735.1 Nitrospinota bacterium
ATGGGAAGGATGGCGGATGTCGATGAATATCAGGGGGCGATCCTGTTCCTTTGCTCCAAGGCATCTTCTTACATGACTGGGCAAAACCTGATTGTGGATGGCGGAAGGACAGTGTGGTGAGCCTGAAAATATCCGATCTGTTCTCGATTGAGGGAAAAACGGCGCTTTTGCNNGGGTTCCTCGGTCGAACGATGGCGCAGACGCTCCTTGAGAACGGGGCGCGGCTGGTGGCCTTTGGCCGGTCGGATCGATTCATGGAGGAGACGGCCGGTTGGGCTGAAAAGTACGGGGCCGCCCGGATTCGCGCCGTGAGAGTGGATATGTACGAATCGGAGACACTGGAGGCGGTTCTCCGAACCGTGGCCGCCGAGGAGAAGGTGGACGTTCTCATCAACAACGCGCATGAGATCAGCGAGAAGACCGGCTTCAATGTCCCCGAAGGGAGTTTGGAGCAGGGCAGCTTCGATGTCTGGATCCGGAATCTCACGGGCGGCGTTTGCTGGCCCGCCATAACAACGAAAATCCTCGGGGAGGATATGAAGCGCCGGGGCCGGGGCAGCATTATCAACATCTCCTCCATGTACGGGGTGGTGGCGCCAAGCCCGTTGCTCTATGAGGGAACCAGCTTCATCAACCCGCCCGCCTATTCGGCGGCTAAGGCGGGAATGCTGGCTCTGACCCGCTATACCGCCTCGTTTTGGGGGCGTCACGGCGTCAGGGCGAATGCGATTCTGCCGGGCCCGTTCTCGAATTCGGTGGACGATGGACCGAACAGCGTTGCGAAAGACGACCCTTTCCTGAACCGGCTGCATGACCGGACCTGCCTGGGCCGGACCGGTGCGCCCGAGGAGTTGGCGGGGCCTCTTGTTTTTCTGGCGTCGGATGCATCCAGCTACATGACGGGTCACGCGCTGGCCATCGACGGCGGTTGGAGCATTATTTGAATCCTGAATTATGCGGCAAAACGGATCGAGAAGAGGCCAGAATATTCGGAACCATGAAGAGTGAATTGGCCAAAATTTGAAAAATGGAAAACGTCGCCGCATCATTCCGGACAACTCCATTTTGGAAAGTGAAAAGTGACGGTACAGTTGGATGAAAGCCAAGTTATAGCCCTTA
>DNYS01000270.1:1267-3206 GCA_003506735.1 Nitrospinota bacterium
TCCCGCTAAAAAATCTTTCCCCGCTGGGCGGCAGGCCTCTTATGTCTTATGTGATTGATAGCGGGAAGGCATGTCCGACGATAACTAAAATAGTATGTTCGACCGAACATGATAAAATTGCTGAATATTGCACGTCCCGCGATGTAGAGGTGTACCGGCGCCCGGACGCTCTTGCAGGTGACGATACCCCGGTGGCCGATGTCCTGCGTCATGTCATCGAGAAAATAGCCGAGGACGAAGGCAACGCACCTGGCTTGGTCGCCCTTCTTCAACCCACTTCCCCTTTTCTGTTGCCTGAGCATATTGAAAAATGTGTGAGCGCTCTGCGCGGTGATGAAAGCGCCGATTCGGCGCAGACGATTACTCCGGTGTTTCACAATGCCCATGCCTTTAATCAAAGGGTGTTCGAGGGGGGGCGCGTTTCATTCCGATTCAAAAAAGAACGGCAACAAGCGTATAACAAACAAAGAAAACCGTTTTTTTTCTTGTTCGGAAATCTTGTTGTTTCCAGATCCCGCTCACTTTTATCCGGTATGGACGCCTTTGGCGAAACTTCATTGGGCGTTGAGATAGACAGGCCGTATGCCATTGATATCGACGGACTGGAAGATCTCGGTTATGCGAACTATCTAATCGACAATTCGCTGATCGAATTGGTGAACCACAAAGAGCTATAAATCATGGCAGGAAAAAATACCGGTCGAACTGTGTTGTTTTTGNNGTCGGAGGCGTGAAATCGATAATCCCGGTGATCGAGTCGTTGTCCAGGCGAACCGATATCAATCCGGTGGTTGTTTCACATCCCCTTTCCCGTTTTTTGTATGAAGAAAAAAATATCCCAAGCAGCCCCTTGGAGGATTCGGGGTATTTCAAAAACTCCATTGAAGCGATTTCGCGCATTCTCTACGAGGGTCGGCCCAATGTGGTCGTATCGGGAAGCAGTATGCCGTCGCCGGATGAACCCGTTACGGTGGAG
Organism: Nitrospinota bacterium; assembly: GCA_003506735.1. GTDB lineage: Bacteria > UBA8248 > UBA8248 > UBA8248 > UBA8248 > UBA8248. The sequence continues at coordinate 2,244 of DNYS01000270.1, forward strand.
CAGCAATTGGCGAAAGCCGCGCGTGATTGTCGAGTGCCGACGATAATGCTGGAGGACACCTGGATGCATCCTCTCGAACGCTTTTCGCGCGATGGAAAAAAATTGGATTTGGGGATTGTACCGGACAGAATATGTGTTCTGGACGCTCAGGCGCTCCAGGATTTGAAAAATATAGGGATGCCCCGTAACCGTCTCATTGTAACCCACAATCCATTGTATGATGGCGTTGTTTCCGGATCGAATAAGATAAGGAAAAAAACCCGCGAAGGAGTTCGCATTCTTTTTGTCTCGCAACCAATTATTGAGAATATGCCCATGAAGGATTGGGGGTATACGCAACAGTCGCTATTTGAAGAACTTCTTAGGGCCTTTGAGCGATGGTCTTCTCCTGCCAAAAAAGAGATATTGGTTTGGGTCCATTCCCGTGAATGTTCAACTAGATGGGCACCCGCTTCTCTTCGAATTCCTGATTCGATCGAGGTGACCATTTCTGAAGATCGCAGCGCGGAAATCATGAAAAATGTTGATTTTATTGTTACTGGTCACTCCACGGTGGTTTATGAGGCGCTCTACTACGATAGGCCTTGTGTTTCTTTGCGGATCGGAGGTTCATCCCTGGCTCCTTTGATCACGGATGTCCTGGGGCTCACAACACTAATCGAAACGAGAGAAGAGCTTGCCCGGTATCTCCGGGAAGAACGGTATCGGTCCATACCCGCTGAACTCCACCGAAAAAGAAAGGAGCTTTTGAGAAAAAATATATTTTTTTCCGACGGCAAAGCGATAGACCGTGTACTCGATGTCATATGGGAAGTTATTGGCAGGTAATGGTTATTGGAGCCGTGCAAATCAAGAGGGCATGACCGTAGAAATTGTATAGCAAATACTTGCCCTCTCGGGCGGAGCTGCTTTTTTTGTTTGTTGAGTCTCAGAAAAGTTTCCGGGACCGGGCGGTTGATATTT
>DNYS01000270.1:3264-3454 GCA_003506735.1 Nitrospinota bacterium
CCGGGCGGTTGATATTTGACTGATTTTGTCCTATTACCAAATACATGATAAATTTTGTTGGTCCATTTGGGGCGATGAGCTTCTAATTACTTGAAAAGTAGTACTTATTTTGTTTTATCCGGGAAGTATAGTGCGAATGAAAAGGGTGTGTAGGATGCGGGGTATGTTTAATGAGTGAAAAATCCAGCGT
>DNYS01000121.1:0-2141 GCA_003506735.1 Nitrospinota bacterium
TCTCCCGGTCCGCTACCAGCTCGATCCCGGCCATGAAGCCCAGCCCGCGCACCTCGCCCACGGCGGGAAGGTCCCGGAGCCGCGCCAGCTCGCTCCAGAAGCGGCGGATTTTCGGCTGGAGCGCATCGAGAGTCCCTTCGGCCTCGAAGATGCCGAGGCTGGCCAGGGCGGCGGCGCAGCCCAGGGGATTCCCGGTGTAGGAGTGGCCGTGGAAAAAGGTCCGGCCCTCTCCAGGCGTGCCCCGGAAGGCGTCGAAAATCTCCTCGGTGGCCAGCGTCGCGGCCAGGGGGAGGTAGCCCCCCGTGAGGCCCTTGGCAATGCACAAGAGGTTAGGCGCGACCCCCTCGTGATTGCAGGCGAACATCCTCCCCGTTCGGCCAAAGCCGGTGGCCACCTCGTCGGCGATGAGGAGAACATCGGCGCGCGTGCAGGCCTCGCGCACCCGGCGGAGAAAGCCCTCCGGCTGGACAATGATCCCCGCCGCCCCCTGGACCCTGGGCTCTACGATGACGGCGGCGGTCTCGTCCGCGCGCTCCAGAATGAGCCGCTCGATCTCTTCCCCGGCGCACACCGCGCAGGGGGGCGCCTCCGCACTCCTCGGGCAGCGGTAGCAATATGCCGTCTCCGCCCGGATCGTCTCGAACAGGAGGGGGCGGAACATTTCGTGGAACGCCCCGATGCCGCCCACGCTCACCGCTCCGGCGGTGTCCCCGTGGTAGGCCAGGTTGAGCGCGATGAACTTGGATTTGCCCGGCCGGGCCGGGGAGCGCTGTTTTTGGTACTGGAAGGCGATTTTGAGGGCCACTTCGACGGCGGTGGCGCCGCTGTCCGAATAGAACACGCGCGCGAGGCCCGGGGGAGCGATGGCGGTCAGTTTTTCCGCGAGCTCGATGGAGGCGGTCTGGCCCATGCCGAGCTGGGTGGAGTGGGCGATGAGGCCGAGCTGGCGGCGCACCGCCTCGTCGATCTCGGCGCGCCGGTGGCCGTGAAGGTTCACCCAAAGGGAGGAGACCCCGTCCAGGTAGCGGCGGCCTTCGATATCGATGAGGTAGGCGCCCTCCCCCCGCTCGACGATCAGGGGCGGGTCCTCGCTCTCCCATTCGTCCATCGGGGTGAAGGGATGCCACAGATGGCGGCGGTCGGCCTCGATGAGGCGGCGGAGGCGCGCGCCCTCGTCCCCCAGCCCGCTTTCCGCCATGGATTCAGTTGCGCCGGGCGAGAATGACGCCCTCGATCTCGTCGAAATACACCATGCCCTCCTCCTCGCGGGGGTTCATCCAGTAGCGGATGGCGGGGGTGGCCTCGTCGAGGAAGCGCCGGAGCTCGGCCCGGCCGTCATCGTCCAGGTGGGGCCGGGCGACCCACTCCTCGAAGTCCATCCGCTTGCGGATGGTCTCGGTGTGGAGAATTTCGAGGCCCGCGCTCTCGAACATTTCGATCAGGATGGGGAGGGAGTCGCAGCGGTTGTGGCTCGGGTCGCGCAGAGTCTCGAAGTCGTTGTAGCGCTTCGCCTCGGGCGGCTCCTCGGGGGCGATGTTGTCGATGTAGATGAGCTTGCCGCCGGGCTTCAGGACGCGCCTCATCTCGCCGATGGTTTTTTGCACGTCGGAGAAATGGTGCGGGGCGATGCGCACCGAGACCGAATCCACCGAGGCGTCCCGCAGGGCGAGGCTCTCGGAGTCCGTGCGCAGGAGCCGGGTGTTCGTGATCCCCTTCTCGGCCCCGTTTTTCCGAGTGGATTCGAGCATCCCCTGGGTCAGGTCGCTCGCGATCACCCAGCCGCACCGGGGCGCCATGGCGAAGGCGGTGTGGCCCGCCCCGGTGGCCACGTCGAGATGAATCCCGCCCCGGGGGTCGAGGATCTCGGCCGAGCGGGCGAGCGAGCTGCTCTTGGCGTGCGGGGTGCTCGTGATGTAGTAGTCCGAGTCGCCGCTGTAGATTTTCTGGACTTTCTCGCGCTGCTCGGAGGCGTCGGTCATGGCGCCGATCTCCCTTTCATGTGGGGTCAAAACCGCCCGGCCCGGCCGGGAAGGGGGCACCGGGAGAGTAGCGCCGATTCCCGCCGCCCTCAACCTTCGACGGCCGGCGGCCCGGGCCGCATTCGCCCGAGGGTGAGGCCGGTTAGCGCCCGCCAGACCACA
>DNYS01000121.1:2254-2386 GCA_003506735.1 Nitrospinota bacterium
AGGAAGGGCAGCGTCGTGCGCCAGATCTCGGCCAGCGGCTTTCCGAAGCGGTTGCTCGCGATGAACAGGTTGAGGCCGACCGGAGGGGTGATGTAGCCGATCTCGAGGTTGGCCAGGAAGATGATGCCCAGG
>DNYS01000121.1:2520-10113 GCA_003506735.1 Nitrospinota bacterium
GAAATAGGTTGAGCCCGAAGAGGAAGACGTAGCGGTTCGTGCTGACCGAGCGCATCGCCTCTAAAATCCGCTGGGGCGCCTGCTGGTCCACCAGGTAGTTCGTCAGCCCGAGAGCCGCGCCCAGAATCACCAGGATCACCCCGACGAGGATCATGCTCTCGCGGGCGATGCCCGGCACCTCATCCCACAGGTCGAGATCGTGATAGGCCCACACCTCGACGATGAGGACGTAGAGGGCGGCGACGATGGAGGCCTCCGCCGCCGTATAGAAGCCCCCGTAGATTCCGCCCAGAATCAGGATGGGCAGGGGAAGCTCCCAGCCCGCCTCGCGGAGGGCGCTTTTGAGGTTGCCGATGTCGAAGGGCGTCCTCGGCGTGGAGGCGCTCGCCACCTTCATGCAGTAGATCGCGGTGATCGCGATGATCAAGACGCCCGGCCCGATCCCGGCCAGGAACAGATGGTCGATGCTCACCCCGGCGACCACGCCGTAGAGGATGAGCGGCAGGCTCGGCGGAAAGAGCAAGCCCAGGCCGCCTCCGGTTGTCACGAGACCCAGCGAGAAGCTCTCGGGGTAGCCGTCCTCTCGCAGCGCCGCGAAGAGGAGCCCGCCCAGGGCGACGATGGTGGCGCCCGATGCCCCCGAGAAGGCCGTGAAAAACGCGCAGGTGGCGAGAGTGACCATCGCGAGGCCGCCCGGCATCCAGCCCAGCGCCGCCCGCGCCAGCCGCGTCAGCCGCGCCGGGGTTTCGGCCTCAGCCATGAGGTATCCCGCGAAGGTGAAGAAGGGGATCGCCAGCAGCGTCGGGGCGTCCGTCATCCGGTAGAGCTCGATGATGAACGCCGCCGCGGAGATTTCCTCCGCCGCGAAGCCCCAGAGCGCGATCGCCGCGATGATCGTAAACAGGGGCGCGCCCAGCAGGGCGATCGCCGCGAGGGAGAGACCTCCGAGCGCGGTCAACTTTTCTCCTCCCCGGTTTTGGGGGCGGGCGCCGGGTGGCCGAGGAGGGCGCCGGCCAGGAAGCGGAGCGCCATCAGCCCGAATCCCGCCGGAAGGATGGTCTGGAACATCCAGGCCGGGAATGTCCCCGCGATCCGGCTGGCGGCCTCGAATTCACCGGCCACGAAGAGTAGCGCGGCCCGCGCCAGCAGGGCGCAAATCAGCGCGGCGAAAAGACCGGTCAGCCGCCGGGCGGGTTCGATCCAGTCCGCCGGAAGCGCCCGCGAGAGGAGATCGATCTCGATGTGCCTCCCCCCGCCCCGGGCGGCCAGCGAGGCGCCCAGGAACCCGAGCCAGAGAAGGCCCTGGCGCAGGAGAAGGTCGGCCCCGAAGATTCCGGTGTGAAAAACGTTGCGCAAGACGACCTGGAGAAATCCAAAGAGGAGCATGGAGAACAAAAGGGTGATGAGAAGATTCCCCTCCCAGCGGGCAAGAGCCTCGTCGAAAGACTCCCAGCGCTCCCGGAGGGTGGCGGGCTCCCGGCCGGTCATCGGCTAGGAGGGCTTTCGGGCCCGAAGGCCCTCGAGGACGCGCCCGGCACGCTCGAGCAGATCGGCGGGGATGAGTTTTCCGGCGAGTTTTTTCATGGCCTCGCGGCTCAGGCGGCGAAAGGCCTTCATCTCCTCCGGCGGGGGCGGGGGGGAGAGCTTGAGCCCGCGCTTGGTCATGGCCTCGATGGAGCGCGCGTTCTCGGCACGGGTGAGGCGGCGCAGCTCGCGCATCCGGACGCGGGTCCGCTCGAGGAGGAGGTCCTGGTGGTTTTTCGCCAGGCGCTCGAACCGGTTTTTGCGCATGACGAGCGCGCCGGTGACGTTGGCCATCGGGACCGGGCTGATGTAGCGCACCTTGGTGAACCACTGGAGCGCGATGGCGCCGAGGGGGCTGATGTAGACCGTGTTGACGAGGCCGGTCTGGAGCGATGTGAGCACGTCCGTGACCGCCAGCGGGATGGCGCGCACCCCCATCGTCTCGAAGTAGGTCCGGGCGAGCGGGTCGCCCTCCCACATCCACACCTTCTGGCGCGCCAGATCCCTGACCCCGGCGATGGGGTTTTTCGAGAAAAAATGCGCGAAGCCCACCTCGGACCATCCCAGGAGGACGTAGCCCTTTTTCCGGAACGCAGCCTCGAACCAGCCGTCGAGTTCCTCATGAACGGCGTCCACCTCCTCGTAGTTCCGGAAGAGGAAGGGAAGCTCGAACAGCCGCACGGCGGGCAGGATTTCGCCCAGCCCCACCCCGGTGAACCCCGCCGCGTGGAGCTGGCCCACCCGCAGCTTTCGCACCACGTCCTTCTCGTTGCCCGAGACCCCGCCCGGATAGATGCGGAAGCGCACGGCCTTTTTCGTCCCTTTGCGCATGTCGCGGTCGAGGCGGCGCATGACGCTCATCCAGGTGGTCCCCTCGGGGGCGAGGCTGGCGAACTTGATGACGTGTTTTTTCGCCGCGAGGGCGGGCGCCGGGGGGGCTAACATTAACGCCGAGAGCAAAAACGCGGCGAGGATCGCCGGGCAGGCAAGGAATCGGGGTTTTGCGCAAGGATTCGGCTTCATCAGAACAGCTCTTCCATCCGTTCGCGAAGGTCCCTCGCCCGCTCCTTCGCCAGGGCGTTGGCCAGCGCCTGATCGGGCAGGAGCCCCGCCGGGGCCTTTTCGATCTCATCGAGCAGCCGGACGAAGAGCGCCTTGTCCTGTGTCTGCACGGCGTGGTAGCGCGCGAAAAGGAACTTCGCCATCAGAAACCGGCCTCCCGTAGCCGCGATGGCGCGCCGGAAATGGGCCGCCGCTTTTTGGGGGTCCCCGCCCAGGAGGCGCGAGCGGCTCCCGTAGTAGACGCCGAAGAACAGCTCCGGGCCGCCATGGAAAAATTGGGGGTCGATGGCCCTCGCCCGCGCCATCATCGCCTCGGCGCGCGGGAGATCGGCCAGGGCGTCCGGGTTCCCCCGGCTGAGATTAATCCATCCGCTCCAGCAGTAGGCCGTCCAGAAGAGAAGGGGAAGATCGTCCCGGCCCAGCCGGGCGACGGCTCGCCGGAAGGCGGCGTCCGGGGCGGCGGGAGATAGCCCGAGGGCGCGGAGGCCGTGGTCCCGCCCTCTCTTGTAGAGCCGCCGCGCGCGCGCGGGCTCTTCCTTTTCGAGGAACCCGAAGGCAAAGCCCCCGTAGGCCTGGGCGGCGGCGCGCCGGAGGGGACGGTATCCCGGATCGGCGCGGACATGGCCCTCGAGCATGACGAGCAAGGAGGCGGCCGCCTCGCGGGCGTGGCCGGTATCCGTCTCGGCGTTCAGGGCGGCGATCATGTCGTCCAGAAGCGCCGCCGAGGAGCGCGCCACCACCTGCTTTAAGGTGCACCCTACCGCAAAGAGGGCGAGCGCCAGGATGGATGACAACAGTGCCGTTCGTTTCATTGCGGCCCATTGTGCCACACGGCGGCGCGGGCGGGGGGCGGCGGTTTCGTCTAGGAATCCTCGTAGGGCCGGACCCCGGCCTCGTTGAATTCGAGGCCGAGCCCGGGGCGGTCCGGGATGCGGAGGATGCCGTTTTCGGGCTTGGGCGCGTTCGTGAAGAGATGGTCGGCCAGGCCCGCGGGCCCGAGGTGGTATTCGAGCCGCCAGGCGTTGGAGATGGCCCCGGCGAGGTGCATGTTGAGATGGGGCCAGCCGTGGGTGGCGACGGGCACGTCGAAGGCCTGGGCGAGATGGGCCACCTTGATCCCCTCGGTGTAGCCGCCCACGAAGACGACGTCGGGCTGGGCGATGTCCACCGCCCCGCCCGCGATGAGGTCGCGGTGGCGCCAGCGCATCCCCTCCTGCTGGCCCGCGGCGATGGGGATCGTGGTCGAGGCGCGCAGCTCCTTGAGGTTTTCCACGTCGTTTCCGCAGAGGGGCTCCTCGAACCATTTCACGTTGTAGGGCTCGCACATCCGGGCCAGCTCGAGCGCCTCCATGGGCGAGAAGAGGTGATTGGCGTCCATCATGATCTCGGCGGCGTCCCCGGCGCCCTCACGCACGGCGCGCACCCGGGCGGCGTCCTCGGGGATGTTCTTCGAGTCCTCGATGCACACCTTGATCTTGAGCTTGTCCCAGCCCGCGGCGACGAGCTCGGAGGCGAGCTCGCCCAGGTCGTCCCGGCTGTATTCGAGCATTCCGAACGTGCAGTAGGTTGTGATGTCGGGCGAGTAGTCCCCCAGGAGGCGGTAGACGGGCTGGCCGAGGGCCTTGCCCTTGATGTCCCAGAGTGCGAGTTCGATGCCGGACTTCAGTCGGGTTTCGAGTCGGCAGTCTCTGTGGTAGGCCTGCAGGTTGGTCGGATCCCGGCCGACCAGCCAGGCCCGCGCGTCGGCCTGCATCCTGGCACCGCTGATCTCGGGCAGGAAGTTGACGTTGTGCTCACCCCAGCCTTCCAGCCCCGCATCGGTCTCGACCCTCACGATGGCACTCATCGTGGTCGAGCTGCTGCGGACGTGGGATCGGTAGGGGGCGATCGGGGCAATCTGAGGCACCTCGACTATGGTCACATCGACGTTGATCACCCGCATCGCAGTTCTCTCCCGTGAGCGTCACGTTGATGGACTCGGAGTGTTCTACCACGCCGTGCGGCGACCAACCACCAAGGGCTAAGGGCAGACCGCCGCCGGATTGTCTACAATCGCCGACTCCCGCACCGCCTCTCGCGCAGGCCCACCCAGTTGCCCGACCCCCCACCCGAAAACGGCTCAGCCCCGGCCTGGCCCGAGCACGACGGCGACGATACGGCGGCGTCGGGGGAGATTCAGTCCGAGCTGGTTTCGTGGGAGCCCGTGGCGGAGTTTCCGTCGGACAAGTCGCTCGGCCCGCCCGGCTTGTTCGGACCACCCCGCACTCCCGGCCCGCCCCGCNNTCGACGGGGATGAGATAGGATTTGGTTTCTATACTGGTGATCTTCATCTCGTTTCTCCTCGTTCCGGTCTGGCCCGTTCCGGTCCGGCTCGATCTGGTCCGGCCCGCGGACGGCGTGCGGGTTTTCGGCGAGTTTAATCAGCCTTGGGGCTCGGCCCTGGGGCTCAGTCGTAGGAAATGATGCTCCGGGCCACCTCGCCTTTGATGAGCGCGTCGTAGGCCTCGTTGATCTCCTCGAGCGGATAGGAGCGCGTGAGCAGATCGTCGAGGTTGAGCTTCCCGGCCATGTAGAGTTCGATGAGGCGCGGCACCATGTGGCGCGGGACCGAGGAGCCGTAGAGGGAGCCGACGAGCTTTTTCTCCTGGGTCACCAGATCGAGGGTCGGGATGGCGGCGGCCGATTGGGGGCTCGTGATGCCGATCATGACCGCCGTTCCCCCCCGCCGGATGCAGTTGAACGCCTGGGTGGCAGCCTCGGGGTTCCCGATGGCCTCGATGGCGTAGTGCGCTCCCTGGCCGCCGGTGAGCTCGCGGATGCGCTCGACCGGGTTCTCGTCCGAGGCGTTGACGAAATGGGTGGCGCCGAATGTCCGGGCCATGTCGAGCTTGTTCTGGAAAACATCGACCGCGATGATCGGATCGGCACCGGCCAGGGCCGCGCCCTGGACGGCGTTCAGCCCGATGCCGCCCGCACCGAAAATGGCGATGCTCTCGCCCGGGCGGACCTTGGCGGCGTTGATGACCGCGCCCACCCCCGTGATCACCGCGCAGCTCACGATGGCGGCCTTGCCGAGGGGCATGTCGTCCCGGATCTTCATGGCCGAGCGCTCGGACATGACCGAGTATTCGCTGAAGGTGGAAACCCCGAGGAAGTGCCCAATCTCGGTATCGCCGATCTTGAAGCGCTTCGTGCCGTCCGAAAGCGAGCCGTTCAGGCGCATGTCGGCGCCCTTGGGGCAGAGCTGGGGCCGGGCGGTGAGGCAGTATTCGCAGGCGCCGCACGAATAGCGCCAGATGCTGACCACGTGGTCCCCCTTCTTGAGGGAAGTCACGCCCGGGCCCACCTCCTCGACGACGCCCGCGCCCTCGTGGCCGAGAACGATCGGCGTGGGCGTGGGCATCGCGCCCGTCATGGCGTGGTGGTCGCTGTGGCATACGCCCGCCGCCGCCATCTTCACCAGCACCTCGCCCCCCTTCGGCGGCGCGACTTCGATCTCCTCGATGGCCAAGGGCTGGCCCGGTCCATAGAAAACGGCTGCTCTCATGGGAGGCTCCTTCTCAAAGCCGGCCAAAGCCGGCCAAAGCCGGATGAAGCAGGATGAAGCCGCGCGGTCCGGCGGCTTTTCTTGTTTCCCCGCCCGTATCGAAGTATGTTTTATCATTCATACCCGAAAAGCGAGCCCGTTGCACATCCGGCGGGGCAAGCGGTGGGCTCCGCGCCCATGGCGGCGCGATCATTTCCCGTGGAGGCGAGGATGGCTTTTATCCGGACGGTCGATGAGTCGGAGGCGGTGGGCGAGGTCAAGGCGCACTACGATGCGCAAACCGAGCGCGCCGGGAGGGTGGGGAATATTCACAAAATCTACAGCATCAAGCCCTCGCTGCTCCAGGCGTATTATTCTTTTTCGCGCGCTGTGACCTTCGGGGCCACCAGCCTGGGCCGCCGGCGGGAGGAGATGCTGGCGGTGGCGATCTCCTCGATGTTGAAATGCAAGTACTGAACGGTTTCTCACGGAGAGTTTCTCCGTAAGGTCAGCGACGGGGACGCTACGGCGGAGGCGGTCGCCCTCAAGGAGGATTTCAGGAGCGCGGACCTCGCCCCCGGGGACCGGGCGATGCTCGAGTACGCCGAGAAGATCACCCTCGCGCCCTGGACGGTCGCCGAGAGCGACGTGGAAAACCTCCGGGCGCACGGGTTCGACGATGTGGCCATTCTCGAAATCGCCACGGTCTCGGCTTACCGGAACTTCGTCGCACGCGTGGCGAACGGGCTCGGGGTCGAGCTGGAGGATGGCAAATTCGCGGACAACCCGGAGGCCCGCGCCGCCATGATGGAAGGCCTGGTGTAGCCGGCCGCAACCCGCAATCGGTGCAACCCTCAACGAGCAAGGGAGAAACATGGCGATAAGGTGAGATTTGCGTTCGTGGGCCTGGGCCGGTGGTCCGATCAACTCGCCGTCGGGGCGAAGGAGAGCGGGCGGATCGAGATCGCGGCGGGTCTTTCGAGGTCGGATGAGAAAATGGCTGCGTTTTCGGAAAAATTCGGCGGCGCGCCGGCGAAATCGTTCGAGGATGTTCTTTCGGACCGGGGAATCGACGCGATTGTCCTGACGACCCCCAACTCCCTGCACACTTTCCAGGCCGTCGAGGCCGCGCGGAGCGGCAAGCATATCCTGGTCGAAAAGCCCATGGCGCTGAACGTGAAGGATTGCCGCGCGATGATCGCCGCCGCCGCCGAGGCGGGCGTCGTCCTCGCCGTGGGCCAGAACACCCGGCGCACGCCCCGCTATCGCAAGGCCGCCGAGCTTATTCGCGCGGGCGCGATCGGCGATGTCGTCCTGGCCGAGGCGAACCAGACACGGGCCCAGAGCTACCGCATCGGCGGCCTGTGGCGGGACTCCCGGATCGAGAGCCCGGGCGGTCCGCTCGCGAGCTTCACCATTCATCAGGCCGACGCCATGAATCTCCTGGTCGGCCCCGTCCGGCGGATTTCGGCGTTCACGAG
>DNYS01000121.1:10229-11525 GCA_003506735.1 Nitrospinota bacterium
ACCATGGTCACCCCCGACCGGAATTTCTTTCAGGTGCACGGCACCGGGGGCGTCATCCTCGTCGATGCCGACGGCGGCGCCTGCTCGATCAAGAAAGCCGGAGCGGACACTTTCGAGGGCTTCGATATGCCCGATGAGGATGCCCAGCGCGCCATCTCCCTCGCCGAGGAGATGGACGATTTCGCCGCCGCCATCCAGGAGGGCCGAAAGCCTGAGGTCGCGGGCGAGGAGGGGATGGCCGCCGTCGCCGTGATGGAGGCCATCGTCCGCTCGGCGGAGTCCGGCGCGCCGGTCGAGGTGGGGAGTCTGTAGGCGGTTCCTACGGGCAACGGTTCCCCTCCTCCAATCCCGATTCACAGCGGCAGACTGATTGACAGGGATAGGGGGAAGGGTATGATCCCCGAATTGCAGGACCTGCTAGGGGTGGAAATCTGAGAGCCTCCCGCGTGAGGCAACCCTTAGAACCTGATCTGGGTAATTCCAGCGAAGGGAAGCGGGGCCGGGAAAACCGGAAAGATTTCAGGGCGTCTTTCTCAGGTTCTTTGGCCGCTTCCCAACGGGACGCGGCTTTTTTTGCCGGATTTTTTTGAATCGCCCCGGACGGGCCGCCGCCTGTATTCTAAAAACGCCGCCCGGACGATGGAAACTTCGCTCGCGCTGAGGGGAAGCGCCATGCAAATTCAGTTGAACGGCGAGGCGAGGAAGGTCGAGGGCGGGGCGACGCTCGCGGAATTGCTCGATACGCTCGGCCTCGAGGTGAGCGGCCTCGCCGTTGCGGTCAACATGGAGATCGTCCGGCGCGGCGATTACGCCGCGACGAAATTCTCGGAAGGCGATGAAATCGAAATTGTGCGCGCCGTGGGCGGCGGCTAGGCGGTCCCCGGACCGCCAAGGCGCTCCGAAATTTGGAACCCGGCGCGCTTTCGCCCCCGGACGGGGGCAGGGAGAAGGACTCATGAGCAGCTACCAGATAGGCGACCGCTCGTTCACCTCCCGCCTGTGGGTGGGATCGGGCAAGTACCCGGATTTTCACGTCATGCGCGAGGCGCTCGATGCGAGCGGGGCGGAGATCGTCACCGTCGCCATCCGGCGCACGGACCTGAACGACGATACGAAGGAGGGTTTCTGGGCGAACTTCGACCGGGAGAAATTCACCATCCTTCCGAACACGGCGGGTTGTTACGATGTGAAGAGCACCGTCACCACCGCCCGCCTGGGGCGGGAGGCCACGGGCTCCGATTTTGTCAAGGTCGAGGTCATCGGGGACGAGAGGACCCTGTTCCCGGACAACGAGGG
>DNYS01000121.1:11549-13999 GCA_003506735.1 Nitrospinota bacterium
GGTCATGCCCCTGGCGGCGCCCATCGGCTCGGGAATGGGAATCCGGAACCCGTATAACCTGAAGATCATCATGGAGCAGTGCCAGCTTCCGGTCATCGTGGACGCCGGGGTGGGCACGGCCTCGGACGCCGCCGTGGCGATGGAGCTGGGCTCGACGGCGGTGCTCATGCAGACGGCCATCGCGGGCGCGGACGATCCGGTCAAGATGGCGCGCGCCATGCGGCTCGGCATCGAGGCGGGACGCCTCGCCTACGAGGCGGGGCGGATACCCATGAAGCTCTACGCCACGGCCTCGAGCCCGCTCGCGGGCGTGATCGGCGCCTAGCCGCCGAAGGGGCGGATCCCGTTGAGCGGCGAACTCGACCCCCTCTACCTCATCACGGACAGAAGCGTTCCCCCCGGGGGGGCGTTTCTCCGGGCGCTCGAGGGCGCCCTCGAGGGCGGGGTGCGCCTGATCCAGTTCCGGGAAAAAGACCTCCCCGCCCGGGAGCGCCTTGCGCTGGGCCGCGAGGTGGCGGCGCTGGCCGCCGGGGCCGGGGCGCGGCTCATCGTCAACGGCGACCCGGAGCTGGCCGATGCGCTGGGCGCGGTGGGTGTCCAGCTGGGCAAGGCCACCCTGCCGGTCGATGCCCTCCGCCGGAGGGGCTACGGCGGGTGGATCGGCTACTCCGCCCACAGCGGGGGGGAGGCGGCCGAGGCGTTCGCCGGCGGGGCCGATTTCGTGACGCTGAGCCCGGTGTTTCCCACGCGGAGCAAGTATTCTCCGGGTCCGGTCCTGGGGATCGAGGGCTTCCGCTTCGATGTGCAGGCCTGCGGCGGGCCCGTCTACGCCCTGGGCGGGATTTCCGCCGGAAACGCCGCCGCCTGCATCGAGGCCGGGGCGCATGGGGTTGCGCTCATCGGGTCCATCCTCGGTGCTCCGGACCCCGCCCGCGCCGCCGCCGCGATTCGAACTGCGCTCACCGACTGAGGATGCCGCGCCCAACGCTCTCTCTGGCCAACGTTCTCCCCACCAACCCTCTCCCCACCAACGCTCCCCGCCCGGGGTGCGGGCAGCCCCGGGGTGTAGACGGCTCCGCTGGGCAAGACTTGTGAAATCCCTCCGAATGCCCAACAATAGAGCCATTCCGAAAAGACGATGCTGCGAACGGCGAATTTCAATCCACATTCGAGGGAAGAGCTATGGCTGATTCCGATAAATTCGACACTTTACTCGTCGAAAACCGGGTATTTAAGCCGAACAAGGAGTTCTCCAAGAAGGCGCACATCAAATCCATGGCCGCCTACCGGAAAATGTACAACGAGTCGGTCAACTCGCCGGCGAAGTTCTGGGCCAAGGTGGCGGGAGAGTTCCATTGGTTCAAGAAGTGGAAAAAAGTGCTCGAATGGAAAGAGCCCCACGCCAAATGGTTCGTGGGCGGGACGACCAACATCTCCTACAACTGCCTGGACCGCCATCTGACCACCTGGCGCAAGAACAAGGCCGCCCTCATCTGGGAGGGGGAGCCGGGCGATTCGCGCACCCTCACCTATCAGGAGATGCACCGCGAGGTATGCAAGTTCGCCAACGCCATGAAAAACGTGGGCATCAAAAAGGGCGACCGGGTAATCATCTACATGCCTCAGACGCCCGAGGCGGCCATCGCGATGCTCGCCTGCGCGCGGATCGGCGCCCCCCACAGCGTCGTTTTCGCCGGCTTCAGCGCCAACTCGCTCAAGGACCGCATCCAGGACGCACAGGCCACCGCCGTTCTCACGGCCGACGGCGGCTGGCGGCGCGGAAAGGTGGTGCCCCTCAAGGAGAGCACCGACGAGGCGGTCGCGGACTGCCCCTCGATCAAAAGCGTCATCGTCCTCCGGCGGACGAACACCGAGGTTTCCATGAAGGAGGGGAGAGACCATTGGTGGCACGTGCTGATGGAGAGCGCCTCGCCCGTTTGCCCGGCCGCCAAGCTCAGCTCCGAGCACCCCCTCTACATCCTCTATACGAGCGGAACCACCGGAAAGCCCAAGGGCATCGTCCACACGACGGGCGGCTACATGGTCGGCACCTACCTGACCTCCAAATACGTCTTCGACCTCAAGGACGAGGACACCTTCTGGTGCACGGCGGACATCGGCTGGGTGACGGGCCACAGCTACATCGTCTACGGCCCGCTCCTGAACGGCGCCACATCGGTCATGTACGAGGGCGCGCCCAACCATCCGGGCCCGGGCCGTTTCTGGGATATCGTCGAAAAGTACAGGGTCAACGTCTTCTACACCGCGCCCACCGCCATCCGCGCCTTCATGAAATGGGGGGATGAGCATCCGAAAAGCCGGGACCTCTCCTCGCTCCGCCTCCTGGGCACGGTGGGCGAGCCCATCAACCCCGAGGCGTGGATTTGGTACCACAACGTCATCGGCAAAAAGAAATGCCCCATCGTGGACACCTGGTGGCAGACCGAGAC
>DNYS01000121.1:14022-15857 GCA_003506735.1 Nitrospinota bacterium
CGAGACCGGCGCGATCATGATCACCCCCCTTCCGGGCGCGACGCCCACCAAGCCGGGCACGGCGACGCTCCCCTTCTTCGGGGTCGTCCCCGATATCGTCACCCCGGACGGCGTCCCCGTCGGCAAGGACGGCGGCGGGCTGCTCGTCATCCGGAAGCCCTGGCCCTCGATGCTGCGCACGATCTGGGGCGACGATGTGCGCTACCGCGAGACCTACTGGAGCGACATCAAGGGCTGCTACCTCACAGGCGACGGCGCGCGCCGGGACAAGGACGGATATATATGGATCATGGGCCGGGTGGACGACGTGATTAACATCGCGGGCCACCGCCTGGGCACGATGGAGGTCGAGAGCGCCCTCGTCGCGCATCCCGGCGTGGCCGAGGCCGCCTGCGTCGGCGTCCCGCACGAAATCAAGGGCGAATCCATCGCCGCCTTCGTCACCATGAAGGGCGAGAACACCAAGAACGCCGCCCTCGAAAAAGAGCTGGCCACCTGGGTGGTCAAGCAGATCGGCGCCATCGCGCGCCCCGACTACTTCCGTTTTACGGGCGCGCTGCCCAAAACCCGGAGCGGCAAGATCATGCGGCGGCTTCTCCGCGACATCGCCTCGGGCTCCGGGAAGGTGGGCGACACCACCACGCTCGAAGACATCTCGGTCCTTCAGAGCCTCCAGGAGTACCAGGACGAGTAGGTTTTTATTCGGCGAGTACCGGGCGGGGGCGGCCTTCGGGCCGCCCCTTTTTTTTGCGCCCGGCCGGGAAACGCGGGGTGGGCCGTGGATTGCTTGAACCGGAGGTTCCCCCGCCCGGCATCAACGCCGGACTTGAAACGAAGCGGCAATCCGCTCAAAGGTGTGTTCGAGCGCATTCCACGAGCGGGTATAGGTTTCGGAGTCGATAACGAAAACGTATTTTCCCGCCAGAGCGATCACCTTTCGCGAGGTCCCTCCGCCTCTGGGTCCCATCCGGTGCATGACCTCCACCACCGCCATGCCGCTCGGGAGCGTCCTCCTTCGCCGGGAGAGAGTCACCACCCGCTTTCTGAAGTTCTTCTTCCATCCGGCCAGAAATTTATCGGCGGCCTCATCCAAGGATTTGGCGGTTAACCTGTCGGTGGAGTGGATACCCATCAGGCCGAAGGCGGCCTTCCGGGGCGGTTTGAATTTCACGTAACCGGGGTCCCCGTCGTCCACGGTCCAACCTTCGGGGAAAGAGACGGATCATCCGTAGACCGGATTGGTGTACACTCCCTTTTCGCCGGACTGCCGGGCCGCTCCCGGTGCGGCGCAGCCCGATAAAAAGAGTGTGAAAACGAGCCCCCAAAATAAACTCCTCATGCGAGCCTCCTTGAAATGGATCCGGAGAATTTATTGTAATCTCTTTGAGCAGGAGCATCGTAGCAAGAAGAGCCTCCCTTTTTGTGATTGAACAGGGGGAGGTTGCTCGGGGCGCTGGGGCGGGACGCTTCGGCCTCTGTCCTCAGCTACGAAGGAATCGTCGGCGTCGGCTCGCCGATCGTCCGGTTCGAGCGACAGGTGCCGGTGAGGTAGTCCGGCCGCGGAATCCCCGGCGCGGTTATTTTTTGCACCCTTTGCCGCGCGGCGGGATCTTGAATATCTCGGCCGTGGCGAGCACCTCCTGGTCCGACGCCCCCCCGGCGATGAGGACGTGCCCCGCATCCAGGAGCGTTGCCGTGTGGAGCCTCCGCTCGTAGCGCATGGGCGAGGCCAGGGGGATGAAACACTCTCCCAGGGGGTCGAATATCTCCCCGCTTGCCAGGGACTTTCCGGCTCCCCATCCGCCGATCAGGAGCACCCGCCCGTCCGGGAGGAG
>DNYS01000121.1:15908-16217 GCA_003506735.1 Nitrospinota bacterium
GAGGGTGGCGGTGTGCTGCTGGCGCGGGGCGATCATTTTATTTTTCAGCAGACGGACCGTTCCGGTAGCCGGGTCGTAAAGCTCGGCGGCGGCCAGCGTTCCCTTGGGCCCGAGCCCGCCCGCGAGCAGAATCCGCCCGCCGGAGATGCCGGCGCCGGCGGGGATAAAGGTGGCCGTGTGGCGGTTTCTCGGAAGAAAGCGCGCCCGCACCAGGGCCGTAAGGCGCTTGGCCGGATCGTAAATTTCGGCGTAGCGCTCGCCCTCGCCCCGGCCCCCTCCGGCGATGAGCACCCGCCCGTCCGGGAGGAG
>DNYS01000121.1:16249-24217 GCA_003506735.1 Nitrospinota bacterium
GAGGGTGGCGGTGTGCTGCTGGCGGGCGAGGTACATGGGCCGGGCGGCGGGGGCGAAGGATTTCGAGCGCGGCGAGAAAATCTCGACGCCGCGAATCGCGCGCTTGCCGTCGTTGCCCCCGGTGACGAGAACGCTCCCGCTCTTGAGGAGCGTGACCGCATGATCGTAGCGGGCGGCGGCCATGTCGATCCGGGTGAGCGCGCCCCCCGCGGGGGGGATGATCGCCGCCTCGCGGATCGCCTTGTTGGGCTGGGTCCATCCGCCGGTGAGGAGGACGCTCCCGTCCCCCAGGCGGACGGCGCGGTGCCATCCCCGGGAGCGGAGCCCCGGCGCGGGAAGGGCCATGAATCTCCCCTCGGCGGTCCCGTAAAACTCGATGGTGCCCAGCGGATCGGTTTTCGTCAGCCCGGCGGCGATGAGGATTCGCCCCGCGCCCAGATCGGTAGCGGTGTGGCCGTGGCGGGGGCCGGTCATGGGGCCGGTATTCGTAAAGTCGCCATCGTCCGAGCATCCCGCAGCCGCGAGCGCTATGAAAAAGACGAGCGGAGCGGCTCTCGGCGCACCGGCGCGAAACGATCTCATTGTGCCTCCCCCGGCGGGAGGCCGGCCTTTTCCAGCCGCCGCTCAAGCGCCTGGCGGATCCCGGGGGCCAGCGCCGGGATGCGGAGCGCCCTGCGCGCCGTTTCGAGGTCGTCCTCGCCGAAGTTCCGGAGGCGGGCCAGTTCCAGTACACTGATCCCCTCGGGGCCGGACTCGATCCGCTCGATGGGATCGCCCGCGCCGATCTCTCCCTCCTCCAGGACGCGCATGTAGATTCCCAGCCGCCCGCTCTCGAGAAACCGCTGGACGAAGGCCTGGGAGCCCATCTTGATCCCGAGCTTGTAGCAGGGATTTCTCGGCTGGCTGACCTCGGCCACCGCCCCTCCGATCCGGAAGATGTCCCCGATGCAGACCGCCTCCTCGGTCATCCCCTCGGCGGTGAGATTTTCGCCGAACTGGCCGGGGGCGAGATCCTCCCGCCTGAGTTCCTTTTTCCAGTATTCGTAGTTTTCGGCGGCATAGGCATAGACGGCCTTGTGGATGCCCCCGTGGTTCGTCAGGTCCGCCTGGGCATCGCCCTCGATGTTGAGCGTTCGTATCATGACGCGGCCCTGGACGGGGGTTTTAAAAATTCCGGTGCGGATGACCCGGCCCCGATGCACGGCGGAGCGGGGCCCGGAGACGTTGACCGAGAGCAGTTTCATCGCGGGGCCGCTTTGGGCCGCTTGGCGGAGGCGCGCCGGGAGGTTTTTCTTTTCCCGGCTTCGAGCATTTCGGCGGCGTGTTTTTTGGCCGCCTCGGTGACTTCGAGTCCGGCGCCCATGCGGGCGATCTCCTCGATTCGCGCGCCACCCTCGATGGGTTCGATGGCGGTGAAGGTGCGCCCGGCGGCGGTACGCTTGTCGATCCGGAAATGGCGGTCGCCCAGGCAGGCGACCTGGGGCAGGTGGGTGATGACGAGCACCTGGTGATTGCCCGATACCTCCTGGAGCTTGCGGCCCACGACCTCGGCCACCCCGCCGCCGATGCCGGCGTCCACCTCGTCGAAGACGAGGGTGGGGATCAGGTCCCCGCGTCGGAGGACGGATTCGAGGGCGAGCATGAGGCGGGAAAGCTCCCCGCCCGATGCGATGCGGGCCAGGGGCCGGGGCGGCTCGCCGGTATTTGGCGAGAAGTAAAACTCGCAGGCGTCGATTCCGTCCGAGCGAAGCTGGACCTTTTCTCCATCGATCTCGATAAAGCCCGCCGGATCGGGGCGGCGCTCCACCCTCGTTTCGAGCACGGCTCCCTCGAGCCCCAGCTCGGCCAGGTTGTCCCGCATTCCCGCGTCGAACTCCCGGGATGCCTCCCGCCGCCGGTTCGAGAGGACGATGGAGCGGCGGGCGACTTCTTCCCGGAGGCTCCGGGCGGTCTCCTCGAGGCGGGATTCGGTCCCCCCCTCGTCCGAGAGGGCATCGAGTTCGGAGCGGACCCGGGCGAGGCAGGCGAGGCACTCGGCCTCGTCGTTACCGTACTTGCGCAAGGTCTCGCGTAAGAGCGCGCGCCGCGCTTCGAGTTCCTCCAGGCGTTCCGGGTCCATCTCGATTCCGCCGAAATAATCCCGGACCGAATCGGCCAGCGATTCCACCTCGGCGCGGGCGGAGGACGCCTGCTCCGCCAGGGGGGCCTGGGAGGGGTCCAGTTCGATTAGCCGCTCGAGGTTGCGCAGGCACTCGCCCAGTTGTTCGATCACCGAGCCCTCGGCCCCGTAAAGCGCCTCGTAGACTCCTCGGCCCAGCGCGCCCAGGCGCTCGACGTTGCGCAGTCGCGGAAGTTCGGCCTCGATGGATTCGGCCTCACCCGGCGAGAGGGCGGCGCGCTCGAGTTCCCCGGCCTGGAATCTCAGGAGATCGGCGCGCTGGGCGCGCTCGCGTGCGCCCGTGCGGTGGGCTTCGAGTTCCTCCGCGGCCGCCCGGAGCTCGGAGACGAGATGGCCCAGGGCAGTGCGCTCATCGCCCAGCCCGGCGAAATCGTCGAGCAGGCCCATGTGCGCCGAGGGCTTGAGGAGGGTCTGCTGGGCGTGCTGGCCGTGAATGTTAACCAGGGCGTCCGCGATGGAGGCGAGGGTGGCGGCGGTGGAGAGCGCCCCGTTCAGGTAGATGCGGCTGCGCCCCGAGGCCGAGATGCGCCGCCGGACGATGAGTTCCCCGTCGGGGGGGACATCGACGCCCGCGCTTTCGAGCGTAGCCCGTGCGGCCCGGCCGCCGGGCGTGGAGGGCAGCTCGAAGAGGCTTTCGACGGTGGCGTCCTTCGCCCCGGATCGGACGAGCCCCGCGCTCGCGCGGCCGCCCAGGGTGAGGTGAAGGGCCTCGAAGATGATCGATTTTCCGGCGCCGGTTTCGCCCGTCAGCACGTTCAGCCCGGGCCCGAAGCCCACTTCGAGCGAATCGATGATGGCGAAATCGGAGATGCGCATCAGGCGGAGCATGGCGGTCTCAGCCGCTTTTCGTGCCGCGGGGGTGCGTCTCCCATAGGAGCTTCTCTCGCAGGATCTGGAAAAAGTCGGTGCCGACGGGGCGCACCAGGCGGACGGGGGCGGGGCTCAGCCCGACGCGCAGGTGGTCGTTGGTGTTGAGTTCGCACCCGGGCTGCCCGTCGATGGTGAGGAGGAGGCTCCGGTCCTCGGCCTCGTAATCGGTGAAGAGCATGACGTCCACCGTCGCCTCGGCCGGAATGACGAGCGGGCGGTTGCTCAGCGTATGCGGGCAGATCGGATTGATGAGCATGACGTTCAGGTCGGGCATGAGGAGCGGGCCCCCCGCCGAAAGGGAGTAGGCGGTCGAGCCGGTGGGGGTGGCGATGATCAGCCCATCGGCCCGGAAGATGCCCACCATGCGGCCCTCTATCGACACCTGGAACTCCACCATCCGGGCGAGTGGCCCGGAGGTCAGGACGACATCGTTGAGCACGTCGGTGAGCGGGATGTTTTCCCCGTTTTTTTGCGCCGAGGGGCGGAGCCGCATCCGGGATTCGACGGTGTACTCCCCCTTGAGGAGGATTCGCTCGAGCGCCGGGATGACCCCGGTTGCGGGGATATCGGCGAGAAAGCCCAGATGGCCGGTATTCACGCCCAAAAGCGGAGGTGCATTTTCGCCCAGAAGCTGGGCTGTCCTTAGCATGGACCCGTCGCCTCCGATGACGATCACCAGGTCGGCGCCGACGACCGCCGTCTCGCGGGCCATGCCGCCGGGAAGAGCGGCCCCCTCGGCGGCACCCTTGTCCAGGGCGGTTTCGAAGCCGTTGTCCTGGAGCCATTTCGCCAGGGCGCTCAGGTTCATCTCCGCACTCTGCCCGGTGGGCCATGTCGTGAGGGCAATTTTTTGAAATGGAGCGGGCACGGTTCGATTTCTCCTTTATTCAGCCGAACGGGAAGGTAAGTATCCCAAGGCCCAAGGTGGGCCGCAACCGGCTCCCGGGCCGGGTTCCATCTCCAGGCCAGGTTCTACTCCCAGGCCGGGAGCTACCCCCCGGCTGGGATCTAGAAAGTCTCGCCGCGCTGGGATGCCGCCTGCGCCAGGGCGGCGCGCTTTTTCTTTTTCGGAACCTTCCGCCAGTGGCGGCAGATGTCCTGAAGGGGGCAGCCGGCGCAGAGAAGGATGTCCGGCCGCCTCGGGCAGTGGCCCAGGATGCCGAGCCGCGATATGGCGAAGTCGTAGGCGGCGGGGTCGTCCGGGTTGAGCAGCTTGAGCGAGGCGGTGATCTCCTCGGCCATTCGCCGGTCCGGCGTCCGGCGGTCCGTCAATCCCAGCAGGCCCCCGATCCGGGCAATGTGTGTGTCCAGGGGGATCACGAGCTGGTCCGGGCGGGGGGTCCGCCAGAGGCCAAGATCCACGCCGTCGTCGCGGCGCACCATCCATTTCAAAAAAAGATGAAGCCGCTTGCACGCGCCCTGGCCCGAGGGGTCGGGCATGAGATAGTCGAAGCCGTCCGGTTTTTTCGCGGCGCTCCCCGGCGCGAGGGCGTGAAGGCGGCCGCGAAAAGCGGCCAGGGCGCCGGTCAGGGTGGCCGCGCCGGGATCGTAATCGAGCATGAACGCGGCCTCGAGGGAGCCGAACTCCCGCAGTGCAGCGCCCGTCATGTGGGCGAAGCGGGCGAGGCCGGCCGATCCGACCCAGCGGTGGAGGATGCCGTTGAACAATTTTCCGTCTTTTTTTATTTCGAACCCAAGAAGGGTTTCGGCCGGGCGCCCGCCCAGGCGGTCGAGTACCCGGCGAAGGCTGGCCCGTACGGCCTTGGCGTTTCCGAAGGCCAGGGCGGCGGCGAAAAAAGCGGCGGCCTCGCGGTCCTCCCGGCGGGGGTAGGCGTGGACCAGCCCGAGCGGGTCCGAGTCGAGGTGGGCCGGCCCATAGGCCCTCATCAGCCGGTCAAGGCTGGATTTTACGAGCGTCGCGTCCCCGGGCGCGAGCGCCATCAGAGGGCCCCCCCGGTGTCTAGAATCAGGGTGACCGGGCCATCGTTGATCAGCTCAACCTCCATCATGGCGCCGAATTCTCCTGCCGCGGCGGGCACGCCGTATCCCTCGACCGCGCGGATAAATTTCAGGATGAGATCTTTGGCCAAACCGGGGGCGGCGGCCCCGGTGAAGGAGGGGCGTCTTCCCCTCCGGCAGTCCCCGTAGAGAGTGAACTGGCTGATGATGAGCATCTCCCCCCCGGTGTCCAGGAGGGAGCGGTTCATTTTTCCGGTCTCGTCGGCGAAAATTCGAAGATGCACAATTTTCTCCGCCATATACAGCACCTCTCGATCCGAATCCCCGGGACCCACAGCAATGAGGGCCAGAATCCCGGCACCGATTTCGCCGACGGATTGCCCGTCCACGCTCACGCTGGATTTTTTGACCCGCTGGATAACGGCGCGCATCCGTGCTTTCCTCTGAATAACGATGATTCCTTGATACAGGACCGGAGGTGTTCGGGCACCTTGGATTTTATCAAATTTGCCCGTTGATTAGGAGGCTTGCCCCGGGATGCGGATGGAACCCCTTCAGGCGCGATGCGAAAAAAAGAAGAAAGTCCGAAATGTTGAATTATTATTAATATTTATATTTCTCCTCCAAATTGCAGTCTTCCACTTGTAAATTTTGGGCACCATCATGTAAATTAAAAATTTAGAAAACCATGATATTGAAGCAGTTGCCGGATTGTTGGATGGTTTATTCTTTTTTCATGGTATTTAGTGGCTTCTCCTGGGAGCTTGGCTTTGGTAGTTCCGGAAAACCCCGCCTCAAAAAAGGCATTTACGACATTCGAAGTAGCGGATATCTGTGATGTGACCCCGGTGACGATTCAAAACTGGATCGATAAGGGATGGCTGCGGGCCTACAGGACGCCCGGCGGGCATCGCCGGGTTCTCCGGGATGATCTTCTGTCCTTTCTCGATTCCAGGAACATTCCTCATATTTTCAATGAGCGCATTGGGCCGCCCCAGATTCTCATCGTTGACGATGAGAAGAATTTCACCGAGTTGATGCGCGATATTCTTCTCTTGGACAATCCCGACTACGAAATCGAAATCGCGCACGACGGATTCCGGGCGGGCCTGCTCTACGGGAACAACAGGCCGGATGTGGTGCTGCTCGACCTGATGCTTCCGGGCGTGGATGGTTTCGAGGTTTGCCGCCAGATCAAGCAGAGCACGGGCGGCGGCGATACCGTGGTCATAGCGGTGACCGGTCTGGACGATCCCTCGCATGAGGAGCGGATCATGAGCCTTGGCGCCTCCTACTTCATTCAGAAGCCGGCCGACACGGCGCATATCCGAGACCTTGTGCGCCAGACCATCGATGCGAAGGGCGCGCGCAACCCCTCCTGAGCCGGTTCGATTCCAAGCCCAGCCCACGGTTTTTTCCCGGGGGTATTTTTTTCATTTTAAATGGGAAGGAAAATTTTCGCCGCGCCTGTCTATCGGGGCGCCCGCGGATCGGAAGGCGGACCGCTCCGGCGAGTCGCTCCGGCCATGAGCGCGCGGGGGTGTCATGGGTCATGAGTATGAGATGAGGGGAGTGAAAGATGAGCCGGGGCGAGGCGGCTCTCAGGAATCCGCGTCACCGTTATTGCCGCGCTCCCGCTCGCGGAGGAAACGCTCGACTTCCCGGGCCACATCCTCGCCCGAGGGCAAACCGCCCGATTCTTCCTCCTCTTCGGTCTCGCTCCGGTGTTTGAGCTCCTCGACATATTCCTTGACCGCCTTGTTCGACTCCAGGGCCTGATCGACCTTGTCGTCGAAATCGGTCGAGCCGGTTTCCAGCTCGGAGACGTTCACGTCGATCATGAGAAATTCCGAAAGCCGCCGGACCAGGGCGAGGGCGGCCTTGGGGTTGGGCGTTACGTTGACGTAATGGGGGACGTTCGCCCAGATGCTGACGGCGGGCAGGCTCTGGTCCTTGAACAGGTTGTTCAGGATTCCGACGATGCCCGTGGGGCCCTCGTATCCGGAGCGCTTCAGGCCCAGGCGCTCGGCCAGCTCCAGATTCGTGGAGGAGCCGGTAATCCGAACGGCGCTCCTGTGGTAGACGTCGGCAAGCAAGGCCCCCAGCGTGACCGCCATCCGCACGCCGCATTTTTGCGCGAGCGAGTAAATGATTTGGGTGAATTGCTTCCACTGGAGGTGGGGCTCGACCCCGACGAAAAGGATCAGGTCGTGGTCGTTATGGGGTGTCCGGCAGGCGTAAAAGGTGTTGCACGGCCAGGCGATCTGGCGCTGACCCTCCTCGTCCAGGCTGACGAGCGGCCGCGTGTCCTGAAAATTATAGAATATGTCGGATTCGATCGAGGCGAATTCCGAGCCGCCGAGCTCTTCGCGAATAAAGCTGGCGGCGGTGGTGGCCGCGTTGCTGGCATCGTTCCATCCCGAAAAAGCGAGCAAAAGGGTGGGACTCCGAAGATCGGGCATTTCCGTGATATGGATATAATCCATCCCTTTGCCCCCTGTGGCCGGAAAGTTCCGGTGGAAGTAAAAAATATCGGCGGTGGAGTTTATTCTAAGCCCGGCGGGAAAAAGATTCAAAGCATAAAAAAAGGGGGCGCCCGAATCCCAGCGGGGGCGCGGGTATCCGCGCGATCCGCCGCGGCGGCCCAATATTGATAGGCGCGCGCGCGGATGCTATAAACTGAGCGGCTGGTCCGGTGGGTGGCAGAGTCCCCGCCAGGCGCACTGCGGGCCCGCCGCGTGCGGTCTCCCGCCTCAACCGCCCGGATAGGGCACTCTCTGAATAAGGCTAGGTTTCGGGTGGATCCCTCAAACGGCTCCGAATCTCATTATCAGGGCAAGACCGCTTTAATCACGGGTGCGTCCCGGGGCATCGGCGCCGCCGTGGCCAGGCGCTTCGCACACGAGGGCGCCGAGGTCGTGCTGGTGGCGCGCACGGTCGGCGGGCTTGAGGAGGTCGAC
>DNYS01000121.1:24239-26762 GCA_003506735.1 Nitrospinota bacterium
CGAGGCGGCGGGTGTGCGTGCGATATCGGTTCCGGCCGACATCGGCAAAAAAAAAGAGGTCGAGGCTCTTTTCTCGAAGGCGGAAGAGGCGTTCGGCCGGCTGGATTTTTTGGTGCTCAACGCCGCCCGGGCGCCGTTCAAGCCCTGGGAGAAGCTGCTCGAGCGCGACCTTCGCCAGTTGGTGGAGACGAACTACCTGGGCAACGTCTTTTGCATGCAGCAGGCTCTCGCGCCGCTTGCCCGCCATGGGGGAGCGGTCGTTTTTTTGTCGAGCCTGGGCAGCCGCTTCGCCAACCCGGACTATCCCCTCGGGACGATGAAGGCCGCGATGGAGACTGCCGTGAAATACTGGGCGGAGGATTTCGGCGGCCGGGGAATTTCGGTGAACGCGGTGTGCGCGGGACTCGTAAAGACGGATTCGTTCAAGACGCTCCGGTTGGTCAACCCGGACCTGGATAATCTGCCCGAGCGGTTTTTCCTCTCCCCCGAGGAGGTGGCCGATGTCGTCCACTACCTCCTGGGCCCGGCGGGCCAGGTTATCCGGGGCCAAACGATCGTGGCCGACAAGGGCGCGAGCAACCGCCTGCACTGGTCAACCCCGCCCGGATGATGCATTCTGAGCCGCGCATTTCAGGCGGCCGCGGAAGAAAAGAGGGTCCGGCCCCATTCGGAGCCTTTGGCCGGATCGGTTGGCCGGATCGTTTGAAATATTTCGAAGGGTTCCGGGATTTGCTATGGCATGAGCCGCCCCGGCCCTCCCAAAAGCCCGGACAATAAAGCCCGGAAGATGAAAGGTGTGCGAGGAGAATTACATGGAGCAGAACATAATCGGCGGCGATCGGATTATGCAGGAGGTCATGGACGCGATCGTCCATACGACCGGAATCGACAAGGATTCCATCACCCCCGATAGCTCGCTGGTGGACGATTTGGACGTGCTGTCCCTGGATTTTCTGGACATGAATTTTCGGATCGAGCAGGTGTTCGGTGTGAAAATGGCGCGGAGCTTTGTCCTCGAGCACATCGAGGAGATGTACGGCGAGGGGGTGGCCATCGATGAGAATAACGAGGTGACCGAAAAGGGCGTGGAGATTCTTAGATTGCGCTTGAGCGAATCGGCGGACGGTCTCGAGGCGGGGACGCCCATGGACGAGCTTCCGGCCCTCGTCACCCCCCGGACGCTTTCCTCGGCGGTGAACGATATATTCGACAATCTTCCGGAAAAGAGCCCGGCCGGGGCGGATTGGAAAACCGAGGACGGCACCCATGTTGTCTGCTCCGAGACCGGCCAGTCCGCCGTATTGCCGAGCGGCGATGAGGTGGTTCAAAACTGGCTGAAGGCTGTCCAGGAAGAAAAGCAAATCTTTGGATCCCCATTTCCGCCCCCGTAGTTCAAGACAGTAGTTCAAGACGGTAGATCAAGACCGTTTTTATAAGACAATATTTCATGACGGTATTTTAAGGGGGTTATCAGGCCCGTATTTCAGGACGGTCGTTCAGGCCGGTATCGCGCGCGAATTTTCCTCTGGAGCTTCGTCCCATGGCCCGGCCCACCAAACGCGTCGTCGTGACAGGCTATGGGATGATGACCCCGCTGGGCGGAGATGTCGCCACCACCTTCGAGGCGGCGCGCGAGGGCAAGTCCGGCATCGATACCATCCGCCTGTTTGACCCCGAGAACCTCCCCTGCCGGATCGGCGGCGAGGTGGACGACGCCTGGATCGAGGCGCGCGAGGAATCCGCCCGGCGAAGGCTTCTCAAGTTCGCCTCGCGCGGGGTCCGCATGATGCTCATCGCCGCCGCAGAGGCCGCCGGGAGCGCCCGGTTGGACGAGGTGGCGGGTCGCGCGCGCGTCGGCGTCTCGGTCGGCTCGCACGGCGAGCACCCCGGCATCCCCCAAATGACCCAGCTCTTCCGCCAGTGGCGCCCCGGCGGAAACGGCCCCTGGGAGGGCAGGTGGGATTTCAGAGAGCTCTTCCGATCCGGAGGGTATGATTTTCTCCAGTTCTACCGGCGGAAAATCGATATAGCGGCATCGGTCATCGCCACGGAGTTCGACGCGCAGGGCCCCTCCGTTTCGGTCTGCTCGGCCTGCTCGGCAGGGGGGCAGGCCGTGGGCGAGGCGCTCCGCCTCATCCGGGACGGAAAGGCCGACGCGATGATCGCGGGCGGCTGCGATTCGGAGATCTCCTATGGCGGTTTTATGGGGTTTGTCCTGCTGACGGCGCTCTCCGAAAAATACGAGAGCCCGCAGAAAGCCTCGCGCCCCTTCGACCGGAGGCGCAACGGGTTCGTCATGTCCGAGGGGGCGGGCGCGCTCGTGCTCGAGGAGCTGGATCACGCGCTGGCGCGCAAGGCGCCGATCCTGGGCGAGGTGCTGGGCTACGGCGATTCGGCCGATGCCTTCCGCATCACCGATATGCACCCCAAGGGGGTCGGCGCCGTTCTTTCGATGAGGCGTGCGCTGGAGGACGCCGGGGTCCAGGCGGCGGATGTGGACTACATCAACGCGCACGGCACATC
>DNYS01000225.1:0-3910 GCA_003506735.1 Nitrospinota bacterium
CCGGGATATGCAGGAGGACAAAGAACCCCTGTTCGACGCGGCCGATACGCTTCGCTCCTCGCTCGAGGTCATGGCGCCGATGGTGGCCGCCATGCGCCCGTGCAGGGAACGGATGGCCGAAGCCGCCGAGGGAGGATACATGACGGCGACCGACCTGGCGGATGCCATGGTTCGCCGGGGCATCCCCTTCCGGCAGGCACATCACGCGGCGGGCCGGGCGGTGGGGCTCGCGGCCGAAAAGGGAATTCCGCTCGCTGGCCTCACCGGGGCCGACCTGGCCAAAGCCGATGGGAGACTCCGGCCCGCCGATCTCCGGGCGGCCGATCTCGGACGCGCCCTGACGGCGCGCACGAGCGAGGGCGGCACTTCCAGGAGGGGTATCCTCCGCCAGCTTCGAGGGGAGAAAAAACGCCTTGGCCTCTAAGCGGACCTCGGTTAAGCGGACCTCGGTGCGGGCCATCGTTTCGGCAGCTCTGGCCGTTCTTCTGCTGGCGGTTGCCGGATGCGGCGTGAAGGGAAACCCCAGGCCCCCGAAAAAGCCCATTATCCAGGGATTGTAGGGTTATAGGGGCCGCGTCCCAAGCGCAGCGCGAACCCCGTATATTTCTCGAATGATGACGCCGCGCAATCCATCACCCCATCTTTTGGCGGAAGGCAAGGGTAAATCGCCCGCGGGCGGGGCCCCGGCCCGTTGGGTTTCGCCTTTTTCAGCGCAATAAAATTTCGGAGGGCCATAACAAACGGACCCGGCCGGAATTCGCCTGCGATGTTCGATCATTCCGGCGATCCTTCATATACTCTCCCCCCGCGGGGGCGGGTATTTAGGCGATTCATTCGGAGGTTTCGATAAGCATGCACCATTTCGAGTACCGGGGCGGGGAGCTCCACGCCGAGGGCGTACCGGTGGCCCGCCTGGCCGGGGAGCTGGGCACGCCGCTGTATATCTATAGCCATGAGACGCTGGTTCGCCACTTCCGCGTTTTCGACGAGGCGTTCGCCGGGGTGGATCATCTGATTTGCTTCGCCATGAAGAGCAACTCGAACATCGCCATCTTGCGCCTGTTCTCGGAGATGGGCGGGGGGCTCGATATTGTTTCGGGAGGAGAGCTTTTCCGCAGCCTCCGGGCGGGCGTGCCCTCCGAGCGGGTCGTTTTCGCGGGCGTGGGAAAGTCCGACGATGAGATCGCCTACGCACTCGAGCAGGGCGTCCTCATGTTTAACGTCGAGAGCGAGGATGAGCTCCGCAACATCGACCGGGTGGCCGGCCAGATGGAAAAGCGGGCCGACGTGGCCGTCCGGGTGAATCCGGACGTGGACCCCGAGACGCATCCCTACATCGCCACCGGATTGAAGAAGAGCAAGTTCGGGATCGGTATCTCCCGCGCCCTGGCCCTGTACCGGGTGGCGGCCGGCCTTCCCAACCTGAACGCCATCGGCCTGCATTGCCATATCGGCAGCCAGATCGTCCAGACGGGCCCCTTCGCCGAGGCCTCGGTGAAGGTGGCCGAGTGCGTCCGCGTCCTCAGGGAGGACGGCCACGATATCCGCTACCTGAACGTGGGCGGCGGATTGGGGATTCCCTACGAGAATGAATCCCCCCCCTCGCCCAAGGAGTATGCCGACGCCATCCTGCCTCAGCTCCGGGACCTGGGCTGCACCCTGGTGTTCGAGCCCGGCCGGGTCATTTCGGGCAACGCGGGGATCCTCGTCACCCGCGTGCTCTACTGCAAGGAGAACGAGGAAAAACGCTTCGTCATCATCGATGCCGGGATGAACGATCTCATCCGGCCCAGCCTCTACCAGGCCTTTCAGGACATCTGGCCGGTGGAGGAGGCCGTCCGGTCCAGGACCCGGCGCAAGGTGGACCTCGTCGGGCCCATTTGCGAGAGCGGCGATTATCTGGCGAAGGACCGGGAGCTTCCCGAACTCCGGCGCGGGGACCTGGTCGCCGTCATGAGCTCGGGCGCCTATGGCTTCGCGATGGCCTCGAACTACAATTCGCGCGGCCGCCCGCCCGAGGTCCTGGTTCGCGGCGATGCGCACTTTGTCATCCGCGAGCGCGAGAGCTACGAGGATCTGATTCGCGGGGAAAGCATCCCGGCGTTCATCACCGGGGAGGCGGACTGAAGATGGAACCGGGAATCCGCTTCACCAAACTCAGCGGCAGCGGCAACGATTTTATTTTCATCGACAACCGCGACGGCCGGCACGACGCGGACGCCATGATCGATTTCGTGCGCAACGTCTGCCGCCGGGGGGTCGCCGTGGGCGCCGACGGGGTGATGTTCATCGAGCCGAGCGAGCGCGCCGATTTCAAATGGCGCTTTTTCAACGCCGACGGCAGCGAGGCCGAAATGTGCGGAAACGGCGGGCGCTGCGCCGTCCGGTTTGCCCGCCATCTGGGCATCGAATCCGACCCGGTCTCCTTCGAAACCATCGCCGGGGTCATCGACGGCTCCATCGAGGGCTCGGTGGTCAAGCTGCGCATGACGGAGGCCTTCGGCTTCGAGGCGGGCGTCGAGGTGGACCTCGTTGGCCGCCGGGCCACGCTCGATCGCCTGAACACCGGGGTTCCCCATGCCGTCGAATTTGTCGATGACATTGAGGGCGCCGACGTGGCCGGGGAGGGCTGCCTGATCCGGTATCACGAGGCCTTCGCGCCCGCCGGCACGAACGCGAACTTTTGCCAGGTGAGCGGGCCCCATTCCCTCATTCTCCGGACCTACGAGCGCGGGGTGGAGGATGAGACGCTGGCCTGCGGGACCGGGGCCGTCGCCGCCGCCATCCTGGCCGCGACGCGGGGGCTGGTAGAGCCCCCGGTGGAGGTCCGGGTCAGGAGCGGAGAGATTTTGACGATATTTTTCACGGGCCGGGGCGGCGATGCCGCCGACATCTACATGCAGGGCGAAACGCGCCTTGTCTACGAGGGGGAGATGACCGGGGAGGCTTTCGGGGAATAGATGGCCCGGGAATAGACGCCCGGTTCCGCGCGGTTCGAATTTCGCCTGGAATTTCGCATGAAATTCGAATGAAAAAAAGGCGGGTCTCCCCGGTGAGAGGCCCGCCTTTTTCTACTTGTGAATGCCCTGTTTGTGAATGCCCGCTACCGGCTGGGTCCGCCGCGCTCTCTCATCCCGCGCCTCATGTCCTCCCGGTGGGCCCTCCGGCGCTGCCGGAGCAGGTCCTTCAGGTTTTTGAGCTGCTCGGCCGTGAGAATGGTTTTTCCCTTCTCGATGGTGGCGATGCGGTCCAGGGTAAGGTCCCCGCGCTTTTTCGCGATGGCCCGGATGTGTTCTTCCGCCCTCGCCATATCGATCTTGTCCTCCTTCAAGACTCTCCGGAGGTCGAACCGCAAGGTCCGGAGACCGGCCCGCTCCCCGATTCTCCTGCGGTAGAAACCGGCGCGTAAATCGTCCAGCTTTTTAACCTGCTCTTCGCTGAGCTTCAGGTCCTCCTTGAAGCGGAGCGCCAGGGAGATGATGGGCCTGGGCCTGCGGTGGCCGCGGAACCGCCCCCTCATCCCCATGCGATGCCCGGAGCCATGGCCCCGCCAACCGCGCATTCCCTTGTTGTTGGCGGAGGAGGTATCCGCGAAAGAAAGCCCTGCCGCGGCGATCGTGGCAACGAGTGCGATTCGAATATTGCGGTTCATGGTCTTGCTCCTTTGGGTATTGGCGGTCTGTACAAATCATGTCTCGGTTGTGGGTTCGAAAATTATTTTCCCGTATGCCGGTTGTGCATATTCGTACCGCTCCCTCCGCCGTAGCCCCTGGCCCGGTCGTAGGGAGCGATTTGATGGGGGGTCAGGAGTTTTTTCATTTTCAGGTGGTAACTCAGGTGGGTGGCCCGCAAGGTCCCCCGGAGGCGGGCGATTCCGCCGACGGTCCGCCGAAGCGATATTTCCGTGACC
>DNYS01000225.1:3946-4898 GCA_003506735.1 Nitrospinota bacterium
GGCGGTCCAGTCCTTTTTCCATGTCAACGATTTTCCGGCCCAGGGCCGCCGCTTCCCGCTTCATCGAACGGTGGAGAGATTTTGTCCTGGCGAGCTGTGCGCCCGAGAGGCCGATCTTCCGGGCGGTTTGGATGACATGGATCGGCCCGGGATAATGGTTCAGCTCGGCGGCTTTCGCGAAGCCCAAGCCCTTCCCCTGGAGCAGGCCGTCGATCTCGGCGGCGGAAAGAGCCTTGCTCTCTCTTTTTTCTTGCCCGGCGTATGGAGAATTCTCCGCGCCCGCATCAACCGTGCTCGCATTAGAAGATATAAGTGCGGCGGCGCCGCCGCGGCGATCAAAATTTTGCGCATCGCTGGGTCCTTGTGTGAGAGAAACCGGCCCATGCCGGAGCCGGGCGTCATGAAATATCCGCATCACCGCCCCGTCATTCCCCCGGGGGCCATGCCTCTTCCCCGGCCCATGTGCCTTCCCCGGAAAAAGCGGCGGTGCATTCGCTGTCTTTGCTCTTCGAACCCGAGGATGAGCCGATCGAAATCGCGCTGCTGGCCCGAGCTCAGGAGGATTCGGATCTCGTTTCTGGCGTCGTGCAGAATGCGTTCCACCTGGGGGCGCATCCCCATCCGAAGCTGCATCATTTTTTCGTGCTGTTGCTGGAGGGCCGCCCGGATTTTCTGCATTTGACCCGCCTCCAGATTCAGGTCGCGCTCCAGGCGGCGGATGAACCGGGGGTGCATGCCCCTGCCCCTGCCTCGACCCAGGTCTCTGCCTCGAATCTGGCGCCGGCGAAATTCCGCCCGCCTGATCGAGGCGCGCTCGAATGTACCTTCCAGGGCGTGCCACCGGCCGGCGAAATAGCCCGTTCCGCCCCCCGCCGCGAATACGGCGATGAGCACCACGGCCACCTTCCCCCGGATCCCGCCCAAATTCTCCCAAATCGACATCATCCTTCCT
>DNYS01000225.1:4926-5486 GCA_003506735.1 Nitrospinota bacterium
TCGTGCCCTTTGGGCTCAGCGCCCCGGGGAGGTGTAGGCGATGTAGCGAAGCAGCTCATCGCCGTTGCTGGATTGAAGCGCCTCGACCGGGTATTCCTCAGGGGGGGCCTCCGGCGGGCCCGCCTGCGCTTCCCTGAATTCGGCTGGCGCGCGGAGAGCCACCAATTCGGCCGGGGGCGGGGCGGGCGACTGGCTCCAAAATGCGCCGGCCATGATGAGAAACGCGCAGAGGGCGCCCAGGGCGAACCGGGGGCCGGCGGCGGCAAGCACCGCCCAGAGGTTGGCGGGACCGAGCGGCGCGCCGCCCAGCGCGTGGCCGCCCAGCGCGTGGAGAGAGGGCCGGATTTTAGTCCATATCCGCTCCCCCTCGTCCAGGGATTCCCGCCGCGCGGCCTGAAACATTTTCCGGAGGGCGCGGATATCCACGTCGCCCGGATTCTCCAGGTCCGAATCGCCCGGGCCGGACGCGTCCCATTTCTCGGCCCTCTTCACCCCCCCCCGCCAATATCGAAAGCGGTTTATCATGGCGCGATCCTCATAATTTCGCCCGCGCGGATAAG
>DNYS01000225.1:5740-5962 GCA_003506735.1 Nitrospinota bacterium
GCGGGCGGCGGCGAGCGGCGGATGATGTCCCGGCAATGGTTTATTGCGATCCGGTAGATCCAGGTCGAAAATTTCGAATCTCCCCGGAACTTGGGAAGAGCGAGATAGGCCTTGACGAAAATCTCCTGGACGGCGTCGTCCGCGTCGTTTTGCCCCTCCCTCAACATCCCCCATGCGAGCCGTTGGATCCGCCCGCCGAATTTGCGGACCAGAGGCGCGAAT
>DNYS01000225.1:6275-6407 GCA_003506735.1 Nitrospinota bacterium
GGGTTCCAGGGGTTTCCGGGGGCTTGAGTTTTCCCGGATTCGTGTATATTAATGGTTGAATTTATTGGACTTTTCTCATTTTGGAGAGGATGCGGCCGTGGCGACAGGGGTAGTGGTGGCGGGAGCGGGCGG
>DNYS01000149.1:0-1609 GCA_003506735.1 Nitrospinota bacterium
CCAGTCAGGGATTCGCCTACCTCGCTTCAAGAAGGCCAGCTTGGCCCGAAAGCTCCGGGTTGGCCGTCCGGACCGGAAACGGATGCGGCTGGTCATCGAGTTGCGCCACGCTGAAATTCGCCACCGCGTATTTACACTTCCGGAACCGGCCCGAATCGTGATCGATTTGCGCGATACGCGCCCGGCCCAGGCAAAAATGCCCACGGAAAGGGACCGGACAGGGGACAAATCCCCACCCCCGAGAGCCATTCCGGACAGGCAGGTGAGCCGTCCCGAGGAACGCCCTCTAGCGGATGCCCCCCGATCCAGGAGGGAGCGAAGGAGGCGTTCGCTGAACATGACGGCGCGCTTTCGAGCGGGTCTGGGGCGAATTGTGCTGGATCCCGGGCACGGGGGGAGAGACCCCGGCGCGGTCGGTTTGTACGGGCTGACCGAAAAACGCCTGGTCCTGGATATTTCGCGGCGAATCTCCCGCTCGTTGCGGAGACTTCTGCCGCCTGGAAACCGGGTTATCTTGACGAGGACCCGGGACCGCTTCCTCGACCTCAAGAAGCGGACTGCGTTTGCCAACAAACACGACGCGGACGTTTTCGTCTCCATTCACGTTAACAGCTCGCCGATCAGGAGCACTCGGGGCGTCGAAACCTATTTGCTCGCCGAAGCCTCCACCCCGCGGGCACTGCGATTGGCCGCGCGGGAAAGCGGAACCACCGTCAGCGAGATGAGCGATTTGCAAAAAATCCTGGGCGACTTGACGCTCCGGTCCAAGGTGACCGAATCTCACCAGCTGGCCAACCACGTTCAGGGCGCTATCATCTCCCGGCTGATCGAGACGTATTCGAACATCAACGACCTGGGCGTCAAGCGCGGCCCGTTTTATGTTTTGGTCGGTGCCAAAATGCCGAGTATTCTCGTGGAAATGGCGTTTGTCACCAACAGATCGGAGGCCAGACGCCTAAAAACCCGAAAATTCCGGCAGAATATCGCCGAAGGCATCGCCATGGGAATTTCCAAGTTCATCGGGGCCACCCCCCGGCGGGCCTCCGTTCCGGGCGGGCGGGAGATTTTTCAAAATACCGAGGCAACCCGGCCTTAGCCGAATCTTTCCGGCCGGCCAATTGCCCACAACCCTTCTTTCAGGTTCGCCATGCCTCTTCCGGTTCTCGTCATCGTAGGCCGCCCGAACGTGGGGAAATCCACGCTCTTCAACCGCATGATCGGCCGGCGCAAGGCCATCGTCGAAGCCGCTCCGGGAGTGACCCGCGACCGCCACTACGGAAGGGGGGAGCGCGGGGATACGCCTTTTCTGGTGGTCGATACGGGCGGCATCGCGGCCGCGGAGGAGGACCCCTATCGCTCGTCGATTGTCCGCCATGTCGCCGCCGCCATCGGCGAGGGGGATGTGGTGCTGTTTCTGGTGGATGGCCAGGAAGGCCCGCTTCCGGGCGATGTTCAGATTGCCGATATGGTTCGAAATTCGGGCAAACAGGTCCTCCTCGCCGTCAACAAAACCGATACGAACCTCGCTCGAGATTCGGTGTGGGATTTTTTCGGATTGGGTTTCGGGGAGCCACGCCCCATCTCTGCGGAACATGGCGCTGGTGTCGCC
>DNYS01000149.1:1911-2033 GCA_003506735.1 Nitrospinota bacterium
GTCGACACGGCCGGAATTCGAAAACGCGGAAAGGTGGGCGACAACAAGGTTGAGGTGGTCAGCATGATTCTCGCCTACCGGAGCATCGAGCGCGCCGAGGCCGTTTTGCTGGTTCTGGACGC
>DNYS01000149.1:2101-2236 GCA_003506735.1 Nitrospinota bacterium
GATTGCCCGGCATGTGCTCGATTCCGGACGCGCCTGCGCCATTTTGCTAAACAAATGGGATCTGGTGAAAAAGGACACGAAAAGTTTCGATGAAAAAGTCCGGACCATTCACGAGAAGTTGGTGCATGTGGATTT
>DNYS01000149.1:2278-9101 GCA_003506735.1 Nitrospinota bacterium
TTCCCGGTCATCGACCGGATCATT
Source organism: Nitrospinota bacterium (assembly GCA_003506735.1). Lineage (GTDB taxonomy): Bacteria > UBA8248 > UBA8248 > UBA8248 > UBA8248 > UBA8248. Next base: position 2,303 of record DNYS01000149.1, read on the forward strand.
TCCTCCCACCGGCGGCGCATCCCGACAGGAAAACTCAACCAGGCCCTTGAGCGATGGACAACGGCCCATCCGCCGCCATCGGGCCGAACCGGCCGGCGCCCAAAGCTTCTCTATGCCACCCAGGCCTCGGTGGCTCCCCCATTAATCGTCATATTTGCCGCTCGGACGGAAAGGCTCCCAGAGGAGCAATACCGCAGGTATCTCGTCAACCGGCTTCGCGAGGAATTCAATTTCGAGGGAACGGCCATGCGCTTGAGTTTCAGGAAACGCGCCTCGAAGGGGGGCAGGGGCTCCAAAAGCAGCGGTTCCCGCCCATCCAAAAGAAAGACCAAGGGCAGGCGTAGGCCCACCCGATAGCGGGCCGTATCGTAAAATCCTTTTCCAACCCGGCGTTTTCCATAATTTGACGAAGAATTTTCCGGCGGCAATCGCGAATCCCGCCGAATGCCAGTTTGCGGGAAAGCCCGGCATACCGGCAGGATGGCTCCGGCGGCCGGGAAATCGCTCATTTATGGTGGAATTCCGGTATCAAACCCCTTTCGGCGCGGCCTCTCCATCCACGAAAATATCCTCCACGCGATCGGGATAGAAGGCCAAAAGCCCCTTGATTTTAGAACACTCCGGGAGCGGGTCGGGATAGCTCCACACCACGTCCTCGAATGTTTCACCGTTCACTTTGGCGGACCAATAGATGGCTTTCCCCTTGTAGGGGCAGCCCGAGGTCCTCTCTGACCGCACCAGCAAGTCCATTCGGACATCTTCTTCGGGAAGGTAGTATCGGGCCGGGAGTCCCGTCTCGAACAAAAGATGGGGGCGCCGGCTCTCGGCGATGGTTTCTCCACCGAGGAGAACGCGGATGTGGCGACTGCTTCCCAGCGCATCCACGCGCTTATAGGGATCGCGCGCGTGGACGAATATCTCATCCTCCTCTTCGTGCCAGGAATCCATCTTGCCCCAATAAAAAGCGATATATCCGGCGATTTCAGGGACGCTCTCGATGGGGTCCTCATAGCTCCAAACCGCGTTTTCCGCCGTCCGGTCCCGGACGGTCAGCGTCCAATAGGACGCCTCTCCCTTGACGGGTCAATGGGTGAGGTTGTCGGTCCGCTCCATGAGGTCCATCCGGACGTCTTCGGGAGGGAAATAGTACACGGGCTGGTGCCATGCTTCGCGCATCAAAAGGGCGCGCTTGCTGTCTGCGACGGTCTCCCCGTTAAAGGCCACCCGCACCCTCCTGGGGGATATTTCGTTATTCACCCAATGGTCCCCATCGCCACCGTCATTCGGATTTGCTTTGGATGCCATCATCCAATTCCTCCTTTTCGGTAAAATTCCAAAATCCCGCCGCGAGGCGGATCCGACGATTGCCCGGTTCCCGGCGATTCCATCCATACGGATTCAGGGCACTTTAATTCCATTCCAGGTATGATGAAAGTGTTGAGTCCCTCAAAGCGGAATTGCTCGAACCGGCCAGAGAGAGGGCTGGCGGGGCAGGGGAGTTCCCGGAAAACCCAAAATGGAACGGCTTGGCGGGATGGTGAGAAAATGCAATGAATATCAAATAGTTATCATGCAAAAACCTGACGTTGCGCTTTAAATTTACCCTCTCAAATGATTCATTTTGATTGACAAATCAGGTGTTGAAATGGCACATTTATTTACAGAATTCTCCGGGGCTTTAGATGCGAACACCGGCGAAAGGGGTTCTGGGTATTAATTCTTATAATTTATTGAAATAGAAGGAGTTCGCTTCATGGTACGGGATGTCGGGGCCCTTCGAAACGTTGGATTTTTGGGTGAGGGAGGAAACGGCAAGACCTCTTTGGTTGAAGCTTGTTTATACACCGCTGGCAGCACGGATCGGCTGGGGAAGGTCGATCAGGGAAATACGATCCTCGATGTCGAACCCGAGGAAATCAACCGGCGGTCCTCCATTGCCGCCTCAATGGGTTATGCCAGTTGGAAAAAACAGCATATCAATCTGCTGGACACCCCCGGATATTCCAACTTCATCGCTGAAACCGTGGCGTGCATTCGTGTGATAGACAACGCTGTCATTGTCCTCAACTCCCACGACGACCCGAAGGTGACCACAGAGAAAGTCTTCGAATGGGTGGAGAAAGAAAATATCCCCCGGTTTTTGTTTGTGAACCACATGGACCATGAACAAGCCGATTTCGAGCGTGCTTTGGAAAAAGCTGAATCGCTCCTGGGGACTCGTGTGGCGGCGCTCCAGCTGCCCATCGGCAGCGGCGAAAGCTTTCGGGGGGTGGTGGACCTGATTTCGGGCAAAGCGTATGGCTACGAAACAGATGGGAACGGCAAAGGCCAGGAGGAGGAAATTCCGGCCGACATGGCCGGTTCATTCGAAGAGATGAGAGGAAATCTCATCGAGTTCGCGGCCGAGGCCGATGAGTCGCTGCTCGAAAAATACTTAGAGGGCGAGGAACTCTCCTCCGATGAAATCGTCCGGGGATTAAAGCAAGGAATCATGGAGGGGGCCTTTCTGCCAGCCCTTTGCGGATGCGGGGTGAAAAACATCGGAACCGACGCTCTCCTCGATGTGCTGGTCGATTTCGGCATATCCCCCGACCAGCGGCCAGCGGTCACTGCGAACGGCGGGGACGGGGAAGACGTATCCGTGGAGGCCGATCCCGACGCGCCTTTCCGCGCTTTGGTGTTTAAAACGGCCGTGGATTCCTTCGCCGGAAAATTGAACATCTTTCGCGTTCTGTCCGGATCGATTTCCTCCGATTCGATGGTGCTGAATCCGAACCGGGACGAAAAAGAGCGTCTCGGCACCCTCCTGTATATCCAGGGGAAAAACCAGGTGGCGGTTTCCGACAGGTTGCTTCCGGGCGATATCGCCGCCGTGGCGAAGCTCAAAGCCACCGAAACGGGCGATACGCTATGCGATGATAAAGTAAGCGAGAAATTCCCGCCCATCGAATATCCAACTCCAGTCATCTCCTATGCCATTTCGCCAAAGAGCAAGGGGGACGAGGAAAAGCTCAGCACCTCGCTCAGCCGGATGAAAGACGAGGATCCCGTTCTGCGTACGAGCCGCAACGAGCAAACCAACGAATTGCTTCTCTCGGGATTGGGCGTTCTTCACCTGGAGGTCGTGGTCGAACGGATTAAACGCAAGTACGGCGTTGAAGTGGAGATGAGAACCCCGCGCGTTCCTTACAAGGAAACCATCAAGGGCCGGACCAAGGTGCAGGGGCGCTATAAAAAACAAACCGGAGGAAAAGGCCAGTTCGGCGACACCTGGATCGAGATCGAACCCCTTACGCGTGGAGACGGGTTCGAGTTTGTCGATAAAATCGTGGGCGGGGCGATTCCGAAAACATATATTCCGGCCGTGGAGAAAGGAATCGTCGAGGCGATGGTCAACGGCTCCCTGGCGGGCTTCCCGGTGACGGACCTTCGGGTCACCCTGTTTGACGGAAGTTTCCACGATGTCGATAGCTCCGAGATGTCGTTCAAAATCGCCGGCTCTTTGGGTTTCAAAAAGGGGATGATGGCCTGCAAGCCGACTCTGCTCGAGCCGATCATGAATATGGATGTCACCGTACCCGACGATTATATGGGCGACATCATCGGCGATTTGAACGCGCGGCGCGGCCGGGTGATGGGCATGGATTCCGCTCCGGGCGGAAAGCAGACCATCCGGGCCCAGGTGCCCATGGCGGAGGTATTGAACTATGCGCCTTCGCTTCGCTCGATGACGCAAGACCGGGGCGATTTCTCGATGGAATTTTTCCGCTACGATGAGGTGCCGGGACAGGTGGCCGAAAAAATAATCTCAGAAGCCACGGCTGCCCGGGAAGAAGAGTAATCTCCGCCGAAGAGGAAGTATGGATATGGCTAAAGGGGGCAACCTGCTCGACGACGATGACGCCGACGATGGGTCATTCGACGACTACGGGGACGATTTAGACGGAGGCCTGTCTCAATCCGGCTCAGCGAAGAAAAAGGGCGGGGGCCTCGTCAAGACGATCGGCATTGTCTTGGTGGCGCTTCTCGTTTTTGGCGGCGGCGGTTGGGCGGGGTACCAGTACTGGTGGATTCCGCGCCAGTTGAAGAAACAGCGAATCGCCGAGGCCAAGAAAAAACAAATCGAGTTGAAGCGCAAAAATGCCGCGAAGATCAAAAAAGCCAACGAAGAAAATAAAAAGCGGGCGATGGCGCTTTACCGAAAAAGGCAATCCGACGCCGCGAAATTAAAGAAAATCGCGGACAACACAACCGCTTCTTCCGGTGGAGCGATGGCGGTGAGCCCTGTTCCCACCAAGGCGGACGGAAAGAAAAAGGCGCAACCGGCCCGGGCCGTGCCCGCCAAAACCATGGCCAAGGAGGTACCTTCCGAAGCGTCGGCGAAAAGCACGAGAACCGCACGTCGAATAAAAAGAATGGCCTCGAGGGCAAAGCAAAAGAGAAGACCGGCCCCGCCGAGAACGTTAAAAAAGGGCCGTCGGGCCGCAACGCCACGCCCTCCCAGGCGTACATCGCGAAAGCGGATTCGATCGAGTAGCACCGCCTCGGAACGGACGGCGAAAAAGGGTTCCGCACGCTATTACAGTGTGCAAATCGCTACGTGCCGGACAGATAAGTGCGTTCGCTCTTTCGTGGACAAACTTCGCGCCAAAGGTTACCGGCCCTTTGTGAGCGGACGATCCAAGTCTTCTTCGTCCTCGAAGCGGACCGAGGTGCTGCTCGGAGATTTTGCGGCGAAACCCGATGCCCTTTTCGTTGCATCGAGGGCCAGAGCCAAGAAAATTCGGGTTTCGGTTTATAAAACCGGGGGTAAATGGCTCGTTTCCGCCGGCTCATACGCGGACCTCGAAGACGCCGCCCAGCGTATGGACATTGTGGAGGATTCGGGCCTGCAGGCAAGGCTCGCACCGAGGACCACCTCCTCGACGAAGCCGGGTCTTCGGGCCGTCCGAATCGGGAAATTATCGAGCCGCCGGGAGGCCAGAGACATTCTGAGGCGCGTTTCCAAGGCAGGATTCCGCGGCTCCTACGTTGTCAGGCGGAAATAGGCGAAAGCAGGAGGTTGGGGAATGGTCCCGGAAGCAGAAGGCGTGACCCACCCGCAGATCCCCGACAAGCTATTCTTCAAGATTGGCGAGGTGGCCGAGCTGACCGGGACAAAACCGCATGTGCTTCGCTATTGGGAGAGCGAATTCAGAATGCTCCGCCCGGCGAAGGGGGAGTCCGGCCAGCGAATATACCGCCGAAAAGATGTCGTTTTGATTTTTTCCATCAAACAATTGCTTTACGAGGAAAATTTCACGATTGCCGGCGCGAAAAAGCAGCTACAAAAAAAACGCTCAAACCAGACCGAGGCGAACCGTATAAAGGTCAAGGCCCCTGAGGAATCGCCTCAACCGGGTTTATTCGGAAATCAAAAAAATGTGGACATTGCGTGGATTCGCAATGAATTGACGGACCTTCTCGACTTCTTGAAATAGGCCGTCCATTCTCCGGTTTCGTCTTAATGCAGAACAGGCTCCCTCTCGAAAACAAAATTTCGCATACCGCATGGGGAGAACCCGGCATTTTGGCGCTCGCTTGCTTCGGGGGCCTATAACACTTTGACCGCGGCTGCCGGATGTGGGCAAAAGATATTTCGCATCGTGAGAGAAAAGGGACCGCGAAAGGTTGACCGACAAACGAAATTTTCATTCATAAGGACCAAACTTCATGGCGCGTTCGTTTCGAAAAGAGATCAAAGAGCCGGATTCATTCCATGTCTATGCTGAAAAAATTACCTTGTGGTATCAGGCCAACACGAAACCGGTGCTTGCGTTGGCGGCGGTACTCCTCGTAGCTTTGGGGGCATTTTTCGGCTATCGGGCCTGGAAGAACCATATCAAGGAACAATCCGGTATTGCGCTGGCCATTGCGCAAACCGAAGACGCGCTTCGAAAGGCCGCCGATAATTATCCCGGGACCAAGGCGGGCGCCATCGCCAGATTGCGCCTTGCCATGCTTTTAAGGACTCGGGGGGCCCACAAGGAATCCGAAAAAGAATACCACCGGCTCTTGAATACAGGGGGGATCGCGGAGATGGACCGTGAACTGGCCAAGCGCGGGCTCGCCGGGACCTTGAGTCTGCAAGGGAAATGCGCCGAGGCCATCCCAATTTGGAAAAAAATTCTCTATAATGGAAGTCTCCTAACGCCCGAGGATTTGTACATTTCCGTGGGAAGTTGCCTGGAAGAAACCGGCAAACGGGCCGATGCGCTCAAAACCTACGAGGAACTGATTCAAAAATATCCCAGGAGCCCATTCATCACGGCACAGCTCAGGGCGCGTATGAATGTCCTGGGTAAATAGCGCATTCTTGGGCATAACTAAATATCTGATAAGATATGTTATGTCAAATAATATATCTGCTACGATCCCCCTTCAACAGGCATAATAGGTCCATCTTGTACCCTTCCCGCATGGACCATTTCAAATCGGATATCAACCAGTGCATATGAGACATTTCAGGCTCCATGGCGCTTTATGCGCGCAGACGAAATGGTACCCGTTTTTAATCTGTCTAATGTCCTACAAAAAAAAAATTTGCGAATATCCGGATATTTCAACGGGGGGGCTTGGTTTTTCCGAAATTTGGAAGGAGAGGCCGTTTTGGTATTGGGCGTAATATAAGGATCTCTTGTGCGATTACTCCATCCTGCATGTTCGGTGCGATACAGGATAATTTTTCCCGAATTTCATAGTTTTTCGAGTCGGATGCAGTGATTTATCCGGCGCAGTCGCTATTGGCAGCTGGGCCTCC
>DNYS01000149.1:9191-11576 GCA_003506735.1 Nitrospinota bacterium
GAGCCGATGAGCCGCGCGGTGTCATACCCCAGAGCGGCATGCCGCGTGGATGCGCGTCCGTACTCTTTTTGGAACGATGCGGCGAACGCCCCGCCGATTCCCGCCCCCTCCGCTGGGAGATGGAAATGATATAGGGGGAGCACGACTTCCCCGATAATTCCCGGGGCGCATCGCCCAGGCTGAGGAGAAAAACCTTCGCGCCGGCGGCGGCGGGATAGAACGCATTTTTCGCCTGCCGGGATGGGCGTCTCTCTCTTTTGTGGCCAACATGAAACCGTCTAGAATTTGTTTACCCGCCCCGGCGGAGGGACCGATGAGGGGGAGTAGCAGCCCCACCCGGAAACTGTGTGCGGCGGCCCCGGATGGGCCGTAAAGCGAGGCGGCGGCAATGGCCACAGCCATGAAAATGGCTTTCAACTCACGTTTCCTCCTCTTTCGGCCCGGGACGATGGTTATTTGCAGGCCAAACGATTTTCCCCATCAAATCCAGGTTGGGGCCAACCAGAGGGAAACCCCATTATGTGTATTTACACCTCGCAATGGGGTCTTTGCCTCGAAATAACTTCACGAACGAGGCTTTTCACATTTGTATTTAAATGGAAATTATCCATTCCTTAAAGTCCATTCGAGAAAATGCCGGTGGAAATCGCCCTCGATGGGCTAAAATTCACATGCTGGGAGATTTAACCGAATTTCTCCACCGCCTTTTCGATGTCCGGACCCGCCTTCGAAAGGTCCTCCACCGTCATCGCAGGAATTAACTCCACATTCGCCTCAAACGCAAGAAACCATGGCTCCATCACTCTGGGAATTTCTGAGGCATCATCCAGATCGATGAAAATCAGTCCTGCCCGTTCCCCGTTTGCGGTCATGAAATAGGCCGCCTCGGGTTCGAGATCCTCCAGAATGGCCTCGATCGTTTGCCCCAGCACGCCCTCCCGGGCCATCTCATTGGCTATCTCAACTGGCATCTCCACTTTTAGCAAAAACCGCATTGACCACCTCCTCATGGCATTAATGGTGTCTTTCGTAAGAAAAAATCACGGGAATTGGAAAGGGATATTAACATATGGGCCATTGGCAAGCGTGACGGTAATGGTTGCCTTGAAACGACCCCCGGGTGGGACCCTATCTTTCGCGCGAGGCGTTTGGCCGGATGCGGTGGGGAGCATATTTTCCGCTCGATCTGAGGCGCTCGTTAGCTTATATTGTCACCTTCCGAAACCTGATTTCTTGATGGGAATAAGGCCCAATTTATTCCGCCGAGGGGAATGTGGCAATGCAAATCAGAGGGAAAATTGTTCTGGTGCTCCTGGCGACCAGCCGGTTGGCGGGTTGTGCGACTATACGAAATATCTGGGCCAAGCCCGGGGTCTCCGCCATACAAGCAGAGAAGGATTTGAGGTTTTGCGCCAACACCTGGTGGTTTTTGTACGACCCAAAGGGCAACGACGGAAAACCTCTGGCGTTCAACTCTCAACGCACCTATTATTGGGCTGGCGCACAGATTCCGTTTGAAAAGTGCATGACCGGCAAGGGTTACCAAATAACAAAATAGGCTGCTGCGGGTCTCATTCCACCTGATTAGGCTGTCGGAATGAGGCCCATCCATACCCTCAAATCCAAAACCCAGGCATCCCCGCCAATCGATTTTATGGATTGCAAGGCTCCCGGCACAGCCTGAACTCGACTTGCAGGCCTAATGAGGCCGAAGAAACCGATTCGGAGCGTTCCTTATCCCTTTCCAGGCAAAGAGTTTCGGTTTTTCCCACATTAAATCTAAATATTACACGGACCTAACAATTCCATAACACCTTGTTTTTTCGCAAGGGCTAGGCTGTGTTCCAGAAAGGTCCTCTCCAAGAGGTCCAACCGATAGGCCAGATGGCCGCGAAAATACCCTTTCGCGATAAAGGCAAACCCGCCGCAAGGCAGGGACGCAAAGGCTCAAGTCAGCACCTCCCGTAGCACAAGCTGATGGTTGGCCTACCGAACGAAAGAGGAGTTTTCGAACTCCTTCCGCGAAAGGCAAACAAAAGGAAGGAATTTTTTCATGGAAGTCTCCCCTACTCTCGACATTATTTCAGTCGTTGTACCCACATCCCAGGGCGGTACCGATATTCAGCCCCAAACGGATATCTCCTACCAGCCGGACCCCTTCCAGCCCACCGATAGCGGCCCGCCACCCGCGGATGATCCTGACTCTCCTAGAGGAAACCTCTTGAACACAGAGGCGTAAAGACAAAAACGTTTCAAGGAAGATGCCAAATCGTGGAGACTACAGTCTGAAAGCGACTCCATAATAGGAAAAGGCGTCAACATTATCAGCCCAGGGCCCCTCAAGCAGAGAGTGCGTCTTTCCTCGCCAATTCCGCCGGTCGCTCA
>DNYS01000149.1:11696-14574 GCA_003506735.1 Nitrospinota bacterium
CCATGCCCGATGCCCAACCCAGGAGTTCGGCGGACATATCGGACTAGCCCCAAGGCGAAGCGGTTCATCGGACGCACCTCCCTTTCCGGGGACAAACCATAATTTTTGGGAATAATCGAAACCGAGAGCGGCCCCGCCGGTACGGACTACATCAACAACTGCATATCCGAGGCGCACCTGAAGCCAAAATAGCGGTGGCCTGAGTCGAGCCGGCCAGGATAGACGGGAACGCGCGAGGTCGAGGTCAGGCCCTGGTTATCGCTCGATGTGTTTCCTCCCCTGGCCACACGCGCATCGTGCACCTTGAGGCTCTCCCGCCCATCCTTTGGCTTGTAGGGATACGGACGGTAGAGGGACCGGGTCCACTCCCATACCTGGCCCGCCATATCGAGGACGCCATAGGGGCTCGCCCCTTTGGGAAACCGCCCAACCGGGGCAGCGTCGTTCCGAAAACTGCCGAAAAACGCGCGATCTTTCGTGGGCTTTTGGTTCCCCCAGGGATAGAGGCGCGCGTCCGTGCCGCGTGCGGCCTTTTCCCACTCCGCTTCGCTGGGCAGGCGCTTTCCGCGCCATTTGCAGTACGCAACCGCCCCCTGCCAGGCCATCTCCCCCGCCGGGAACTTTTCGAATCCTTTCTGGACGATCCATTTTCCTTTTATGTTCATGATACGGGTGTCACTGTCGTATTCGTCGAGATACATCTCGTTTTTGGGACCGGAAGGCCCCTTGGCCTGGATGAATTCGGCATACTGCGCCCATGTGACGAGATTTTTGTCGATATAGTAGACGGGCAACCGAACGGTATGGCCGGGGCGCTCATCCGGCGGCCCGCCGTTCCGGCCCATGGTAAACGGCCCGGCCGGAATCCGGAGCATCCCTACGAATTTACCTTTACCCATGGCGGTAGCCGCCGCGGCCACGCCCGCCGATGCAAAAAACACCGCCGCCGCGGCAGCGGCGAGCACAACGAAACTCCGGCGTTTTCGGATATCGTTCATCGCACCTCTCAGCCGATCTTCACAACCCCGTTCAGGTTGCGGCGGTAGTCCCAAAATTTCCATTTTTTCGGGACTATGTTGAGGCGGACCCGGATCTTCTGGGCGACGGGTCCATCCTTGTAGGATTCCCACATGTCGGGGCCGAAAAATTGATCGACAACGATTTTGATGCCCTCGTGATCAGTTCCCAGCGGCTCGGAGACCTCCGCCTCCCCTTCGATAATCACCGCACGGAACGGGAATTCAGCGTCATCGATACAAACCGTGATGGCCGGATTTCGGTTCAAATTTTTGGCGGTAACCGAATCGGCCCCCGTGCTGATGAAAAAGGTGCCGTCCTTGGCGTTGAATTTGTAGCACAGGGGGACGATGTGGGGAGAACCGTCCCGGTTAGAGGTCGAAACCCGCGCCATTCGGGGTTCATCCAAAAATTCGTCCATTTCCGTTGGCCGCTCAGCCATGAGGTTCCTCCTGTTTGTTGGCCGCAAACGCCGCCCTGGCGCAATCGAAAATCCGGTGCGCGGCCGATCCGGTTATCATTTTCGATAGTGTACCATTAAAGTTATTTGGGTCGCGCCCCTTTTCGCCGGGGCCGGCGGGGCCGGGGAAGGATTTTCGATGGACGAGGCAACCGATCATTTCGAGTATTTTTTCGAGCCTCCCTGGCCGGATGGGCTGCCCGTCGTCATTCCGGCCGCCGACCTCGCCATCTCCCGGAGGGAGGCCCGGACCCAACACGATGGTAATCCCCGGCTGGTACAAGTCCAGTCAGACGACCGCCATCCGCTATCGGACGGAATAGGAATCTGATGGAATATCCAGCGAGAGAAGACGAGACAGGCGATCTTTCCAAATGCGAGTATTCCCAGACGGGCACCTTGGGGAGCGCCCGGTGTTCCCATCCCGGAGAATTCGAAAGCGGGGAGGGCCTCCGCCTTTGCCTGTTTCACTGGGACCCGGAGGACGCGAAAGGGCGCCGCCTCAAGGACGGAATTTTCAACGTCCGCTTCTCGGAGCTTGTCTTTGATTTCGAGGTGCACCATGAGGACACTTCTTTCGGGGTGCGCCTGGACTGCCGGGGGTTTGTTTTTCCGGAAGGTTTTTCCTTTTTCAACGGGCGAGTGGTTCCGCCGGCGGATTTTCATTTTGCCCGCCTCGCCTGCGGCACACAGTTTATCCGGGCCACCTTTACCGAAGGCGCCCGGTTTCATTGGGCCGAATTCGGCGAAAACGCCCATTTCGATGAGGCCAATCTCGGCGATGGGGCCTCCTTCGGCGGAGCTATTTTGGGTGAGCGCATATCGTTTGACCGGGCCATTTTTGGCGCGGCAGCCTCGTTTATCCGGGCGAAATTCGGAGCTGGAGCCTGTTTTTCGGGACCCGCTTCGGACGGGGCTCCATGTTCGATGGAGCGAATTTCGATAGCGACGCCACCTTTCTCGGAGCCGAATTCGGCGAAGATGCATCGTTCGAAAGGACCCGCTTCGGACACAGCACGCTCTTCGTTGAATCTCGGTTCGGGGACGGCACCTGGTTCACCGATGCCGCCTTCGGGGACAGATCCGGGTTCTGGCGGTCGGAATTTTTCGGTTCGGCCAGCTTTGCCGGCATACAGGTTGCGGGGAGCCTCGAATTTTGCGGGAAAGAAGAGGACGCCGAGTTCCGTGTATTCCAGCCTCAGGGCAAGTGCACGATCAACTTTGAGCGGATGAATCTGGCCCGCCCCGAGCAGGTTTCGTTTCGCTCCGTTAGCTTCCAGCGCGTTTCGTTCATGGACACCGACCTTTCGCAGGTCCTATTCGAGAACACCGCCTGGCCCGCCGATGGTGCTGGCAATAAGACCTTTCCGGGAAAAATCGAGGACGGGGAATTCAAGGCGC
>DNYS01000149.1:14692-14819 GCA_003506735.1 Nitrospinota bacterium
ACGAAACCGCCAAAACTATGCCGAGGCAGGAGAGTTCAAGTGGGCCGCGATGGAGTACCGGAGAAGACGGGGCCTTCTTCGCCGTCAGGGAGACATGCGCACGGGCTTCAAAGCGAGGATATCCGCC
>DNYS01000149.1:14882-18060 GCA_003506735.1 Nitrospinota bacterium
AGACATGCGCACGGGCTTCAAGGCGAGGATATCCGCCCGGCTCCTGGGTCTTTACAAGACTCTCGGGGGGTACGGGGTTCGCACGGGAAGGCCCCTGAGGACGCTTCTCATCATCTTGAGCGTTTCGATCCTTCTCCAGGGACTTTTGGGGATATATCAGTCCACTTCGAGACCGGCCGATTTGAATCGATTCCCCTGCATCCAGGGGAAAAATACGCCCTTCAGGAGGCTCGGAATTCTCGAGGGAGAGGCGGGGGCCTGCTCGAACGCCAATGCGCCAATTCTGGAAATTTTCTACCATGCGGCCAAATTCACCCTGCAGAGCTCGATTCTCCAGTTTCAGGGCGAATATCAGTCCTCCACCGCGGCCGGCAAAAGCCTGGCGCTCCTGATGCGGGTCATTTTTCCTCTCCAAATTTTCCTGTTGTTGATGACCATTCGGAGACGCCTCGGATGGAGCGTATGGTTCAACAATACCTTTAAGATCGACCTTCGAAACAACGTCAACGTTTCCCAACAAAAACGTTAGATATCAAAAATTTAGAGCCAAACTCTAAAACAATATTTATGCCGAGAATCTACATGAGAGGTAAATTCTCGGTTTTAAAATAGCCTATTCCGTAATTCCCTCAAGGGAGATGTTTTCTCCATTCAATTCCACGGTACTTGTGATGGGAACTGCGGCCGAAACCATCCCCTCGGCGTAACATCCGTTCTTGGCGTTTCGAATGAGTTTCAGGACATTCTCCCGAGGCTCATCGGATTCCACCGTAAAATGTGTCCGCATGGCTGTTGCCCCCGAACGGATATCCCCCCGAAGGACGGAGCCCTTCACGAACCAATCGAAAGCCACCCGGCACTGGGCCTTCGTGAAAGGGATTTTCATCATATGCGCGTACCGCGCAAGTTGGGTGAGGAGTCAGAATCCCACCCCCATGGCGATATAGGTCAGCGGCTGGGGGTAGCGGTCCTCCCCTCCCAGGCGGGGCGGTTCATCGCAATAAACCTCGTGAATTCGCGCGCGCCCCATCTTGAGTTGATGCTGCCCGTCGATGGTCTCCGTATCCGCTTCCATCGTGAGGGCATATCCTCCCTCCGGAAGATCGGTCCGCTCCAGATTACTTTTCTCATTCCATGGATTAACCGGCTCTGCCACGCAATTAACCTCCTATGTGTTTAAAAATATGTGTGTTATTCAATTTTGAGGCTTATGAAAAAGATCGCCTGAGGTTTATTTCGCATCCGCCATAATGCCGGGCGCTCGAAAAATAGTGATTTCAGGAAGTTCGCCCTCGAATCGCTCCACCTCGACAAGGGCGCTGAGGGCGATGGGGCCCTGACCGAGCCTCGAGGTGCCTTTGTCGGGGGTGAGGACGTTCGGGTTCCCGTGCCGATCCAATGCGCCAACCCGTCCCGGGGTCACGGGGTCGTACCATGCCCCCGTCGAAATCTGAATGACCCCGGTCCGCACCCGATCGGTCAGGACGGCTCCGGCCAGAATTTCGCCCCGGCCGTTGAATATCCGGACGATATCGCCCTCCGAAATCCCCCGGCGGGCGGCGTCGGCCGGGTGAAGGCGCACGGGCTCCCTCCCCTTTATTTTGCTCTTCCGGCTGATGCCGGCGGAATCCATCTGTCCGTGGAGCCGGGTCGCGGGCTGATTCGAGATCATGTGCAAGGGATAGTTAGTGGCGCCATCCCCTCCAAGCCATTCGATCGGCTCGAGCCAGGCCGGGTGGCCCGGGCAATCCTCGTATCCGAATCCGTCGATGGTTTCTGAGAATATTTCGATTTTTCCCGATGGCGTATTCAGGGCCTTCCCGGCCGGATCGGCCCTAAAATCGGCATGCATAACATAAGGTTCGACCGGGGCGGGAATCTCGACATGGCCCTTTTCCCAAAAAGCGTTGAAACCGGGATAATCCACCAGCCGCTCGGCGGCCTGCTCGCGGGCGTCTTCGTAGATGCGCCTGAGCCAATCCATCTCCCCCAATCCCTCGTCGAATGCCTCCCGGGTGCCCAGCCGCCCGGCGAGGTCCACGAAAATATCGAAATCGTTCCTCGCCTCCCCTATCGGCTCGATCGCTTTTTCCATCGCCAGGATGAAGCGGTCCTTCGGGCTCGCCCCGATGTCGTTCCGCTCAAGGGTGGTCGTCGCCGGAAGGACGATATCGGCGTGGCGCGCCGTCGCCGTCCACCAGGGTTCGTGGACGACGATGGTCTCGGGCCTCCGCCAGGCGCGGAGAAGGCGGTTGATATCCTGATGGTGGTGAAACGGGTTTCCGCCGCACCAATAGACCAGGCGGATATCCGGAAAAGTCCGCGCCTCGCCATTATATTCGTACCATCCGCCCGGATTCAGGAGCATGTCGGAAATCCGCGCGACCGGAATAAAGCTTCCCGTTGGATTCCGCCCGGCGTGCATCCTGGGGGTCGCTATCCTTTCGCGGGGGCCGCCCATGCCGCACATGCTTCCATAGCCGAAACCGAAGCCGCTCCCCGGAAGCCCGATCTGGCCGAGCATGGCCGCGAGGGTGATCGTCATCCAGAATGGCTGCTCGCCGTGATCGGCCCGCTGGAGGGACCAATTGGTCATGATCATGGTGCGCGAGGCCGCCATGCGGCGCGCCAGGGCCCGTATCCGGCCCGCCCCGACATTCGTGATCGAGGCGGCCCAATCGGCGTCCTTGGGCTGTCCGTCCCCGCCCCCCATCAGGTAGGACTCGAACCGATCGTATCCCGTGCAATATCGCTTCAGGAAGGAGGGATCGTGAAGCCCTTCCTCGGCGAGAGTATGCGCCATCCCCAGCATGAGGGCGGTATCCGTGTTCGGGCGCGGATGAATCCATTCGGCGCCCAGAAAATCCGCGGCATCGTCGCGCAAGGGCGCGATGTTGACGAACTCGATTCCAGCCTCCTTGGCCCTGCGCAGCCATTCCTCTCCCATGTGCATGCCGGGCCCTCCCCCGGCCACCTGCAAATTTTTGAGGGGCGCCCCGCCGAACATGACGATGAGTTCGGAGTCGCGGATCAGGCCGTCCCAGGAGGAGCCCACATAGATGGCCTCCGCGTTTCCCACGACATAGGGCAGGATGACCGTTCCGGCGGCGTTGCTGTAGGTGTTCACCTGATCGGTGAAGCCCCCGATTCCGTTGAGAAATCTCTTCAGGAGCGTTTT
>DNYS01000149.1:18163-26168 GCA_003506735.1 Nitrospinota bacterium
GGACCTCGCCGGCCACGAGATCGAGAGCCTTTTCCCACGGGACGGGCACGAAAGGCTCCGCCCCCCGGCCCTCGGTCCGGCCGCCGGGTCCCTCCTCCAGCCAGCCGGCGCGGACCATGGGCCGCATCACCCGGCTTTCGGCATAAACGGCCTCGGGGATTGAGTCCAGTATCGGCGATGGGGCGGGGTCTTTTTCGAAGGGCTCGGTGGAGACCAGGCGCCCTCCCCGCACCCGGGCGCGGAATGCGCCCCAGTGGGAGCTATGATGAAGGAGTTTCGAATGATTTGATTCGCTGGGCATCCGCCCTTCCTCCGTCCGCATTCTCCGGCCGCGCGAAAACGGAATTCATTCATGGAACCGGGGTGATTATATCATTTTTCGCCTGGACCCACTTCTCTAAATGTTGCCGGGCGCCTGCGGGAACTCGCCGGGCCAGTTTTCGACCACGCCGGCGAAATACGCCTTCATATCTTCCGGATCCTGGCGGCGGCTGTCCGCGATGCTCTCCACCCGGCCGTCTTCCTCGATCGGGATCCGAAGCGCATCCTGAAAACGGTTCCGCATGTTGAAATATGTGATGACCATCGTCAGTTCGACCACCTCTGCGTCCGAAAAACGCTTATGCACCTCCTCGAAGACATCATCGCGCATCTTGGCGGTGTTCAGCGTTACATGCTCCGCCCAGAGAATGGCGGTCTTTTCTTCCGGCGTGAAAAGCGCGGAATCCATATACTCCGAGGAAATAATGGCTTCGATATGATCGTCCGTGAGCCCCGCCGCTTGACCAAGGGCGGTGTTGTGCGCCAGTCAGTAAGCGCAGCCGTTCAGGTGGCTCGTCTTGATGACGGCGATCTCCTTGGTCCGAGTCGAGAGGGTCGTGCCGAGTCCTTCCCGCATGAGCGAAACCGTGAGGGGCAGGATCATCTTCGCCACATAGGGCTGATGCGCCATCACGCGGTACGAGTTGGCCACCCGCCCGAGCAGTTTTGTTACCCCCTCGAAGAGGGCCGCCGTCTCGCCGGTCCCCTCCCCGGGCGGAATGGGCCGGATTCTCGCCTTCATCGGAACCTCCTTCCGGCGGATTTTATTTCTTCTCTTCCGCCTGCTCGTCGTGAATTCGCTTGAGGGCATAGAGCCCTTCCATGAGGACCGGTGCGCCGCCGCCGATGCTGGCCACCTCGAAGGCTTCGAGGGCCTCCTCCATCGTCGCGCCCAGGCGGAGGGCCTTTTTCGTGTGCGTGTAGACCTCGTGCTTCATTCCCTTGAAGGCGAGAATTCCGATTTCGATGAGCTCGCGCGTCTTGGGGTCGAGATGGCGGGGTTCTTCCTTGAAAAACCCCCAGTGCATCTGGCAATACACCTCAAAGTAATCGGGGTCGAGTTCGGCCCCGAAGCCGAGCACGTCGTAAACGAAACCGCGATCCTTGTGAATTTTTTCGGTGATGCGGCGAACCTTTTCTTCGCGCGTCTCTGGCGCCATCGAATTTCTCCTTAAAATTCGTAAATAAAACCGCAACGGGCGGGAAGGAAAGGTCCCTCCCCGCCCGCGCGCATGTGAATCCGAACACTCTGGTAAACGCTTTTTATTTCTTCTTCTTATATCCCATGTCTTTGAAGACTTTGCCGTAAAAATCGATCTGGCCTAAATATGCTTCCTTAAGTTTGGGACCCGATAGCGGCGAAAGCTTCTCGCCGAATTTTTTGATCAGTTTTCTGAGGGTTTTGCTCTTGGTGGCCTTGTGCAGCGCTTTTTGAAGAATTTCAATCCGGTCCGCCGGGGTCCCCTTGGGCGCCAGGAATACGCGCCAGGATTTATACTCATAGTTTACCCCAAGCTCATAAAAGGTGGGATGATTGGGAAACTCAGGCATGCGCTTTTTGGACGCCGTGGCGATCAGGGTAAGATCGCCGCTCTTGACCCGGCCCAGGGTGCCGCCTGTAGTGACGTTGGCCCAACCTAAATCCGTATGGCCACCATACATGGCCTGCCAGGCTTTGCCGCCGCCCCGGAAGGGCACGTGCTTGAACTTGACATTGGCGGCCCGCATTATCTGTATAATACCCAGATGGCTTGAGCCCCAGGCGCCGTTCGAGGAGATCGAAATCTTGCCGGGACGCTTTTTGGCATCGTCGATCAGGTCCTTATAAGTCTTCCATGGAGTCGTGCTTTTTGTCACGAGCATAAATGGGGAACCATTGACTTGGAAAACCGGAATAAAATCTGTTTTGGGATCAAAACCCATGTTCCGCGCATGAGGCGCGATGGCGAAGTGAGAACCCGACCCAAGGGCGATCGTGTAGCCATCGGGCTTCGAGCGCTTGAGGACTCCCATGCCGATCTTGCCACCGGCGCCGCCGCGCACCGTGCACAGAAAAGGCTGCCCCAAATACTCGTGGATAACGCTCGCCACCGCCCGGCAGTGCATGTCGTGCGAGCCGCCCGCGCCCGTCGCCAGAATCACCTTGATGGGCTTGATCGGATATTTCGCTGCACCAGCCTGGGGCGCTACCATCAAAATTGTCGCCACGACCATGGCGCACACCCATAAAATCCCTTTTCTGGTAAGCATATTACCTTCCTCCCAAGTTAATGAATGCGACTTGTTAGTCGGCCCAGGGCCGCTTCCAAATCGCCATTCCCAAAAGTGCTACACTAAGGAAAATAAAAAAGGCCGAAATCGGCCGGGTCAAAAAGACGGTAAAATCGCCGTCCGAGAGTACCAGTGCCTGCTTCATCGACTCCTCCGCCGAGGCGGTGAGAATGTAGGCGATGACCAGAGGCGCCAGCGGAAAATTCAGCTTTCGCAGCGCGTAGCCGACGAGACCGAAAATCAGAGCAACTTTCACATCCTCGATGCTATTCTGGTAGATGAAGCCGCCGACAACACAGAAAAGAAGAATGACCGGCACAAGGAGCGACTGGCGAATAGTGACAATTCGGGCAAACAAGGGGGTCAGCAGCTTGCCCTGAAGCAACATGATGGGGTTGCCGAGCAGGAGCAGTGTGAAGATTCCATACATGGTCGCGGCATGCTCCTGAAAAAGGCCGGGTCCCGGGCGGAGGCCCTGGGCCATGAACGCGCCCAACAGAATGGCGGCCGAGGCGCTGCCCGGGATGCCGAAGGCCAGCGTGGGAATCAGGTCTGCCCCCGCCACCGCACTGTTGGCCGCCTCGGCGGCGGCGATCCCCTCGTAACTTCCCTTTCCGAATTCCTCGGGCCGCTTGGAGGCCCGCTTGGCCAGCGCGTAGCTGATGAAGGTGGCGATGGCAGCCCCGGTGCCCGGTATGGCGCCGACGGCAGTGCCGATGAACGAGGAGCGCATGATGGTCCATTTTACGTTGACCAGTTCCTTTAAATCGAGCGATCTGCCCCCCTTGAGGTGGGCCGTTTCGGGTGGGTTGGAAAGATCGGAGAGCTTTTTTTCAGACTGTATCAGCACCTCGCTGACGGCGAACAGGCCGATGAGCATGGGAACGGTTCCCACACCATCCATGATGTTACCGATGCCGAAGGTGAAGCGCTCCGCGCCCGAGATGATGTCCTGGCCGATGAGGCCAATGAGGATGCCGATAAGCATCGAGAGCAAGCCCTTCAAAATCGAAGAACCCGTCACGGCGGATATAATCGTCAGCCCCATCACCATCAGGGCGAAGAACTCGGTCGGCCCGAAGAGCAGCGCCACGGCGGCGAGCGGAAAGGCCGCTACGATAAGAACGATGTCGCTAAATGAATCGCCCAACGTCGATGCGTAAAGTGCCATCTGGATGGCACTTTTAGCCTCGCCCTTTTGCGCCAGGGGATAGCCGTCGAAAGAGGTGGCCGCAGCAGCAGCCGTGCCCGGCGTGTTAATCAGGACGGAAGGAATAGAGCCTCCGAAAAGGGCGCCTTTGTGAATCCCCAGCAGGAAGGGAATGCCATTTATCGGCGCCATGAAAAACGAAAAGGGAACCAGGACGGCAATCGCCATCACACTCGTCAGGCCCGGTATCGCACCCACGGTGATTCCCGCGAAAACTCCGAGCGAGACCATGACCAGCGCCTTGAGGGTGATCGCCTGCCTGATGCCTTCAAAAACTTGTTCCATTTAAGACGCTCCTACAAACAATTCGCCCTCGGGCAGGATCACTTTGAAGGAGAACCAGAAAAGCCGCTCGATTACAACTGGCGTCAACAGCGCCACCGGGGTGACGAAACGCCAGTCCCTCGTACCATAGAATATGATGAGAATGGCCAGGAATATTGGCGAGGTCAGGTGAAACCCCAACCACTCAAGGGCGTAGACATAAATCACAGCAAGGATGAAAACGAAAATAGCCTGAAAGTAGGACCGTCTGCTCGATCCGGACATGAACTCGGGTGCTCCCTTCTCCCTGAGCGCGTTTCCAGCGAGAAGTACGCTGACCAGCCCGAAAATGGCAATCGTAATTTGCGGGAAGGTTTCTGGCCGGAAAATACGGCCCGCGAACTCGCTCTCTGCGGTCGATGAAATAATCTGCGTAGGAATGAGGTAGAAGTAGTAAAAAAGACTGAAGCAAATGAAAACGATGCCTACAATAAAGTTCGTTTTATTCATCTAGCGGCACACCCTTGTCGCGAACCTGGCGCAAGCGGATTTCCGGTGGTTCCGAAGCCAAATTCCGCATTGTCCTCTGTGTGTATAGGTATGGAAGATAACACCAGTTAGTTCGCCACCTCAAGGGGCCATCCCCCCCCATGCGTTCCACATAGCGGGATTAGCGGCCCCAAACTATTAAGAAAAAAAGATTGTTGTCTCGCCGCGCACTGCGAGGCCGGAAAATCCCGGCAGGATCAGCGAGGCGCCGAGATTCGGACCGACCGGTTACTTGCCCGACAGCGCGATCGCCTTGCCGGTTTTTGCGGCCTCATCGATGGCCAGCGTCACCTCGACCGTTCGCCTGCCTTCCATCGCGGTGGTATGCGCCGAGGGGATGCCGGTAGCCAGATGATCCAGCCACGAGCGGGTCTCATTGGCGATGGGCCCCCAAAACTCTCCGAGCGCCCAATCGCCCGATGAATTGCTCTGCATGAAAAGCATGTTCACCGTGTGATCGGGCACATAGGCGTGGGGGACGCCGTTGTCGGTGAACAGGACGCTATCCTTGTTGTCCATATCGAGGAGGATGACCCCTTCTTCGCCGAGAATCTCGAAGCGCGCACTCTGCCCGTAGGTCGGGTACTTGGCGGGAAGCGCGTAGAAAATCCCGAGATTCACCACCGCCCCGTTCGCGAAGGTCACGATGGCCCAGGTGACGTCCTCCGCTTCATGACCGAGGGCCTTGAATATTTTTCCGTTGCTCCGGGCGACGACCTCGACCGGAGGAATCCCCTCCAGGTACCAACAGGCCATGTCCACATAGTAGGTCAGAACGTCCATGACCGGCGTGGCGTGGGGGGAGCGCTTGAGAATCTGGAGCATCTGCGCCCGCGTGTTGTAGACGCGCGAGGTGATTCCGAGTATCGGGCCAAGGCGGCCCTGGACGATTTGCTCCTTGGCGAGCATCCATCGGCGGTCGTGGCGGCGGGAGTAGCCGACCCGGAGCTCGACCCCGGTTCGCTCCACCGCCTCCACGATGCGGTCGGCATCCTCGAGGGTGAGCGCCAGCGGTTTTTCCACGAAAACGGGCTTGCCCAATTCGAGGGCCTGTAGGATGGCCTCGACGTGATCGTGCTCGGGGGTGGAAACGATGACGGCGTTCACCTCGGGGCGCGATATGACCTCGTAGTTATCGCCCGAGGCGAGATTCGCCGCCACGCTCTCGGCTAGCAGGTCCGCCCGATCCGGATCCTTGTCCGAGATGGCGAGGAAGCGGACGGAGGGATGCCGCGAAGCCATGTTGGCCCGAAGCGTTCCAATCCGGCCCGAGCCCACGACGGCGACCCCGAGTTCTTTCTTTTCCATGGCGATCCTCTCCCCTGGCATGCACTGCGTATGTTTCATCACGGCGAATGGGATAGTATACGGCATCCACTACAGTCAGTCCGGCCGAGGGAGAGATGCCACATGCGAATCACCGATGCGGACGTTTGGCAAATGGCAACCGAGGTCAACCATCAGTCGCGCAACCGGTACGGGGGCACCACCCGCCTGGAGCGGGCTCTCGTCCGCCTGTGCGACGAGGAAGGCCACGAGGGCTGGGGCGAGGCCATGCCTGTGTCCTTCACCGATGAAGCCATCTCCGATGCGGTCGGCGCGATAAAAGCAGCGGCAGCCACGCTCAAGGGCCGGGAGATGGAGGACCCCCTGGCCGAAATCGGCAGCCTGGCCGATTTCTCGGGCCTGTCCGCGGCCCGCTCGGGCTTGGAGGCCGCTTTTCTGGATTTGATGAGCCAGCGGTCCGGCACACCGCTTGCGGATGCGTTTGGCGGGGAGAGGCGCTCCGAATTCCTCCTTGACGGACCGATCGGGCTTGTATCGCCCAAGGAGGCGATAGAAAAGGCGGGCGGATTTCTGGCCCAGGGCATCACTACATTCAAGATCAAAGTGGGCGCCGACCCGGACACCGACGCAAAGCGGGTCCTTTGCCTCCGGGAGGAATTCGGCCCGGATATTCACCTTCGAATGGACGCCAACGGTGGCTACACGCCCGAGGAGGCGCTTCATTTCGCCAAAAGGATGGAGAAGGCGAATATCGAGCATTTCGAGCAGCCCGTCCTCCCCGCCGAGGAGCGGTGTTTCGAAATATTCAGGCAAATCCGCGCGATGGGCGTTCCGATTGCCGTGGACGAGTCGCTGTTTTCGCTCGACCACGCCAACCGGCTCATCGGCGAGGACGCCGTGGACGTGGGCGTCATCAAAATCGCCAAATTCGGCGGCCCGCTCGCGGCGTGCGAGGTCGCCCGCGCATTCGAGGCGGCGGGCAAGGTCTGTGTCCTCAGTTCCTCCTACGAGTCGTTCATCGGCAAGGCCATGGGAATGACCCTGGCCACCTCTCTTGAAAACTGCGCCCGCGCCCAGGAACTGGGTCACTCGGCGCCCGAGGCGGAATTCGCCGAATGGCGGCACAATTTGTCGGGGGGAACCATGAGCCGGACCGAGGGCGCCGGCCTTGGCGCCCGGGGCCTGGCGGATTGCCTCGAAGCCCTTTCGGCATCCCTCGCCTGAGCGTTCGCCTCACACCCGCAAACTTCGAAACGGATGGGACTCGCGCATCCGGGCAAAGACAATCAACGGTTTCTCAGTTGAATTCCTGGCTTCTCATCTTCCATACATTCTAACGGCCATCACATCACTTGCCGCTTTGCATTCTCTTCGAGAGTTCGGCGATGCCCTTGAAACGAGCCGGAAAACGGCCGTCAAAGCCGAGAATTGCCCGCAAACAGGACGAATGCAGCCGGCGAGAGATGAAATGCCACCGGCCGGGAATGAGCGCCCCGAGGATATTGGCCGGTCCGGCCCTTGGAGCGCCGATTTGTGCGAAAATGGTTCAAGCGGTGGACAAAACCGGAACACTCGGATTCAGGGGACGGAGCTGGTTTCTCTAATTCTCGGATTTGCTGGTTTTTTGATCAGTTTTGCCGTCAACGAAGACACCATTGTCGGCAGTTATGCCTGGAAGGATATTACCCGAAATGTGAAGGGACTATCCATGGCCCTGATGACGGTTGGGGTCATTCGCATTCTTCTAAGCCCTGATTCAGACGATGGGACCGGAGATGGCAGGCGCCGCAGAAAGAGCCGCTGGGGCGCCAGTAGCAGGCTCCTCTTCCTCCGGATGGCCAAGAAGGAAAAAAGTAAAAATGTTCATGGCATGGCTTGCCGTCTGCCTGGGAACCGCATTTTTGACCAATTTTCTCATGAAGACGGATATCAGGACGAAATTGAGATCGATTGGCTCCTTTGTCATGTTCGGATCGACCGATCCTTATATGACGCCTCAAAAATCAAAGAAGGTGGGAAAAGAAATGAGAGATGTCATTAAAGATATTTTGAACTGAAAAATCGTTCTCGACCGCCCGGGGGGGGGGGGGGGTTTTTCTGAAT
>DNYS01000149.1:26283-29288 GCA_003506735.1 Nitrospinota bacterium
ATTCCCTCTCCTCTGGCGGGGAGCGGCCTCAGGCGGTTTCGAGGGGTGCCACGGCTGGATTTATGTCGGGTTCTCCCTCCGCCAAAAGGCGCTTTCGCTGCATGAGGAACACCCCGCCGAGAACCGCCGCCCCGGCGAGATGATAGGCCATGCCGGGCCAGAAGAGCAGGAGCGCCCCGGCGCCGAGGAGCAGGCGGCCCCTGATCGAGAACGGGAAGTACATGTGCCCCACCATCGACGCCGAGAGGGCCGTGAACCCCAATAAGGCCGAAGCGAACGCCTCCAAGGCGGGGAGAGGCTTTGTCCCGATAAGCAGGAGCGGCGTGTAGGCGAACATCAGGGGAATGACGTACATTCCCTTCGCCGTCCGGAAGGCGGCCCAGGCGGCCTTTGCGGGATTCGCGCCCGCGAGCCCCGCCGCCGTGTAGGCCGGGACGCAGACCGGCGGCGTGAAGCAGCTGTCCAGGCTGTACCAGAACACGATGAGGTGGGCCGCCAAAACCGTTAGTCCGATCGGCTCGCCCAGCTCCAGCATGGCCGGGACCGCCATGACCGACAGGACGATATAGGCCGCGCTCGTCGGAAGCCCCATGCCGAGGATAAACGAAGCGATTCCCACCAGCCAAATCCCCAAAAAGAGGCTCCCCTGAGACATCGAGACGACCAGGGAGGAGAATTTAAGCCCCAGACCCGTCTGGTAGAGCGCCCCTATGATGATTCCCACGGTCGCCACCGCCGCGCAGATGGGCAGGGTTTGCTTCGCGCCCCTCTCCATCGCCATGACGATATTCCAGACTCCGTTGGCGACGCTCCCGGCGACTTCGCCCAGGCTGACGCCCTCGGTCCGCGCTTTCTCGATCAGCTCCCAGGCGCCCTTCAGGAAAGCGAGCAACACGACGGTGAGGATGCCGAAGATGCCGGCGTAGGGGACGCTCCGCCCCAACATCAGGTAGGCGAAAATCACCGCCGGGGGAAGCAGAAAAAAACCGCCCTTCTTCATCACCGGCCACACCGACGGCAGCATGTCGCTGGGCAACCCCTTCAGCCCCCCCTTCCGCGCCTCGAAATGCACAATCATGTAGACCGAGAAGAAATAGAGCACCGCCGGGAGGATCGATACCTTGACGATCTCCCAGTAGGAGATTCCCGTGAACTCGACGATGAGAAAAGCCGAGGCGCCCATGACGGGAGGCATGATCTGCCCGCCGGTCGAGGCCGCCGTCTCGATTCCCGCAGCAATCTCGGGCCGGAAGCCCGCCCGCTTCATCATCGGGATGGTGAATGTCCCCGTCGTCACGACGTTGGCGTTCGTGCTGCCCATGATGGTGCCCGTCATGGCGCTGGCGAATATGGCCGCCTTGGCGGGCCCGCCGCGCAGGCGCCCCGCGACCGCCATCGAGAGCTGGACGTAGAATTCGGACGCCCCCATCCGCTCGAGAAACGCTCCAAAGAGAATGAAGAGGAAGATGTAGACCGAGAACACGCTCAACGGCGTCGTCCAAAGCCCGTCGTAAGTCATGTACTGATGGTCGATGATGAGGGTGAAGCTTGCGCCCTTGTGCGCCAGCTCCCAGGGGAAATAAGGTCCGAAAAAGGTATACGCCAGAAAAAAGAGCGAGATCAGGGGGAGCGTAATGTTGATGGTCCGCCGGGTCGCCTCAAGCGAGACGAGGATCGCGGAAATTCCGAGAACATAGTCGATCGGAAAAATAGGGTCGACGTAGAGCAGCCGATCGAGGAAGTAATCGGTGAAAAAAACCGGGTAGCCGACCGAGAGCAGGGCCAGCAGGAGGAAAATACCCGACGCCCAGGTGCGCCACCCCCTATCCTCGGAAATGCCGATCAGGAAGATCAGCGTCACACCGAACATGTACGAAAGCGCCCGCTGGGACATGGGCTCGTACCCGCCCGTGTAGGCGATATCCAGGTGATAGTAAGACATCCCGACGGCCACCGCTCCGATGAGCCAGTCGATCGGTCTCCTCTTTGCAATGTCGGCCATTCGGGATCTTTCTTGGGGGGCGGCATCCGCTCCACGGCGGCGTCAAGCGCCGCCGTGGAGTGGATGCGTGATGGTTAGAGAGCCCCCTGCTCCTTGAAAAACCGCTTTGCGCCCGGGTGCAGCGGGGCGCCGAGGCCCTTGCCGGCCGTTTTCGGATTCCATTTCTTGTAAACCTTGTGAACGCCGCCGAGGAACTTTTTGTTCTCGACGATGATCTTGAGCACGTTGTACACCACGCTCGGGTCCATCTTGTCGGTGGTCAGGAGGACGCCATTCGCCCCCACGGACGGTGTCGCCTGATCGATGCCCCTGTAAATGCCGCCCGGAATCTTGCAGGGAGAAAAGCCGGCGCTTACAAGCATCTTCTTGGCGTCGTCCTCCAGAACGAGGAACCGGAGATTACGCCCGAGCGCGGCCTGGATTCCGGCGCCGTTCGGATCGCCTGAGTTGTGAAAATAAAAATCGATCTGACTCGATCGAATCTGCCGCGACATGCCGTTCACACCCGCGAAAGACAGCTTGAAGCCGCGCTTCTGGAGACCTTTGTAGCTGGATCCGTAGAATTCGACGAGGAGCCGGGAGATGTACTCCGTGCTCGTCCCCTTCTTCGCCGGCCCGAGCTTGAGCGGCTTCTTGGAGCCGACGATGTCCTTCCAGGAGCGGATGCCCGCCTCCATCATGTTCTTCCCGGCGTACTGGTGGTAGCAGGACTGCCAGAACTGGGCGATCCCCCGCAGATTCGGATACTTCTTCTTGAAGGGCACCTTGCCCGCCGTGGCGTTCGCCACGAAGTTCGAGAACGAATAGCCAATGTCGCCGCCGCCGCCGCCGATGCGGGCGGGGTTCGCCCGGCCTCCGCCGGGAACGACACTGAACTTAAAGCCTTTCGCCTTGCGGTTGACGACATCGGCCAGGCCCGCGCCGAGGCGGCCCATGGTGCCCCCGAGGGTGCCGACAACCAGCGAGTACTGCCGGGGCGCGCTCTGCGCCTGACCGGCCACCA
>DNYS01000149.1:29508-33332 GCA_003506735.1 Nitrospinota bacterium
TGCCGTGTTCCATATATTGGGCGGAATCCGCTCATCATGCGCAACCGCTCTGGAACGGAGTCATTCCACCCGATTCAGGGAGATTCGATAAAATGCCGTTTTTCCGATGGGATGAGATGAAGCGAAAACACCTGGCCGCGCCCTCCGACTCGGAGGGAAGCATCATCATCGGCGAGCATGTCACGCTGAACCGCTCGGTCGCCGCCCCCGGGAAGCTGGGCCGTCCCCACAGCCACGGCTGCGAGCAGTTGATTCACGTTGAAAGCGGGGCCGCCTGGTTCCGCCTCGGGGACGAGGTGCGGACGGTGACGGCGGGCGACATCATCCACATCCCCATCGGGACCGAGCACGAATTCAAAAATACCGGGAACGAGGAATTCATCTATCTTTCTTTCAAGAACAAATCCGAGGACTGGCCTCCCCCAACGGCGACGATGGATTAGGCGAAATTATTCGCGGATGGGCCGGGCCGAAAAAAAATTCATTCGGAGGGGCCGGCATGCCCTTTTACCGCTGGGCGGACATGACGCGGCGCAACCTGGTGAAAACCACCGATTCGGAGGGGAATCTCATCCTCGGGGAGTTCACCACCGTCACGCGCCAGGTTCAGCCGCCCGGCAAGGCGACCCGGCCCCACACGCACGGATGCGAGCAGATGATTCATATCCTCGAGGGCGAAGCCCAGTTTCGTGTGGGGGATGAGGAAAAAACCGTCGGCGCCGGGGAGGTCGTTCACATCCCCGTGGGCACCCTTCACGAGCAGCGAAACGCGGGCGCGGGAACGCTCGTCTATCTCTCCTTCAAGAACCGCTCCGAAGACTGGCCTCCGCCCGAGGCCATCGGCCCCTGATGCCCTAGCCTTCCAACTCTTCCGCCGTGATGGGCAGCCGGACCGCCTCCCCGCGCGCGGCGGAAAGATCCATCGCCATGGTCAGGAGTAAATTTTCGTGTCCCTCGGCGGCGGTCGTGTGCGGTGTCTCCAGGCCGGTGTAGAGGCGTGCGAGCCAGGCGTTCGTCTCCTCGCGCATGGGGCCCCATAGCTGGCCCAAGGCGATGTCTCCGGGCGGGTAGCTGGTCAGGAAGCTGACGTTCTTCCGCTCCCCGGGACGCTGGGTGGTATGCGGCGTGTCCGAGGCGAGGACCAGATCGCGGTGAGTGTCGTCGATGGTCAGCACCCCGTCCGTGCCCACGATTCCGATTTCGAGGCTGTAGACCGTCGGCGGCCACAGGGCCGGCAGCGCCCAGTTGATGCACATGTTCCAGATCGTCCCGTCGTCGAACGTAAAAACGCCCATGGTCGCGTCTTTTGTCCCGTAAGAGACGAACGACTTGGCCACCGATCGAGCGTACACCTCGGCGGGCGTCTTTCCCGCCATCAGCCACATGCAAATATCGAGGGTATGGGTGCCCGAGATGACCATCGGCGTCATCTGGCGGCGATCCTCGGCGGCCTGGAGGGTGCCGATGGGCGTCAGACTGTTCAGGAAGGCGCGCGAGACGACGGTGGTCACATCGCCGATCTCCCCCGCTCCGATCTTTTCCTTGGCGACCAGGTAGCGGCGCCTGAAGCGCTGCGTGTATCCCAGCACGGCGTCCGATCCGTTCTTCTCGATGAGGCGCAAGAGCTCGGCCGATTCGCGCGCACCCGTCGCCAACGGCTTTTCAACGAGCATGGGAAGCCCCCGCTCCGCCGCCGCCCGGACGGGCTCGACGTGCATCGTCGAGTGGGTCGCGACAATCACCGCGTTGACTTCGGGCCGGTCGAGGAGTTCCTCCAGATCCACCGTGAAAAAATCGGCATCCACATCGCCGGCCAGTTTTTTCCCTGTTTTCTCGTCGATGTCGCACAGGCCGAACCATTCAACGCCCGGATAATCGGCGGCGAACTTCGCCCGGATACGGCCGATCTTCCCGCAGCCGATGAGGGCGAGACCGATGGGTTTTTTGGATCGCTTCGCTGGCGGCACTTTTCACTCCTTCTCGAGGAACGTTATCCAGGAGGGCTCGTAGGCGAACCAGCCCCGGGGGCGGAGAAGAACCTGGGTCCCCGGCGCCAGGGTTTCGGCGTGCTTCCGGAACTCCTCGGGATTTTTTGATTCTGGATAGTAATGCATGGGAATCACCACGTCGGGCCCGATCCAGTGGGTGGCGATGGCAGCGTCGAGCGGGCTCATCTCCTTGGGGCCCCAGGATTGACCGAATCCACCGGAATCATCAACACCTGGGGATGGCACAACTCGGCGATCAGCTTGAGGTCGCTGAACAGGCAAGTGTCGCCCGGATGATAAATCCGTACGCCATCTTCAGTGTAGATGACGAATCCGAGCGGGGGCGCGGAAAGATAGACCCCCTCCTCGGGCGACATGAACGAGGCGTGGTGGGCGACGGTGGCGCGCACGCAAACGCTTTCGCCTGCGGCGACAACCTCCCGGGTGGCGCCGGGCTGGGTCCCCATAATCTGCTCCTTGGGCACGCCCTCCCTTTGGGCCAGCGCGTGGACATCATGGCCCGACATGAAAACGGCTCCGGTGCGCTTGGCGAGTTCGATTGAGTCGCCCACGTGATCCCAGGCGCTGTGGCTGACCAGGATGAGATCCGCTTTTTCTATGTCATCGGCCGCGATGGGACAGTCCGGATTCCCGGTGATGTAGGGATCGATCAGAATCCGCATCCCGCCCGCAGTTTCGATTTCAAAGGCGGAGACGCCCAGGAAGCGCATCTTGACCATCGAATCCTCCGGGCCGGCCCGAACCGCCGCCGGCCTTATCGCTCATCCCACGGTGAAGGCGGATTGTAGCCCTTCCCCTCTCCCCCGGTCGAGAGTTTCCACCCATCGCCCGTACCCTCCCGGAATCGGGCCGATTGGCTGCCGCCAAATGACCGTTGATGGATGAACCTCATGGCGATACCCTGCGGGCACCGGCCCGACAATCGCACCGCCCGGGCACTCGTCTCTAACCTTAACCGAACAGAAGAAATCATGGGAAACCACGCCGTCGCACGGGTCAGCGAACTTCCCCCGGGAGCGCGGAAAATCATCGAACTCGAAGGCCGCTCGATCGGAGTGTTCAACATCAAGGGCGCCTATTACGCCCTGCGCAACACCTGCCCCCACCAGGGCGCTCCGCTTTGCAGCGGCGCGATCAAGGGAACCCTGAAATCCGAAAAACCGCAGACCTACGAAATCGTCAAGGAAGGCGAGATCCTCGTCTGCCCGTGGCATTGCTGGGAGTTCGACATCACGACGGGCGGGTCCGTCTTCAATCCGCACCGGATGCGGGTCCGCTCCTACGAGGTCACCGTCGAGCCCGAAGAAGACGATCCTTCCGTGGAAACCTATCCCGTCTCCGTCGAGAGCGGCTTCATCGTCGTCCATATCTGATCTGAAATCGGAAGAAAACCCGCCGCGCTGGAATCACTCGGCAAAATTTATTTTCTCCCAGATTTTGCGGAGGAACAGAATAATAAGAGCCGAGAATATTCCTAACTATTTAATAAAACGGGGGAAAATCGCCTTCTCGCCGCGGTTTCGAAAAGAGGAGGTGCCTCGCATGTCGTTTTCCGCTANNGAGGAGTTCTATACGAGAAAGGTGATCGAAATTATGCGCGGTAGATGTGCAATCAGGGCAGAAACCCCGGTTGGCGCATCATCCAGAAAATTTAAACGGTTCATTAACCGTTTTTAATAATGGGCCACACAGGTTAAATATTATTCCTCTCTTTGCTCGCGGGTGAACTTCTCCCGCTTGAACAGCCCACGCACCGAGAATTCAGAATTCTGGCCGGGAAGAGGAGGCACCCATCCCCCGCTCCGGAAGTCTATG
>DNYS01000149.1:33416-37682 GCA_003506735.1 Nitrospinota bacterium
CGAATTTAGAAGGAGTGTCCGGGACAAACTGTCTATATGACATCGAGACCCGATCGGGCGCCCGCCTCGATTTTCCAGTGGAGCGGTTCCGCGTGTTTACATCCCGCCAGTTGGACGAAATCCCGCAACTGAGGTGCCTGCCCGAGGAACAGCGTTTTGCGATGAAAGTGGTCGCCAGCGTGCTTCCCTTCAGAGTGAACCGGTATGTCATAGAAAATCTCATCCACTGGGACAATGCGCCGGACGACCCCATCTTCCAATTGACCTTTCCCCAACCTGGAATGCTCTCGCCCGCGGATTTCGACCAGGTTGCCCGCATGATCAAGAGTGGTTCTCCGAAAGAGGAACTGGCGGCCGCGGTCTGCAAAATCCGGCACGATTTAAATCCCCATCCTGCCGGACAACAAGAACTCAACGTCCCCACCATGGGCGACGAGAAACTTGGGGGAATGCAGCACAAATACCGCGAAATCGTTCTGTTTTTCCCGAGCCAGGGGCAGACCTGCCATTCCTACTGCACCTTCTGTTTCCGCTGGGCGCAATTTGTGGGCGACAAGGAACTCAAGTTCGCCTCGAGCGAGGCAAATACGCTCCACGATTATCTTGCGGCGAAGCCGGATGTGACGGACCTTCTCGTTACCGGCGGTGATCCGATGGTCATGAAAACCTGGAACCTGGCCTACTATCTCGACCCTCTGGTGACCGACCCGCGCCTCGCGCACGTAGAGACCATTCGAATCGGAACAAAATCCTTGACCTTCTGGCCTCAACGCTTTCTCACGGACAAAGATGCAGACGATATGCTGCGCCTATTTGAGCGTCTCGTGGGGGCTGGAAAGCATGTAGCCTTGATGGCCCATTACAGCCACTGGCGCGAGATGGAAACCGAAATCGCCCGGGAAGCCATCCGCCGCGTGCGCGAAACCGGCGCCACCATTCACAGTCAGGGACCTGTCCTGGCGCATATCAACGACAGCGCCTCCACATGGGCGCGCACCTGGCGGACCCAGGTGAACCTGGGCATCATTCCGTATTATATGTTCGTGGAGCGCGACACCGGCGCGCGGCGCTACTTCGAGCTTCCGCTCGTGAAAGCCTGGGAAATATACAGCGGTGCGATAAAGATGCTCTCCGGCCTGGGGCGGACGGCGCGCGGCCCGAGCATGAGCACGGAGCCCGGCAAGGTGGAAATTCAGGGCGTGGCCGAAATTCGGGGCGAGAAGGTCTTTGTTCTGAGATTCATCCAAGGCCGCAATCCCGAATGGGTGCAACGCCCCTTTTTCGCAAAATTCGACGACAAGGCCACCTGGCTCGACCAGTTGCGGCCCGCCTTCGGAGAGAAAAAGTTTTTCTTCGAGGATGAATTTCATGCGATGAATATTTGATATCCCATGCGCATTGAATTTCCGTATTATGGATCTCCCTTTGAAATAAGCCCGCCAAATCCCATCGAAACCATCTCCCCTGCGATAAAATGCTATCGACCAATCGGTTCGGCCGGAAAGATTATGGGTCAAACGCAAACCCCGGTTTTATTTCCTTCGCCATTCCAAGACGGGACGCGGCCTGGCCGCCGTTCAGATCCGATATCGGAAAAAGGCCCGCCACGCTGGAATCATTCGGCCAATTTTCCTTTCTACTTCCAGTCCCCTTTTTCGTCATCCCATAGATCGAGAACCTCCTTGGCGGCGTAGAGCGCGTGATTCGTCTTGGGAAATCCGATATAGGGGGCGCAGTTCAAAATGGTATCGATAACCTCGCCTCTTGTTCCTCCGCGGTTCAGCGCTCCCCGCACGTGCATTTTGACCTCGCCCGGAAGGTCCTGGGCGGCGGCGGTCGCGATGACGATCAACTCGCGGAATTTCATGTCCAGATGGGGCCGGTCCCACATCTGGCCGAAACAATACTCGTGGATGGCCCGCGCGTGGGCCGGAGCGATTTCGTTCAGCTCCTCCCACCGCCCGAGGCCTTCTTCCCGGAAGGCTTGATTGCGAATTTCTTTTCCTCTGGCGTACTCTTCCTCGCTCATATGCAGATCTCCATGGTGAATCGAAAGAAAAGCCCCCCAGCGGGGGCCGAGGGATGCCGGGAGGGCGGCGCGCCTCCTCCGGCAATCGAAAGATACAGGGGCCTATACGCCCGGCGCGGTCGAATCGGGTTCGGGAAAACGTTCGGGCCAGTTCGCCGTCAGCGTTTCGAGATAGACCTTCATTTTGTCCGGATCGGCGCGGACGGATTTCCTGATCTTGTTCACTTCCTCTTCGCCCTCGATGGGAATCTGGAACGAATCCATGAAGCGATTCATCATCCCCTGCTTGCCGCTCATCAGGGACAGTTCGACCATCTCGGCATCGGAAAAGTGTTTTCGCACCTCATCGAAAACATCCGGCCGATCCCGCACCGTATTCTTGGTGAAATGTTCGGCCCACAGGACGGCCGCCCGCTCCCGGGGGGAGAGTTCGGGCGATTCCATGTAGGCGTCCGAAAAGATCGCATCGAGCTGCTTTTCGGTGATTCCCGCCGCTTGACCAAGCGCCGTGTTGTGCGTGAGTCAGTAGTCGCAGGCGTTCACCTGGCTCGTTTTCAGGATGACCATTTCCTTGATCTTGGACGATAAAAAACTGCCGGCTCCATCCCGCTGCAATGTGGCGTTGAAGGCTAGGTACATCTTCGCCACATGGGGCGAGTGCGCCAGAATTCGCGCCGAGTTCGGAACCCGCCCGAGAAACGCCTCTGTCGCCTCATAATAGCGGGCGACATCCCCTTCCGCTTCGTCGAGCCCGATCATTCGCAACCTAGTCGTCATCTCCCTTAAACCTCCCATTCATATAATGAAAAACATCTCCCGTCCGCCCCGGATTTCCCCGATGCGGGGCTTGATGGATTCGAAATGCTTTCGTTATTTTCGAAAATTTCATTGTTGAGATACCGATCCGAAACATAACTTCGAATGGAGACCGGCATCACAGTTATTTCTTCCGGCCGGCCTATCTTTAGACTCGTGGCCCATTCAGGTTCAAAACCTTCCCTCCTCGATAGGTGAAAGCGATGACGAAATTCGGGTGGCAGCTCACAGCATCGAATATCCTCCCGGCCGAAAATCTTTCCACCATTCATATCATCCTGAACGAACCCGGCGATAGGACCAAAGTCCAGTCCATCCTTCGCCGCGAGGGGTACACCGTTCAAAGTTTCGAGGACGGAGAGGTACTGTTGAAGTCCGTCTCCCTCTCGCCCCCGGATGTCATCCTCATAGGGATCGCCCCGCCGGGCGTGGGGAGCCTCGAAATCCTCTCCCGGATTCGCCACCTGCGGGCCGATAGCATGATCATCCTGCTTGCGGATTCGGCGAGAGGCGATTTTTCCTACCGCGCCATGCGCCTGGGCGCGCACGACGTCATTCTCGAGCCCAATCCGCCGGAGCGCCTGAACACAGCCATTCAAAACGCCCTGAAAACCAAAGAGCTCATCCAGGAGACGAAAAAGCTCAAAAACGAACTGCGCCTGCGGGGCGACTTCGACAACATCGCCGGGACGAGCCCCGGCGTATGCCTTGTGATGGATGATCTCAGAAGATTGTCGGAAAGCGAAATTCCGGTGATTTTCCGGGGCGAAGCCGGAACGGGCAAGGAACTCGCCGCCCGCGCCCTCCACTACAACAGCAGGCGTGCCGACGATCCGTTCTACACCATCAACTGCGCCGTTCTCCGAAGGGAGAGCGCATTTGACGATGTGTTCGCGCCGATACTGCGGAATTCCCTCAAGCGGGACCGGAGGATGGACAGCCAGCGGCTGCGCTCGAACGGGAGAACGCTGTTCCTAAAAGAAATCGACCGGCTGGAGCCCGCCCTTTGCGGCAAATTGATGGAGCATCTGGGGCCGGCGGATAAATTTCATATCGGCCGCTTCGGCCCGCCCCTGGATATCCGGATATTCCTCTCCGTCCGGACCGGCGCGCAAAACCCCGCCGATGAAGGGAATCCCATCGGGGAGCTGATGGGGCGCCTCGATCCCTGGGAGGTGCATATCCCGCCGCTTCGCGAACGCGGGGGAGACATCGAGCATTTGGCGAATTTCTTTCTTTCCGGGATTCGGTCCGAAACCCACCGCCCCGATCTGCACATCACCCGGGAAGCCCTAAGGGTTTTGAGCGCCTACGCCTGGCCCGGGAACATCCGGGAATTGAAAAAAGTCATCCGCCAGGCATCGCATACGAGCGAAGCGCCGGCGATCGATGTCATGGACCTTGTATCTATCCCATATGAG
>DNYS01000051.1:0-603 GCA_003506735.1 Nitrospinota bacterium
TCGGGAAAGGCGCAGCCGAGGATGAGATCCTCGATATCCTCCGCCTTGACGCCGGTTTTGCGCATCAGCCCCTGGATGACCTGTCCGGCCAGCTCGTCCGGTCGCACTTTCGCCAGCTCACCCCGGTTCGCGATTGTGAAGGGGGACCTGACGTATCCCGCAATAACGACATTCTTCATCTGATCTCCCTCCCGCTCTTGGGTCCGCCGCGCCTTGTGGCGTGAACGAAAAAAGATTTTGTCGAATCATGCTTTTTTTTCATTCGCCAATTCTTTCTTTGACAGTTTGCCGATCATGGTTTTGGGCAGATCGTCCCGGAACTCGACCTCCCTGGGAATCTCGATCCGGGAGAGTTTGTCCTCGAGGAATTTGCAGAGTTCTCCGCCAGTCAACGACGCTCCTTCGGAGAGCTTCACGAACGCCTTCGGGCTTTGGCCCCGGTATTCGTCCGGAATACCGATCACCGTTACTTCGGAAACCGAGGGATGAAGGAGAATGGCATCCTCGATAACGCGGGGATACACATTGTAGCCGCCGCACAATATCAGATCTTTTATCCGGTCGATGAGAAAGACATGGCCCTCCTCGTCCATGTATCCGACA
>DNYS01000051.1:647-4660 GCA_003506735.1 Nitrospinota bacterium
TCGTCCATGTATCCGATATCGCCCGTGTGCAGACGGTTCCCGTGAAGTGCATTCGCGGTTTCCTCGGGCTGCTTCCAGTATCCCGCCATGACTTGGGGCCCGATCACGCAGATCTCGCCCTTGTCGCCAGCAGGCAGCGGCCGGTCCGGGTCTTTGATGTCGCGGATCTCGACCCGGGTGCCCGGAAGGGGTAGCCCGATGGAGCCCTTCTTCCTCGTTCCCACGAAGGGATTGCAGGTCACCACCGGAGAGCATTCGCTCAAGCCGTAGCCTTCCACGAGGACGCACCCCGTCAGCCGCTCAAATTCGGCTTTCACATTTTCGGGAAGCGGCGCACCGCCGGAGATACAATAGCGGATAGAGGACAGGTCGTATTGATTCAATTTTGGGCTGGAATTGATGGCCGTGTAGATGGTGGGCACGCCCAGGAATAAGGTGGGGCGGGTTTTGTGGATCGTTTGCAGCAGCGTGCCCAGTTCAAAGCGCGGCAAAAGAATCAATTCGGCGGCCAGGGCGACACCCATATTCATGACCAAGGTCATGGCGAAAACATGGAAAAGGGGGAGGACCCCGAGGATTTTCTCCTCGCCTTCCCGGGTGCCGGCAAACTGCTGGCAGGCCTGGGTCGTGTTGGCCGACAGGTTGGCATGGGTGAGCATCGCCCCTTTGGGAATCCCTGTCGTGCCCCCCGTGTATTGCAGTACCGCCACGTCGTTGTGGGGGTTGATTTCGGCCGCCTCGGCCTGGCCGTCGTTGTTGATCAGCCGCTCAAACGGGACATGCCGGAGATCGTCCGGGATGGCGGCGATTTCACTCCGCCTCAGGACCGCGAACAGCAGGCTTTTTACGGGAGGAAGGACTTCGCTCACCCGGCAGATCACGATGTGGTTCAGGCGCGTCAACTCCAGCATGGGCGCCACCTTCAGATATACCTGCTTGAGATCGAGGGTCACCATGATATCCGTTTCCGAATCCTCGATCTGAAGGATCAACTCGCGCTTGGCGTAAAGCGGGTTGTAATTGACGACCGTGCCGCCTGCCTTCAGGATCGCGTAGTAGCAGATGACAAAGTAAGGCGTATTGGGAAGGCACAGCCCCACCCGGACGCCTTTTTCGACCCCCATCCGCCGAAAGCCCTTGGCAGCACGATTCACCTGATCGCCAATCTCCCGATAGGTAAATTTCTTACCGAAAAAGTCGATGCAGGGATTGTCGCCAAACCGAGCTGCGGTGCCGTCGATGAGGGAAAATACGGGCTTTGCCGGAATCGGTGATCCCTGGCCGGCGACGGCCGATTCGTGATTCGAAATCGGCCTGCCCGCGCAAGCCGCCCTCTCTTTTTCCTCAACCCCTCTTTCAAGAGAGATGTGCTGTCTGTTCATGTTTTTTCTCGGCGGAAAGGGAGGCCAGAAACGAAAGGACTATTTCGTGGGTATCGCCGATATCTTCGTTCAGGATTCCATGTCTTTCCGACGACACCATGTGGAGCGATTTTTTCTCCGCACTGATCCCCTTCAGGATCATTTCCGCGCTTTCGGGCTTGACGACGCGATCTTTCGTCCCCTGGATGAGGGTTGTTGGACACGTTATCTTGGGCAACCGGCGCTTGAGTTCGGCGACCATGAGTTGCAGCTCGTAGAGGCCCCGAACCGGCATGTTGCGGTAATTGATGTGGGGATGCTCCGACGGATTCGGTACGAAAGGCTTGACGCCCTCGAAGGTTGGAATCCAGCGGGTGAATTTATTGGTGACATGGATCAAGGGGACAAATATCATTTTTTTATTTTGGAATTTCATGGGAGGGGCAATGGCCGCGACCCCGGCCAGTCCGTTCGGCTGTTCCGAGGCAAGATGAAGCGCCAAAGCGCCGCCGGTGGAGAAGCCAACCAGGCAAACGCGGTCCGTGAAAGCCGACATGATTTGATAGCCGCGGCGGACGGATTGGAGCCAGTCCGTCCAGGCCCGATCGCGAAGGTCCCAGGGGGAGATGCCGTGTCCCTTTAGGCGCACTCCGATGACAGGATAGCCGGCGGCCTCCAGTTTTTCGCCGAAGGCGCGCAGTTCGGCGGGCGAAGCGAGAAAACCGTGAATCAATACGACGCCCAAACCATTATGTGGGTCGGGCAGCAGCAAGTAGGGCTCGCCGCTTCCGGTGGCGATTTCCTGGGTGTTGATTTCTTCGAATTCCGGGCGGGAGAATTTCTCTTTGTTCCAGGCACAGGAAACCAACTCGTCGTCAAAATGTTTCAGCGCCAGCATCCTTTCGTCGGCCTCCGAAGCTGTTTTTACCGCTTCCTCCACCGCCTTCACGGCCGCGGAGATCGGTGCCATTTCGTTGGCATAGACCGCCACAAGATTTTCCAGCCGCACTTCGTGAAAATCATGATCTTCAAGCAGCTTGGACAGAAATCGATAGCGATCGGATTCGGCCACGATAAGCTCGGAACACGCCTTTGAGGAAATAAATTGATGGAGTCCGTGACAATGGCCGGTCTCGAGTCCTTCGTAGGCTTCAGGATTCGCCAGGCTTCGATGAAGGTGGACAGAAGGTTCCGCCTGTACGTTTTTGATCGCCAGATAGAGCGTCTTATGAAACAGGTCGCGCTCGACTTCCATCTGCCC
This sequence comes from Nitrospinota bacterium, assembly GCA_003506735.1. GTDB lineage: Bacteria > UBA8248 > UBA8248 > UBA8248 > UBA8248 > UBA8248. The sequence goes on from DNYS01000051.1 coordinate 3,270, forward strand.
CTTCTTGACGTACATCTGTATCATGGTGGAAGCCAAGTGGCTGAGATTGACGGTTACCCCGGAATAGATCTCGCGCATATAAGAGTCACGGATGCGCAAGGTTTCACGGCAGGTCATCATGAAGACAAGCCGTTTGTCCAAGTTCTCGGAATTTTGCGAGAGAGAAAAAAGATCGTCCAAAGAGTTGATTTTTTTGAACATGCGGTAGAGAAGTTTTTTCTCCCACCAGCGCCAAGACTTGTCGGGCGATATGGCGTTGCCGAGCCGGATGTCCATGTCAGTGTTTTTAAAGAGGATGTTTCCCTCGATGAGCAACTCTTCGAGGGCGCGCCCCTTGAGTTCTCCGCCGAACAAGTCCACTCCTTTGGTGAGAATGTTGTCGGTGATGCGCATCGGGTAGAAGGTGATATTGGCGGGAACGATCAAAGTGGGACGGCGTACCGCCTCTAGCAATTCTTCCTCGCTCTCAAGGCCCAGCGACTTGACCCATCTGCCCAGCCGCTCAGCTTCCCCGGCCTCGTGGACGGCCAGAATTCTTTTTTTAAAAATCTCAAGGGTCAGCGCGATAACAGCGGCCCCCGAGTGGTGCTTTCGTCTTTCGCGCGCCACCGGCGAGAAAATGCTGTATTCGCCCTTCTCGTCAATGACGCGCCTGTCTTTCACCATGCCGCCTTCCGGAAAAACAATCACTTTCCGGCCTCTCAGGATCTCCGCGGCGAGAAACGGGAGGATTCCCGGAAAGTCGTGGGGGACCGCGCCGAGGCTGAAAAGGAACTTTGCGAACCGTTCGTTGCCGGAGAACAAATCTGCGGCCGCCACGGAGCGGCAATACGCCCCCGACGCTTCATGTATCAAATAGTGGGGAATGACCGTTTCAAGGCGCGCGAAGTGATTAAAAAGAAAAATCTGGCCGGCTTCTATCTGACCTTCATCATGGTGAAATTTGATATTGAGCCCAAGACGCTTTTTGATAACTGAGAATGCCCAGACGCACCAGTCGTAAGTCGGTTGGATTTCCAAGTCGAAGCTGTCATACGCGCCCGGATTTAAAACGGCCTGCCGCTTTTCGTTGTCTTTCACTGTGGGCATTCCTCGATAATGGTCCAACCGTCTCGGGCGCGTGCAGTTGTGCGTTCCTTTTCCTGCCAGCAATCCAGTCAATGCTGCAGCGCCTCTTTTAAACCGGATTTTTCCCATTTGATTCCTTGAATAGGCTTATTATAGTCCGAAATAGGCATTACAAAAGTCCGAAATGGATATTCCAAACCAAGCTGCGATGGGGTTCGGTGCATTTTCACCTTTTTTGCACTTCCTGGACATACTTCTCTCCATGAGTGGCTTCTCCTTGCCTGACATTCCCTCGGTCACGTTGGGTGCGCCAATGGTCGGAG
>DNYS01000235.1:0-889 GCA_003506735.1 Nitrospinota bacterium
TCGGCGAGGGAGAACATCTCCTCCGGCGGGCTGGGGCGGTCCGGGTGCATCCCCAGGGTGATTCCGAATCGGATCGGCTGCGGCATGGTCATGCGTTCCTTATCGCTCTACAGGTGGGCTATTCCTGCTCGGTGGCAGCGGCCCGAAAGTGGCCTCCTACCGCCCGGCCCGGCCCGCGCGCCGGGATTGTAGCACGGCGGAATTTTCGATGGATTTGGCGATGATTCGGCGGTGGAATTGGCGGTGGATTCCGCGGCGGGAACTGTCCACTGGGCGTCAATAGGATGGCCCGGCGGCGTCAGCGCTTCCCACAGGTGGGGCCCCGAATCTTGGAAGGGCAGGGGCATATCTCCATAAATATTTGTTAATGAATGCTTTACAAATTCAAGTAGTTTGGCACTGTTTGTGCTCTCTCTTAGGTCAGGAGTAGACGGATCGTTGATGAACCCTCGAGGGAGTGCGAACCATGGTCGAAACCCGAATGGATGCGACGATCTCGCGCCTGACCACCCAGATGTCACCGCCCGCCCATGGCCCCCAGCGCTCAAAGGCTGCGCAGGCAGTGAAGGCCCGGCCCGCGGTGGAGGCCGGTTCCGCCGAGGCGGTGACGGCGAAGATTTTCGCAAGGCGCGCGTTTCAGGCGGACGGGGCTGACCAAACCCGGCCCGCTTCCCGCAGCGATGAGCCGCGCGGCGGCAACCTGGACATTCTCGCCTAGATAATTTTCAGAACTCGGGGGGCCCGCGGTGTTCCTGCGCGCGGGCGGAATATGATAATCTTCCCCTGTGGCCGGAAGGATTCCGGCGCGCTTCCGGGGGAGATGAACCGCCATGATCGATGCCATCGGCTCGGTTTTGCCGCCGCAGTTGCGGGACAAACTCGCGCCACC
>DNYS01000235.1:905-2977 GCA_003506735.1 Nitrospinota bacterium
GGGACAAGCTCGCGCCGCCTCCCCAGGCGCCGCCGACCCAGTTTCAGGTCATCCAATCCGTGTCCCAGATGGACATCGCCAGCCAGCGCGCGGTGAGCATTCTCTCCCGAATTCAGAAATCAGAAGAGAAAAAATCGCCATCCACCGAGGACCATCCCGAGGTTGAAGAGTACAGGGGCGGTTCGGTGGATATCATCACCTAGCGCTCCCCCTTCCCCGAAAGTTCATCCGCCGGATTTCACTTGAGCGAAGATTCCGTGTAGCCTCATGGACCTCCGCGCGAGCCGCAAAGGGTGTTCGCGGGCTCAGCGAATCCGCCGGGCGGCCACGATCGGGCCGGTTTTTCACGAGAATGACTTAACCTAACCGAAGGAGCGTTAGATGGTCGATATCCGGCCCTTCCGGGCGCTGCGTCACGCGGGCATCCCCCCCGAAAAAATGGGCGATGTCACTTCGCCGCCTTACGACGTGTTCACCCCCGGGATGCAGCGCGCATTCTACGATCGCCATCCGCACAACATCGTCCGTCTGATCCAGGGCGAGATTCATGATGGCGAGGTGGACGATGCCGGGCGCATCGGCCGGGCCGCCAGCCATATCCATGACTGGCTGAAGGAGGGCATTCTGGCTATCGACGAAAAACCGGCCATCTACCCCTACCGCCAGCGCTTCACCCTGCCTGACGGAGCCGCGCTCGAGCGCCGGTCGTTCTTTGCCGCCGTCCGCCTAGAAAAATACGGCGAGGGAAACATCTTTCCCCACGAGCAAACTTTCCCCAAGCCCAAGGGATTTCTGTTCGGCCTCTACGGCGGCTGCGGCGCGCACTTCGGCCCCATTTTTTCTTTCTACGACGATCCGAATGAGGAGGCCTCGAAGGCGCTGGCCTCCTCGATGGAGGGCGATGCGCTGGCGGATTTCGAAGAGGACGGCGTGCGCCACACCCTCTGGCGCTGCGAGGATCCGGCGGCGCTCGAAGCCGCCCAGGCCGCTCTGGCCGGACGGGAGGTCTTTATCGCCGACGGGCACCACCGCTACGAGACCTCGCTCAACCTCCAGGAGGCCGCCCGGAAGGCCGGCGCGCCCGAGGGCGGGGAGTCGGACTACACGCTCATGTGCCTGGCAAACGCATCCGACCCCGGCATGGCGGTGCTGCCCACCCACCGGCTCCTGAAAAAAATCGGCACGCCGGCCGAGGAAGCCCTCGCCGCCCTCGCGGATTCATACGAGATATCCGAAGAGCCCGCCCCGGTGGATGGGGACGGCAACGCCGTTGCCCGGCGGCTGCGCGAACTGGCGGAGGGGGGGCGCACGGCGTTTTGCTTTTGCGCCGGCCAGGGGCCTCTGCGCTACCTCGTGAAAAAAGAAACCGGCCCGGCGGCCGACGATTCAGTCGAGGGAGATTCCGCCGAGGAGGCCGTCGCCACCCTCGACGTCAGCCGCCTCCGCGCCGATATCGTGGACGGTGCTCTCGCGGCCTCGCACGATGAGGCCGATATCGGCTTCACCCCCGATCCCGGTGCGGCCCTCGCCGCCGCGCGCTCAGGCGAATGCGCCGTCGCCCTGCTCCTCAACCCGACGCCCGTTCAGGCCGTCGTGCGCATCGCCAAGGCCGGGGGCAAGATGCCCCACAAGTCCACCTACTTTTTCCCTAAGGTCCGGACGGGCCTGGTTTCCCATCCCTTCGCGCCGCCCGCGATGGACTGAGGACCGGGCGCGGCGATGAGGTTCGAGAGTTCCGAGTTCATCACCAGCGCCGCCGACCGGCAAGGCTGGATCGCCGGGGACGCCCCCGAGATCGCCGTCGCCGGGCGCAGCAACGTCGGAAAGTCCTCCCTCATTAACGCACTCACGCGGCGAAAAAAACTCGCCAAAACATCTTCCACCCCGGGCAAGACCCAGCTCATCAATTTTTTCCGGATCGACGACGGCCCCGTCCTCGTCGATTTGCCCGGCTACGGCTTCGCCAAGGTTCCCCTCGCCGTCAAGAACAAATGGCGCCGCCTGGTCGAGCAATACCTGCGCGAGCGCCAGGCGCTGCGCGGGGTGGTCGTCCTGATTGACGCGCGGCGCGG
>DNYS01000235.1:3137-4486 GCA_003506735.1 Nitrospinota bacterium
GACGCCCTCACCGAGACCATGATGGCCGGCGGCGCGCGCTTCGGGCGCTGGTCCGGACCCATACTCACTAGCGCCGAGAAGGGTTGGGGCCGCAAGGAACTCATCGCCCAGATGAGCGAGTGGCTGGAGGAGGAATAGCGGGGTCGGCCACGGCAGCAACGACCCCCCCCGGCGGGAGCGGGCAGGTTTTCCGGTGCGCGCCCGGCGCGGTTTTGGTATGTTGTCACCGACCGAATCCCGGGCCCGATCATAAATTTTTTCTGAGCGAGGCCAACGTGCCCCCGAAGAAAGCGCCAGCGCCCAAGAAGTCATCTGCGAAAGTAGCTGTAAAAAACCCCGCAAAAAAAGCGCCCGCGGGCAAAAAAGCGTCTGCGGCAAAGAAAAAAACGGCGGCGAAGAAAACCCCGGTGAAGGCGATGGGGTGGAAGCCGGGCGTGCCCAAGGAAAAGCCCAAGGGGCGGGTGTACGAGGGTCCACTCCACGTGAACGCGAAGCCGAAAAAGAGCGACCTCATTTTTTTCGGGACGGGAGGCGTCCCCCATTCGGCCCAGCCCCAGAACCATCCCGGCGCAGTCCGGCGGCTGGCCGAACTGGGACTGGGCGTCTACGAGATGGAGTTCGTCCACGGGGTGCGGATCCGGCCCGAGACCTGCGAGGAGGTCAAGGCAGCGCAGGCGGAGACCGGAATCCGGGTGACGGCTCACGGGCCCTACTACATCAACCTCTATTCGTTGGAAGAGGATAAGATCGAGGCCAGCCGGGGGCGCGTTCTGGATACGGCGCGCGCGCTCGAGGCCTGCGGCGGCGACGGGGCGTGCTTTCATCCGGGGTTTTACCAAAAGCGCGATCCCGCCGAGGTCCACGCCTTCATGACGAAACAGATCGGCGAGTTGGCCGGTATTCTGGAAAAGGAGGGTTGCCCGGTTCGCCTCGACCCGGAGACGACCGGGAAGGGGAGCCAGTTCGGCTCGCTCGATGAGCTTTGCGAGATGGGCGGCGCGCTTTCCGGAAAAAATATCAGCATCACGATCGACTTCGCGCATATCCATGCGCGCTCGGCCGGCGCGAACAATACCTACGACGAATTCGCGGCCCAGCTCGAATTGATGAAAAACAAGCTGGGCCCTCAAGCGCTCACCTCGATGCACATCCACCTCTCGGGTATCGCCTACACCGAAAAGGGCGAGGCGCATCACCTGGAGCTGGACGATTCCGACATGAACTACCCGGATCTTTTCCGGGCGCTGATCGATTTCGGCGCCTCCGGGCGCGTGGTGTGCGAGAGCCCGGCGCTGGAGTACGACGCGCTTATAATGCAGAAAGCCTACCGGAAGCTGAACGGAAGCTGA
>DNYS01000054.1:0-5734 GCA_003506735.1 Nitrospinota bacterium
GTCAGGATCCGGGGAGCACACCAACCCGGCAGGGCCAACTGCGGCAGGTCGAGTGGAAGGGGCTGGTCTCCATCCAGGCCGGGGCCCTGGTGCAGGCCTGCGAGATTCTCTTCTTTTGGTCTGCCGTCAAATCCGGGGATTTGACCCAGGTTATTCCGCTCAGCCGCCTTTCCCTTTTGCTGATAATCTTTTTCTCGTGGCTATTTTTTCGAAAACAAGAGTCCGTGACCTGGCGGGTGGTGGCGGGCGGAATACTGGCCCTGGCGGGGGCGTTTGTCGTCGCGGGCGGAATGTAGGGGCCGGATTAAACCGAAGGGGCGCCGAATTCGGTTTGCGATCCGCTTTGCCGGCGAATGCGGGCCGCTGCCCAGGTCTTGCTGCCTATGTCTTGAGGAGGCGAAAATGGAGCCGGAAGCGAAAAAGTTAATCGAGCGGATAAAGGCCTCTCGCGGTTGGATTCTCCCGGAGCAGGAATTCATGGCCGAGCGGGATTATGAGTTTTACCGCCGCCATAACGAGAAGTTTGATCACTTCATGAACCGGGACAATGCCCTTCCGCGAAAGGTTCTCGAACTGCTCTATATCGTCGCCCTGTGCGTGCGCCTGCCCGCCGGAGAGACGCAAACCTATATCAAAAACCATATCCGCCAGGCCCTGGAGCACGGCGCGACGGAACAGGAGATTCTCGAGGCCATCGAGCTGGTGATTTTTCCGGGCGGCTCGCCTTCCATGAACGCGGGCATCAAGGCGTTCATGGAGGTCCTCGAGGAGCGGGACGCCGCTGGTTGATGGGCCGGTCCGCAAAAAACCGATCTCGCCTCTAAAATTCGTTGCGCCGGTCGCCTGAATGGATCGCGGCGTGGCATGATGCGCGCCACACGGTCTCGTCAAAATAGATGGAACAAACCCCTCATTTCCTGGAGGCAGGTATATGCTCGTCGCGGATGCGGTCGCCCAAATTCTGAAGACCGAGGGGGTGGAATACCTGAATTGTTATCCGTCCACCCCCCTGATCGAAGCCTCGGTCAAGGCGGGCATTCGCCCGATCATTTGCCGCCAGGAGCGGGTCGGGGTCGGTATCGCCGATGGGTTCGCCCGCGTCCGGAATGGCCGCTCCCCCTCGGTGTTCGCCATGCAGCACGGCCCCGGTGCGGAGAACGCTTATCCGGGGATTTCGACCGCATTTTCGGATTCGACCCCGATTCTGTTTATGCCGATGGGCCACCCCCGCCACCGGGACGGCGTATTTCCGCTGTTCAACTCCGTGCGCTCCTACGAATCGGTGACGAAGTTCGCTGAGCAGATCAATACGCCGGAGCGCGTGGGCGCGACCATGCGCCGGGCCTTTGCCGCGCTCAAAAACGGCCGGCCCGGGCCGGTGCTGGTAGAGATTCCGGGGGATGTGGCGCGGAGCGAAATCGACGAAGACCTCCTAGCGGGATACGTGCCGGTCAAGGCGGTTCGGGCGCAGGGCGACCCGGAGGGCGTCGAGGCGGCCGCCCGGGCGCTGCTGGACGCGGAGCGGCCCATCCTCTTCGCCCCGGGGCCGGGGTGCTCTACGCCGAGGCGGCGGCGGAGCTCCAGGAGCTTGCAGAGATGCTCCAGGTGCCCGTGATGACCACGATGGAGGGCAAGAGCGCCATCTCGGAAAAGCGGCATCCGCTGGCTCTCGGGGTCGGATCGAACGTCATGGCCGGCCCGGCCTATCATTTTCTCAAGGACGCGGACCTGGTGTTCGCCGTTGGCTCCAGCCTGACCGATCACGGTCTGGTGACGCCGATTCCTCCGGGAAAAATTTTGATTCATGCGACGAACGATCCGGTGGACCTGCATAAGACCTACGCGGTGGACCACCCGATCCTGGGGGATGCGAAGCTGGTATTGCGCCAATTTATCGACTGCTGCCGGGATCTGCTCGGGGGGAAGGCGCGCTCCGGACGGGAGGAGGTCGCGGGCCGGATCGCGGAGCTGCGTGAAGCCTGGTTCGCGGAGTGGATGCCCAAACTCACCTCCGGGGAGGTGCCGATCAACCCCTACCGGGTGGTCTGGGAGCTCATGCAAGCCGCCGATCCGGCCGAGGCCATCGTCACCCATGATTCGGGAAATCCCCGCTACGAGGTGATGCCCTTCTACCAGACGGACGGTCCGCGAACCTACCTCGGCTGGGGGAAATCCCACCAGCTCGGAACCGGCCTCGGCCTCGTGATGGGCGCCAAGCTGGCCGCGCCCGAAAAGTTTTGCGTGAATTTCATGGGCGATTCCGCCTTCGGGATGACCGGCATGGATTTCGAAACCGCCGTCCGGGCCAATCTTCCGATTTGCACGGTGGTCCTGAAAAACTCTTCGATGGCGGTGGAAACCCTGCACATGAAGGTTTCCCATTCCCAGTTCCGGACCCGGGATGTCGGGGGCGATTATGCCGATATTGCCCGTTCGCTCGGAGGCTGGTCGGAGCGGATCGAGGATCCGGCCGAAATCGGGGCTGCCTTCCTGCGGGCAATCGAACAGAACCGGGAGGGGAAGGCGGCGCTGCTCGAATTTATCACCTGCGAGGAAATGGCATACTCCCATTTTGGGCCTTTCGGTTGAGATAAAATTTCCCCGGACGCGCGGCTTCGGCGGAGCTTCGTCCCGAATGACGCGCGGCGGGGGTCCCGAATTTCTTGCATGTTTTCTTGTAAAGCAACGAAAGGAGAAGTTGCCTCATGGCGAAAGGCATTGTCTGGGTGGGTACCCCGTTTATCCTAAATTTCGAGAACCCGATGGAATTTTTTCAGCCCCTGGTGGACGAGGGCCTGGAGGTCCGCCTGGACGAATGCCGGGGGCAAATGCCCGAGGAGGACGTGATCAAGTGCCTCCCCGATGTGACCGCCGTCATCGCCGGGGCCGAGCCCTATACCGCGCGGGTGATCGAAAACGCCCCCCATGTTCAGATCATCGCCCGCGCCGGGGTGGGCTATAACAACGTCGAGATTCCCGCCGCGACAGCGAGAGGCATCGTGGTGACGAACGCCGCCGGGCAAAATTCCGCCTCGGTGGCCGAGCACCTTTTCGGGCACATGATCGGCATCTGCCGGCGGATCGGTTGGCTGGACCGGGGCATCCGGCGCGGCCTCTGGCGGGAGATTCAGCCCGCCCTCCGCCCGCTCAACGGAATGACGCTCGGGATTCTCGGCTTTGGCAACATCGGCAAGGCGGTGGCGAAGCGGGCCGCCGCTTTCGAGATGGAGGTGATCGCCAACGACATCGTGGAGGACAAGGAAACGGCGGCCAGGCTCGGTGTGCGCTTCGTGTCTTTAGAGGAGCTGGCCCGCCGGTCCGACTATCTGACCTGCCACGTTCCCCTCACGCCCGAGACCACCCGGATTATCGATCGCGGCTTCCTGGAATCGATGAAGCCGGACGCATATTTGTTCAACATCTCCCGTGGGCCGGTGCTGGATCTGGACGCCTTGGCCGAGGCGCTTCGGGACGGAACCATATGCGGGGCCGGGGTGGACGTGTATCCCGAGGAGCCGCCCGACTTCAGCCATCCGATCTTTTCGCTGGAAAATGTGGTGCTCACCCCCCATCTGGGCGGGCGGGGAGAGGATGCCATCCGCAACACCCTGGGTCATTCGACGAAATGTATTCTGGATTTCTTCCAGGGCCGCCGGCCCGAAACCGTGATCAACCCCGAGGTGTACGAGGTGCTTGACGGCCAACAGGAATGATTGGGGGGCCTGAGCGCCCGGCGGGCCGCGGCAAGGGTTCTGAGGGCGGCGCCGTTAGCGGTCCGTGCGTAAGGGTTTTATGAGAGCGGCCCCCGTTAGCGGCCGATGAATTTCGGCTCCCGCTTTTCCATGAAGGCCGTTCGGCCTTCGGTGTAATCCTGGCTGTCGAAGCAGGTTTTCGCGAACTCCGCGATTCCGTCCAGATCGCGGTCGGAGGGGTCTTTCAGAATTTCGCCGATCGTCCGCTTGGATGCCTTGACCGACAGCGGGGCGTTCGAGGCGATTTTGGCCGCCACCTCGCACACGGCATCCTCCAGCTCACCGGCGGGCACCACGCGGTTGACGAGCCCAATATGCAAGGCCTCGGCGGCGGACAAGCGCCGGGCGGAGAAGAGGATTTCCTTGGCATGGGAGGGCCCGACCAGATCTACCAGCAGCTTCAGGCTCTCGTAGCCGTAGGCGATTCCGAGCCGGGCGGCGGGAATCCCGAGCTGGGCGTTTTCCGATGCGATGCGGATGTCCGCGTTCAGAGCGATGCCCAACCCGCCGCCCAGGCAAAAACCCTGAATCATGGCGATGAGCGGTTTGTCGAGACCGGCGAGTTTTTCCCTCGCGCTGGCCGAGACGGCGGAGTAGCGTTCGGCCTGCCCAGCGTCGCTGCGGTTTTCTTCGAACTGCGAGATGTCGGCGCCGGACACAAAAGCCTTGTCCCCCGCGCCTTTCATGACCACCACCCGGACCGAGTCGTCTTCCTGAAATGAATCGAGGATGGCGGCGATGGCTTCCCACATTTCGAGGGACAGCGCGTTCCGCCGCTTGGGATTGTTGAAAATCATCCAGCCGATCCCGTCCCGGACCTCGGCCTGCATTTTATCCGTATTCAACTCGATCGCTTCGTTCATGATGGGGGGTCTCCTTGCTCCCGGATGGGGTCAGATGATTTCTTTATCGCGCAGCATTTGAATATCCCGGCCGCTGTATCCAAGGCCGGTCAGAATTTCATCGGTATGCTCGCCCAGATCGGGGGTGGCGTTTCTCATCCTCTGGGGGGTCCGGGACATTTTAATCGCCTGGCCGACCACCTTCACCTTGCCGACGACGGGATGGACGACCTGGGGGTCCATATTCAGTCCTCGCACCTGCGGGTCCGAGAAAGTCTGATCGACGGTGTATATCGGTCCGGAGGGGATGCCCGCCTCGTTCAGGAGGCCGATCCATTCGGCGCTTTTTTTCTTGCGGGTGAATCGGTTGATCTCCTCGTTCAGCGCGTCCCGGTTTTTCAGGCGATCCTGCGGCTCGGCATAGTCGGGATTCTCGGCAAGCTCCGGCGCGCCGAGGGCCTTCACAAGGCGCTGCCAGAGGCGCTGGGGCCCGGACTGGATGTTGATCTGACCGTCCTCGGTGTCAAAAACCCCGGTCGGAATAAACGTCGGATGGTTGTTTCCCGCCTGGGCGGGAACCTCGCCTTTAATGAGGTAGCGGACGGCCTGAATATCCATCATCTGAATCATCGCCTCCAGGAGGGAGGTGTGGACCCACTGCCCCTCCCCGGAGGTTTCGCGCTCCAAGAGGGCGATGAGAATTCCCTGGGCGAGAATCATGCCGGCCGAAAGATCCGCAACCGGGATGCCCGCGCGCATGGGACCCTCTCCGGGTTTTCCGGTCACCGACATCAAGCCGCTTAGCCCCTGGGCGATCTGATCCAGGCCAGGTCTTTCAGAATAGGGGCCCGTCTGCCCGAAACCGGAGATGCTTCCGTACACGATCCGGGGGTTCACCTTCCGGACGGTCTCGTAATCGACGCCAAGCCGGTACTTGACCTGGGGCCGGTAGTTTTCGACGACAACGTCCGCGTCCTTGACCATGCGGAGGAATATCTTCCGGGCCTCGGGGGTTTTCAGGTTGAGGGAGAGGCTGCGTTTGTTCCGGTGAAGGTTTTGAGCCTCATAGCCGTGACGGTCGGCGTTCATTCCATCGATGCTCAGCGAGGGGGGCGATTCGATCTTGATGACATCGGCGCC
>DNYS01000054.1:5927-6173 GCA_003506735.1 Nitrospinota bacterium
CTTTCATTTGATGATTCCGTCCACCTTATCAGAAATTCCCCTTCCTGCCCCGCCCCATTTCCGTCCGGCACCGGGGCCGAAATGGGGCGGGGCCGCATCCAGAGGTGGCGCGCTCTTCGCGCCGGCGCGGAGATATCCCCGATTCGGGCCCGGAGCGAATCCCCGCCGGGGCGGTTTTTCGTGGCGGACCGCCGCCGAATCCGGTCTTTTTTCCGGAAATCGAAAGTTTGGGGTGCGTGTGTCCCC
>DNYS01000218.1:0-699 GCA_003506735.1 Nitrospinota bacterium
GCCAACGTGCGCCTGCGCAACCGGATCGCCCCCGGAACCGAGGGCGGCTGGTCCACCCACTTTCCCTCGGGCGAGGTGATGGCCATATTCGACGCCGCCGAAAAGTACAGGGAAGAGAGCGTGCCCACCGTCGTTCTGGGCGGCAAGGAATACGGCACGGGCTCCTCGCGCGATTGGGCGGCCAAGGGCTCCAGCCTGCTCGGCGTCAAGGCGGTCATCACCGAGAGTTTCGAGCGCATCCACCGCTCGAACCTGATCGGCATGGGCGTTCTCCCGCTCCAGTTCAAGCCGGGCGAGAGCGCCGAGAGCCTCGGGCTGACGGGCCGGGAGGTGTTCGACATCGAGGGAATCGAGAACGGGGAGGCGAAGGAGGTCCAGGTCACGGCTACCCCCGACGGCGGTGGCGCGCCGATCACCTTCACCGCCATCTCGCGCATCGACACCCCGAACGAAGTGCTCTACTACCAAAACGGCGGCATCCTCCACTTCGTCCTGCGCAAGCTCCTCTAAGAGGGCCAAGAGACGCAGGGATAAACCGCCCCCTGCCGCTCCCCGCTGGGAATCCGCCATGCTGGCCAGGCGCATACTGCCGTTCGCCTTCGTATTGTTCGCGCTGTTCGTGCTCGGGGGGCCCGCTCGCGCCGAGGTCCGGATCGACAGCATCCGCGGGGAGGGCCGCTTCGCCCAGGTGCACTTCAC
>DNYS01000218.1:790-2981 GCA_003506735.1 Nitrospinota bacterium
TACCGGAACACCACCGGCACCACCTGGGCCACGGTCGTGATCGAATGCTCCGTCCCCGAGGCCATTCGGCGGACCCACCGAGGCGTCCATTACTTCTCGAACCACCTTTCGGGCGGAATCAGTCCGGGCTTTATCGGCTCGGCCAGCGCCAGGGTTCCCCTCCTGAAGGGGAAGGCCTCCGAGATCACCTGCCGGGAAGACGGAACACCGCTAACCTATTGAAAAATTGTTTATTTGATGGTGGTGCGCGGGCGAGCGGCGGTCGAGCGCTGGGCCGGTAGTTACATCTACCCCATCAGCACGGCGGACAGGGTGGCGCCTCCCCGGACAGTGGTGGGGACTCCGGCGTCCGTCCTGGCGAGGAGGGTGGCGAAGTGGTGGCCGGGGGCGGCCTCGAAGCGCGCCTCCGCGGTCAGGGCGAAGGGGCGCCATGCGCCGGGCGGATCGGAGCCATCGAGCGAAACCTCCGCCGCCGGGACGATTCCGCCGAAGCCGAGCGCCAGGCAGGGGCGTGTCCCGCCGCACCGCACCTCGCCGCTCACGGTGAGGCGGACGGTCTCGCCGGTCCAGGTCAGGAACTCGAGGCGGAAATCGACGGCGGCCTCGTCCCACTCCGCCGAGGCGGTCTCCCGGTCCCCCCGCAGGTGGGTCCGGTCCGAACGGGGGCGGCGGTTGTGCCAGGTCAGGATGCGCAGGCTGTCCGGCCGGTGGGCCCAGTGGTAGTGCCGGTGGCGCTGCTCGAAGGGGCGGCCCATCCCGACCAGGGTTTTTTCGGGCTCGCCCTCCTTGACCTCCATTTCCTGACCTGGGCCGGCGAGCGAAATGGGGCCGGTGGTGGAGGCCTCGAGTTTGATTTTTCCCCGGGGCTCGTCCCAGCGGGCGTAGATGTACTGGTCGGTATCTACCGGAAGCCGGGAGGTGACCGTGGGCGGAGGCTCCTGGAGGGTTCGCGCCTGCCCGCCGATCACGATCTGCCCGTCCCCGCACCGGCGGAGTTCGAGCTGGTGAAACCCCTTGTATACGAGCCGGCAGTTTCCGGACATGGGTTCATCCCCCGATTGGATATACGGGTCTCCGGCGGTCATCACCCTCCGCCGTACCCTCAGGCGCCGAGCGCCGCCCGGATTCGCTCGATCACGATCTCGGCCTCCCCGTCCTTGAGGGGGTCGGGGTTGAGGAAGATGGCCCGCTCGCCGTCCGGGCCCACCTCGATGCGCGGATCGCCCTCCCAGAGACGCCGGATGAGTTCATCGCGCGAGAGGGCCAGACCGCCGTCCAGTTCGGCCATCACCTCGGGAAGTGCCTGCCCGAGTTCGTTGGGGATGCGCCGCCTAGCGGTCAGGCCGGCGATGCCCGAAATGCGCTCCAGGAATAACTCCGCCCCGCGCTCGCAGCGCTCGAGCTGAATCCTCTCGCCCCCGTTCAGGTAATGCTCCAGGGCGGCCAGCAGGCCAGCCACGTCTTCGCGGCCCACCTTCATGGGCTGCCCGATGGCGTAGCGCGGGCTTCCCATCATCCGGCAGGCGGTGATGAGATCCCGCCTCCCGAGAATGAGGCCGGTGTTCTGGGGGCCGGCAAGCGATTTTCCCCCGCTGAAGATGGCCAGGTCGGCGCCCATCTCCGTGTAGTGCCAAAAATTATCGGACGGCGGCGTCTGGGCGGCGGCGTCCACGATGACGGGAACGCCCCGCGCCTTCGCCGTCTCGATCACGCGTTCGAGCGGGAGAATGTTTGGGCCCACATACCGCCCCGGGAAATAGACGATCCCCGCCGTCCGCTCGCCGATGGCCTCCTCGAGCTCCCAGGGATGGGTCGTCCGGTGGCCTCCGATTTCGACCAGCTGGGCCCCGGCCTGGCGGATGTTGATGTCGTAGTGGTTGCGCTGGAAGCGGTGGATGATGATTTCGTTTTTGAGCCCCTCGGAATGGGGCAGGCGGTCCATCTTGGCCGGGTCGGAGCCGGCGATGCAGGCCGCTGTCGTGAGGACCAGCCCGGCCGCCGATCCGCTCGTGACGAAGGCGGCTTCGTTGCGGGTCAGCTTGGCGATCCGCTCGCCCGCCCGCTCGTGGAGCTCGTTCATGTCGAGGTAGGTCTGACACGCCGGGGGAGAGGAGCGAACCGCCCAGGCGCGAAAGGCGCGCACGGGCGTTGATGATGGTCCGGATGCCCAGCCGCCCGGTGAAGGATGAAT
>DNYS01000218.1:3066-4779 GCA_003506735.1 Nitrospinota bacterium
TTCCTCGGGACGGATTTCGCCCATCGTGTCGGATTCGGTTCGGTACCCCATCGGAAACTCCTTATCCTCCAAATGCGCCCAGGGCGCGATATTTATGTGCCGGGCCGTCGGGTGGAGGGGGCTAGGAGAAGATGTACCCCGAGCCGGCGGACCGCCGCGGCCTCACCACTCCAGAACGATTCTCCCGATGGGATCGCCCGCCCGGAGGCGGTCCATGGCCTCGTTGGCCTCCTGCATGGGCGCAAGCTCGGATATGACGGGTATCACCCTTCCGTCGTTGACGAGGGTGGCGGTGTCGCGGACATCCTGGACGCTGTGATTGTGGGAGGCGATGATCTGGATCCATTTATAGACGAGCTGGGCGGGGTCGATCGGGAAAGCCTGCCCGTAGTGGTAGCCCAGAATCACCAGTCTGCCGCCCGGAGCGAGGAGTTCGAGGCACTGCTGGAGCACGGGCGGAACGGCCGCTCCGCCGACGATCTCGAGGGCGACCTCGGCCCCGACGCCGCCGGTCATGTCGAGGACGGCCTTGACCGGGTCCTCGGTGGCGGCGTCGACAGTCGCGGAGGCCCCGAGTTCCTTGGCCTTTTCCAGTTTTTCGGGCTGGACGTCCACCCCGATGACCTTGACCCCGAGACAGCAAAGAAGCTGGAGCGCATGGAGGCCCAGGCCGCCGAGCCCGAAAATAACGGCCGTCTCGCCGAGCTGGACGCGCGCCATGCGGATGGCGTGGAGGGGGGAGGCCAGCGTTCCCCCGATGAGGGAGGCGCCCCCGAGCGGCACGTTGTCGCCGATCTTCACGAGGTTCCGCTCGGGCGCGGCGACGTATTGCCCGAAGCCCCCGTCGATTTCCATCCCCATGCGGCCGGGCGAGTTCAGGCACATCTCCTCGTGGCCGCTCCGGCACATCCGGCACCGGTCGCAGGTTTGCTTGGCCACGACGACCACGCGGTCGCCGGGCTGGACCGAGTCCACGCCGGGTCCGGTCTCGACGACGATGCCCGCGTTTTCATGGCCGAGCATGAGGGGAACCGGGGAGCTTTTGACCAGGCCGTCCACTACCTTCAGGTCGGTGGCGCAAAGGCCGTTTGCCTTCGACTCGATCAAAACCTGGCCGGGCCCGGGCCGGGGATCGGGAACCTCTTCGTATTGGAGCGGCTGGCCAAATTCTTTTAAAACCATCCCTTTCATTCGGACAATCTCCAGACCAACAAGTTTGAATGCGTGGGTTCAGGATTGAATGGGCCATCATAAAAGGGCCGGATGGCGGTGACAAACGGCGGGAAGCCCCGAGGCGGGGGAATCGAAAATTCGCGGCGGGGCGCCGATGGGCGGGAGGGCGCGATCCGCCCGCCTGAAAGGATGTCCGGGGGCTTTTTGTGTTAAAATTGCCCGATTGAGGCTTATATTTCCATATTCATTTTAGCTGGCGAACGGGGAAAAACCCTCAGGTTCCGGAGCGGTGGCCGTTTTCGTACTCCGTCCGGCTGCGCTTCCGGCGGCTCCCCCGGTCAAAGCGGCGGCGGAGTTTCGAATGCCAACACAAGCCGAAGAGATACGGGCGGTTCTGGATAAAACCCCGCTGTTTTCCTATCTCGAGGAGCCGATTCTCGAAAGCCTGGTGTCGAAATTCGAAATCATCAGCTACGACCTCGGCGATACGATTATCCAATCGGGCGATCCGGGGGACTCCTTCTACGTCATCTTCAACGG
>DNYS01000218.1:4872-7841 GCA_003506735.1 Nitrospinota bacterium
ACCCTTTCGCGGGGGGATTTTTTCGGCGAGCGTGCGCTGATCACGGGCGCCCCCCGATCGGCGACGATTCGCGCCTCGACGGATATCGTCCTGGCGCGGCTTTCGAAGGAGTATTTCGTCGGTGCGATCGAGAACGATCCCGAGGCGAAAAAATTCCTGGAAGGCCATATCGAGCATGAAGCGCTCCATAATTTTCTCCGCCAGTTCACGATTCTCTCGTCGCTGAACGCCAAGGAAACCAAAGCCTGGGTGGAGGATATGACCGAGGAGAACTTCGCGCCGGGCGATTTCATCTTCCACCAAGGGGACGAGGCCGACAAGTTTTACATCATCCTGGAGGGCAAGGCGGAGGTTCTGAAAAAGGAGGAGGGCGCCGAGAAGGCGGTGACCACGCTCCGGGGCGGGGATTTTTTCGGCGAGCTGGCCCTTTTGACCCGCAAGCCGAGAGCGGCCAGCATCCGCACGAAGGACGGCCTGAAGGCGCTCACCCTCTCCAAGGAGAATTTCGAGAATCTCGTCACTAAATCCGATTCTCTCAAGGAAAAAATATCGAGCGTCATCGCCCTCTACAATCTGGACGTCCTCCCCGAGGAGATGCCGTTCGATGTCAGGAAATCCGCTCCGCTGCCCGCCATGCGGCTTCCGGCGGAGACGGCCCCCGCCGAGGAGGACCCGGAGAGCGAGCCGTTCGAGTTCCGGGCCCGGGGCCGGGGGCTGCTCGGCAAGTGGATCAAAAGGCTCCGCTACCCCTGGATCGAACAATACGACGAGACCGACTGCGGGGCCGCCTGCCTGGCGATGATCTGCCGCTACTACGGGAAGCGGATTAGCGTGACCCGCCTGCGCGATCTGGCCAATGTGTCCCAGCAGGGCGCGACCCTCCTCAGCGTCGCCTCGGCGGCGGAGGAGATCGGCTTCGGGACGCACGCCGTCAACACGACCTACGAGGACCTGATGGGGACCGCCGGGCCGGCCATTGTCCACTGGGCGGGCTTTCATTACGTGGTCGTTTATGAAATCGATGAAGAGGGCGTTACGGTGGCCGATCCGGGTCTGGGCCTGATTCGAATCGGCCGCGCCGAGTTCACCGAAAGCTGGACGGGATTCGCCCTGATACTCCGCCCGACGGGCCGCCTGAACCGGGCGGAGGAGTCCCGCCCGCTGCTGGGGCGGTTTTTCTCGTTGTTCCTCCCCTACAAGGCGCTTTTGGGCGAGGTGATGGCCTGCTCGCTCCTGGTGAGCCTGCTAGGGCTGGCGATGCCGGTGTTTGTCCAAATCATGATCGATCGGGCCATTTCGGGCCAAGACGCCGGATTGCTGAACACCATGCTTGCCGCGATGGTGATGGTGACCATCCTCAGCCTCTTGATCTCGGCCCTGCGGGGCTACCTCATGACGTTGGTTTCCAACCGGTTCGAAATTTCCTCTCTCAGCCGGCTTTACCGCCATATCCTGAGCACCCCGATGCGGTTCTTCAACGCCCGGAAGGTGGGGGACATCCTTGCGCGTTTCGTGGAAAACGAGAGCATCAACGATTTGCTGAATCGAAAATCTCTCTCGATTCTCATCGATGCGATGATGGTGGCCATCTCCCTTGCGGCGATGCTCTACTACAGCCCCTTCCTCACCCTTATCACCGCCCTGTTTATCCCGATCTTCGGGGGCGTTTCGGTCGGTTTTTCGCCGCTCCTGAGGACGATGAGCCGGAGGCAGGTCGCCGCCGACGCGGCGAACGATTCGTTCCTGGTGGAATCGCTCAGCGGGGTCGGCACCCTCAAGGCGGCGGGCGCCGAGGAGGCCACCCGCTCGAAGTGGGAGGCGCTCTACGCCAAATCGATCCGTGTCCGCTTCCGCTACGCGATGGCCAATATGTCGGTCGAAACCGCCTCGCAGTTTCTCGAATCCCTATCGGGGCTGGTCCTGCTCTATTTCGGCGCATCCCTGGCGATTCGGGGGGAAATGACCGTCGGCCAGTTGATGGCGTTTTATATTCTGGCGAACAACGTGAACGAGCCGATCCATCAGCTGGTTTCGATATGGAACCAGGTCCTGGATTCGCTCGCCTCGACCGAACGCGTGTCGGACATCTATATCATCGAACCCGAGGAAGGCCCGGACAGCGGAGATAAAATCGAGCTTTCCGATGTGCGGGGACACATCCGGTTCGAAAACGTGACGTTCTCCTACATCGAGCATGAGCCTCCCGTCCTCCGGAATGTGTCGTTCGAAATCCAGCCGGGCCAAAACGCCGCTCTCGTGGGCCGGAGCGGAAGCGGAAAAACGACCCTGGTGAATCTGCTCCTCAGGTTCTACACCCCCCAGGTGGGGCGCATCCTGATCGATGGGCACGACATCGAAGACGTATCGGTCGATTCGCTCCGGAAACAGGTGGGCGCGGTTCTCCAGGAAAATTCGCTGTTTGGCGGGAGCGTGCGTCAGAACATCGCGCTCTCGCGGCCCGAGGCTCCGCTGAGCGAGGTGCTCGATGCCGCCCGGCTGGCCTCGGCGCACGATTTCATCTCGCATCTCCCGGCCCATTACGACACCGACGTCGGCGAGTGGGGCAGCTCTCTTTCGGGCGGGCAGCGCCAGCTGGTCGCCATTGCCCGGACCCTTTTCGCCAAGCCCGCGATTCTCGTTCTCGATGAGGCGATGAGCGCGCTGGACAGCGAATCCGAGAGAGCGGTCCAGAAAAACATGACCGCCATTTCACAGAACCGCACCGTTCTATTCGTCGCCCACCGGGTTACCGCGGCGCAAAACTCGGATCTCATCCTGGTCCTGGACAACGGCGTCATCGTCGAGCAGGGGACCCACCACGAACTGATGGATCGCCGCGGCCTGTATTATTATTTATTCAGTCAATCTCTTGCGGTGAATTAGCCTGGAATCCGGCTGCCCGGAGGGAAAAATTGCGATATCTGCGCTTGGAGTACGGCAAGGGGAATGATAGTATTTTCCAATTCTAG
>DNYS01000218.1:7942-8751 GCA_003506735.1 Nitrospinota bacterium
GGCAATCGCGTGGAGAGCAGGAATGATGGAGCAATTCGACAGTGTTGGCATCGCGAAGGTGGGCGCCGAGAGCGTTTCGCTGAGCGATCTCATTTTTCACCTGAAAACGGACCTGAATCAAAACGTTTTGGACTCGACCATTCACGAATGTTTGTTGAGGACGGCCTCGAAAGAGATGGG
This sequence comes from Nitrospinota bacterium, assembly GCA_003506735.1. Lineage (GTDB taxonomy): Bacteria > UBA8248 > UBA8248 > UBA8248 > UBA8248 > UBA8248. Next base: position 8,123 of record DNYS01000218.1, read on the forward strand.
GATCACCGTCAGCGATGAGGACCTTCAGGCCGCGGCGGATGATTTCCGGCGGAAAAAGACGCTCATATCCGCGCAAGAGACCTTTGACTGGCTCGCCGACAACGGATTGTCCATGGATGAATTCGAGCGGAAACTCGAAGGGGATATTGTCCTCGAGCGGATCATGGGCCAGGTGGCCTCCGAGGAGGCGCTGTGGAAAGTTTTTAACGAAAACATCACGGAATTCCAGCATGTGAAAATCGGCTTGATCGTTGTCGATAAGGCGGGTGTGGCCAAGGAGATCGTGAGCCGGATTCAAGAAGGCGAGGCCGATTTCATTGAGCTCTCCCTCGAGCATTCCATTTTTCGCGAGGTGGAGGAAAATGGAGGCTATATGGGCCGGGCCTACCGGAACGATCTTCCCTACGAGGTGGACGCCCAGGTGTTCGACGATAACGCGCCCGGTTTGGTGGGCCCCATCGAGGTGGGGGATAATTACTACATCGTGAAGATTTACGAAAAAATGGGCGCGGAATTCGATAAAGCCGCCCGGGATCTGTGCTCCCGGATGCTGTTGGACCAATTTTTACAGGAAAAATCCGCGGCCTTCGGCGTCAAGGTTCATATATTGCCCGATCCGCCGCCAGGCG
>DNYS01000218.1:8836-9300 GCA_003506735.1 Nitrospinota bacterium
AAAAAAAAAAAAAAAGGCCGACGCCCTGTTTTTTGATCGGTGCCAGCTTTCTGGCCGGCCCATCCTTGAGCGCCGATTATTTCTCGTGGCCGTGCGGGCTCTTGCGGTAGCCGGAGATCGGGAATTTCTGGGTCTTGGCGCCGTAGAATGTCCGGAATCGGTACCCTTTCAGGACCCCCTTGGAAGCCCACCGGCCCCCTTGGACCTCATCCATTTCCTCGGTGCTCAGATCGGATGTCTTCTTTTCAAGATCCTGTATCTTGATCCGGGCCATGTATTCTCCTTTCCCGAGAGTTTGCTACGGGAAAATTCAAATTCAGCGTAAATGAGGTCCCCCCCCCCACGCTAACTATGTTAGCTAACATAGTCGCATACAACCCGGTTTGTCAATAGGGACCTTGAGTTTTTTTAAGGAAAATTATTTACCTATCCGGCCCCAAAAGGGGATGTCCCGTTCTGTGTTG
>DNYS01000146.1:0-2974 GCA_003506735.1 Nitrospinota bacterium
GCGAATCGACTGGCCCCGGAGCGTCGTCTGAAGAGGCGGCAACAGGCTCTGGGCCTCAAACATCCGGCAACCCGAAACGATTGGAGGTTATTGGCTGATGAATGTTCAGGCAATATTCGGACTTCAGTTTTTCTTGAGCATAGTTTTGTGGGGCGCAATCGCGAAGTGGTTGCTGAATCCCTGGCTGGATGAAAAGCCGCCAAACGAAGCACTTTCCTGGCTGGCACTGCCCCATGCGTCCCGCCATATTGGAATGGTGTTCCTTGTCCCCGGCGTCGTTGCACAGCCACTGCCGGAAGCGTTCGCCAATCCCGCAGCTTATGGGGATTTGGCCGCGGGCGTTCTGGCCCTGCTGGCCTTCATCGCCCTTCGGACGAACTGAGCCGGGGCGCTGGCGCTGACCTGGCTCTTCAACATCGTCGGCGCGGTGGACCTGCTCTACGCCGTGACCGTGGGCACCTTACACGGGGCGACCGCCGGGATGGGAGCCACTTGGTACATCCCCACATTTGTAGTTCCCATGCTCCTGGTGACGCACTTCATGATTTTTGCGCGGCTGCTCGGGCGGAATGATTAAAGGTTCCAAAGGTTCCCGGGCGATCATCGATCGTATGAAATTCGTGCCTTATTTTACAGGGGCTGACGCCTTGGGCTGGGGCATGGGCTGAATTTTAAATGTGCCTGACTTTTCCGGGTTCGTTTCCTTTTCAACGACCACCCCGACGAACTGGCCGAGCAACCCGATGATCTGGCCGATCAACCCGATGATCTGACCGATCGCCCCGAACAGGGCCGATTTTATAATCTGCTTCCTTGCCTTGAGCGGTGTAATTTCGAAATGATACTTCTGCCCTGCCTTGAATTCGTGGAAGATGGAATATTCCCCGAGCGCATCGAATGACGAAACCGTGATCTTGGTTTTCCCGGTGCTGATGTCCAGCGCAATTTTATCGTCGTTCGGCAGGGAGGCGGCCCTTTTCCCGTTGATGTCTATCTTGGCATCCAGCACCATGGCGTACAGCGCATCCGGCCTGGAGAAGATGACCCTTGCCTTTCCCTTGGCAAGCGGGGGCATCTTTGGAATCAGCGCGGCGTTGCGCCCGGGGCAGCCGTAAAGGGCAAGGCAAATCAACAGGAAAACGGTCCCCCATTTACGCCCCATAGCGCACCTCTCCAGCTTCCTTGGTGCGGGACAGATTAACCCATTTTATGTTTTCCATATCATCGTTCGTGGCGCAAAATTCCTTAGAACCCCAATCGCGATTGCGGCCCGCGCATTTTGTCGATCTTCCTCGCTGCCGTCTCCGCCAAGGGGCTAAAGCACCTCCCGGCTCCCGTCCGAGTAAGATATTTTAATGGTGAGCGTACCTTCGTTCATGAGCCAGGGGCGCACGGTGAAGGTCCGCGCCCTGCTCGAGTGCATGGGGTCGGCCTCGGCGATTTTTCTGGCCTCGGCGAGCGAGTTCGCCCGGACGATCACCATGCCGTCGCCCTCCCAACCTTTTTCGTCCTCGGTCCAGTGCGGGCCGGCGCCGAACATGATGCCCTTCCGTTCGATCTCGAGCTGGTATTCCAGGTGCGCCTCGAGGTTTTCCATGACCGGGCCCATGCCCCCGGCCGGGGTGGTGAAATAGACGTACATCTGTTTTTGTAGCATGCCCTTGCTGGCGTTCAGGACATCCTGGGCGCTGACCCGGGGCTCGGACATCGAGAGTCTCCTTTCGCGAATCGGTTCCGGCGGCGGCGCCGCCACGGGTGCAATATGAGGGGTGAGTCTATCTTCCGGCGCTAGCAGTGGCCACCCGACGGGCCGGGCCGCCGCTCCCCTCCGCTGGCGGGAGTGGGAGGGATGGGGGATAATCGGCGCTTCCGTTGACAAACGAGTCTCCGGGCGATCTTCACCCGGATAAAATATCGCCTTGTTTCACCGATGCAGGGCATGGGTAGAGGAGTTCGATATGAGCAGAAATAAAAAGGTTCTCGAATGGGCGGATTTTCCCGCCGATTTCGTGAAATTCAAGCTCAACCCCACTCGGGCGCATCTGGAGACGAAGGAGCTTGCGCCGGGCGTCTATGCGCTGCTCTCGTCCATCCCCGGCGTCGATAACGCCGGGTTCGTGGTGGGCGATCGGGGGGTGCTCGTCATCGACGCGCACATCAGCGTGCCCATGGCGAGGCAGATCCAGGAGCGGGTGCGGGAGGTGACGGACAAGCCCATCGTCTATCTCGTCAACTCGAACTATCACGGCGATCACACGTTCGGGAACTGTGCCTTTCCCCCGGAGACGCTGGTCGTCCAGCACCGGCGGACGGCGGAGCTCGTCCCGTATATGGACGAGGAGATGGCGTTCATGATCCCCTGCGTGGATGGCGACTCGAAAATCTTCGAGGGGGTGGAGCTCCGCCTGCCTGACATTGTGTTCGCCGACTGGCTCCGCCTCGATCTGGGGGGGCGGATTGTGGAGGTCCACCATTTCGGCCCAGCGAACACGCCCGGCGATACGATCACCTATGTTCCCGAGGCGAAGGTGGCCTGGACCGGAAACATGACGGGCGGAATTTTCGGCCTCGCGCTGGAGAGCAACGCGGCCACTTTTCTGGCCACCGTCTCGCGCTTCGTAAACGCCCTCGACGTGGAAACCCTCGTGCCCGCGCACATGCCGCTTGCCGGGGCGGACCTGCTCGGGAGATATCTTCTCTACTTCACCGAGGTGACGATCGCGGTGAGGGCGGCCGTCGCCGCGGGATGGCCGCTGGAGGAGACGCTCGAGAAGGTCCCGCAAAGCGAAATGTTCTCCCTTCCGGCGGACGATCCCCGTGCCGGCTTCATGAGGGGCCGCCACCGCTACAACGTGCAAAAAACCTACCTGGCTTTTTCGGGGAAGTGAGCCCGCCGCCGGAGGGGGGAGGGGCTGTTTGAGGGCGCATCCGCTGGCGGGAGCGGAGGGAATGGGGGATAATCGCGCCTTCCGTT
>DNYS01000146.1:3028-8700 GCA_003506735.1 Nitrospinota bacterium
GAAACGGCGAACGCGCTTCCATCCGGAGAATTTTTCGTCCTTTTACTGAGGAGAGCAAAAGTGATTATCGACCCGCACGCACACATCGCGCCGGAGAGTTTTATCGACGATGTCCGGAAAAAGCGCTTTGGCAAGGCGGTCACCATCCAAAAGGGCAAGCCCTGGGAGCTGCTCGTTACGCGATCGAAGGTGCTCGGAGTGGACCGCGTCCACAAGAACATTCTCCCCGTGGGAACCTACGATACCGCGCAACGGCTGAAGGGGATGAAGAAGCAGAACGTGGACATGCAGATTCTCTCGGTGGTCCCGCCGATGACCCACTACGCGCTCGACAAGGGACTCAACCGTGAACTCTCCGCCTCGCTGAACGAGGCGCTGATCGGGATGACGAAGGAGTACCCCGACAAGTTTCGCTGCATGGCCCAGATTCCGCTCCAGGACCCCAAGGCCGCCGCGAAGGAGCTCCAGCGCGCCGTCAAGGCGGGCCACCTGGGTTGCCAGATCGGCTCGAACGTCGCGGGGAAGAATCTCGACGACCGGGCGCTCGACCCGGTGTGGCGGATGGCGGTCAAGCTCGACGTGCCCGTCTTCATCCATCCGGTCGATGTCATGGGGGTGAACGACCGGCTCAAGGATTATTACCTGCGCAATTTCATCGGGAACCCGCTCGACACGACCATCGCCGCAGCGAGCTTGATTTTCGGCGGGGTGTTCGACCGGTTTCCGAAGGTTAAGTTCCTGCTCTCGCACGTAGGCGGCTTCACGCCTTGGATCCGCGGCCGGTGGCAGCACGGCTACGGCGAGCGGGCCGAGCCCAAGGTGAACAAAGCGAAGGCGCCCGAGAACTACTACAAGAAGTTCTACTACGACACCATTATCCACAACGCCGACGCCCTCGAGTTCGCCGTCAAGTCCCTGGGCGTGGGCCGTATCCTCTACGGGACGGATTATCCCTTCGACATGGGAAACCTGAGACTGGCGGAGAAGATCCCGGGCCTCTCGCGGTTCTCGAAAAAAGATCAGAAACGGATTCTCTTCGATAACGTGAAAAAGCTTTACAAGCTCAAGGTTTGAAACCGAACCCCGGGGCCGCTTGAGAGGAGGCAAGGATGGCCATCGATCCGCATACGCATATTCTGCCCACGGCGTTTCTGGACGATCTCCGGAAGGGCCGCCTGGGCAATGCTGTCAGAATCGAGCAGGGCGAAGATACGGAGTGGATGGCGTTTGAAGCCACCATCTTCGGTGTGGAACGCAGCTGGAAGAACATCCTCAACGAATCGTATTACGTGGTGGATATCCGCCTCGAGGCCATGAAGCGGATGGGGGTGGAGCGTCAGGTGCTCTCGGTCTCGCCCTTCATGACCCTCTACGCGCTCGATGCCGGGATGAACAAAGAGCTTTCGGCCTCGATCAACGATGGCCTCTCCGCCCTGGCGCGAAGCCACCCCGATCGATTCTCCTGCATGGCCCAGGTTCCCCTGCAGGACTCGGTGGCGGCGGCCGAGGAGCTCGAGCGCGCCGTGGGGATCGGCCACATCGGCGTGCAGATCGCAGCCAACGTCGCGGGCGGCAACCTGGACGATCCGGACCTCGATGCATTCTGGGAAAAAGCGGTCGCGCTCGATGTGCCCGTCTTCATCCATCCCCAGGGCCAGGCCGCGGCGCCCGAGCGTCTCCAGGATTATTACCTGCGCAATTTCATCGGAAACCCGCTCGACACCACCATCGCCGTTTCCTGCCTCATCTTCGGCGGGGTGCTCGACCGCTTCCCGGACATCAAATTTTATCTGTCCCACGTGGGCGGCTTCGTTCCCTGGATCAGGGGCCGGTGGCAGCATGGCTACGGCGAGCGCCCCGAGCCCAAGGTGCGCGGCGCGAAGGACCCCGAGCAGTATTTCGATAAATTCTATTACGACACCATCATCCACAGCGCCGACGCCTTCGAGTACGCCGTCAAGACGCTGGGCGCCGATCGCGTCCTCTACGGGACGGATTATCCCGCCGATATGGGCAACCACCAGCCGGCCCGGGATATCCCCGGCCTCACGCGGCTTTCCGAGGCGGACCAGGAGAAAATCCTCACCGCCAACGCGAAAAAGCTCTACAAGCTCTGATCAGCCCCCTGGACAGCCGTGCGGCGGAGGGGCAGTATTTCGGGATCGGCAAATTTCTTCAGGATAGAAGAAAAAGCCGTCCCATCCGGAGAGGGGGATTGCTCATGGAGGCCAAGTACAAGGTCGGCGATCGGGTCGTGGTGCAAAATCGCTTTCCGCCCGGCCACATCCGAACGCCCGAGTTCGTCAGGGGGAAGGCGGGGCAGATTGTTCGCTATTACGGAAACTACAAAAATCCCGAAAAGCTGGCCTACGGCCAGGACGGCCTGCCGCTTTGCCATTTGTACTGGGTGGAGTTCATCGTCAACGAGGTTTGGGCCCATAAGCCCGCCCAGGCCCAGGACAAGTTTCTAATCGATATTTACGAACACTGGCTTGACCCGGCCTAGCGGGGCGCGCCGCCGGGAGGAGCCGCCGGAAATGCTACTCCGTATCCAATTCGATTGAGGTGAGCCATGGTCACGACGAACGATCCGAACAAATACCAATCGCACAAAAGCAGAAGTCACGGTAACGGAGGCGGCCACGATCATGATCACGCCGACGCCCCCGTCGAGCGTATCGAGCACGACCTGGACTACTTTCAGGTGCGCGTTCTGGCGCTGGCGGAAATTTTAAAGGAAAAAGGCATTCTCACCACCGACGAAATGCGCCGGGCGGTGGAGGACATTTATTCCAAGACCCCGGCCATCGGCTCGCGCGTCGTCGCCCGCTCCTGGGCGGACCCGGCCTTCAAGGAGCGCCTCCTCGAAAACGCCGCCGCCGCCTGCGATGAGATGGAAATCAACACCTCTGGGATCAACCACCTCGTCGCCCTCGAAAACACCGAGGAGGTTCACTACATGGTGGTGTGTACGCTGTGCTCGTGCTATCCGCGCCCGCTCCTGGGCCAGCCGCCGACCTGGTACAAATCCTTCCCCTACCGGAGCAAGGCCGTGGCCGACCCGCGCGGGGCGCTCAAGGACCTCGGCTACGAGGTCCCGGAGGACATCGAGCTGCGCGTCGTGGATTCGACCGCCGACTGCCGCTACCTGATCCTCCCCCGCCGGCCGGCCGGCACCGAGGGTTGGAGCGAGGAGAAGCTCACCGCCCTCGTCACGCGTGACTCGATGATCGGCGTGGGCAACGCTCTCACTCCCGCCGAATTCGAGGCGGGCTCGGGAGCGCTGTTGGGGTAGTAAGAACTTGCGGAACCATTCATGCGGCGGAGAGAGGGTGTCCTTTCTCCGCCGCGTTTTTTTTCGCGGGAGAAAAGACCATGACGGACGAGAGGGCGGCGGCCGATCCTGAGTTGAAGAAATTCTACAAAAAGATGGAGACGCACCACCTCGCGCCCTTGTGGGAGATCATGGGCCGGCTCGCGCCGGTCAAGCCCACCCCCCGCGCGCGGCCCCACCTGTGGCGCTGGAAGGATATGCTTCCCCTCATCGAGGAATCCGGAGAGCGCGCTTTGCTCGGTGATGGGGACCGCCGGGTGCTCGGTTTGATCAATCCCGGGATGGACGAGGGAAAGTGGGCCGCGACGGAGACGCTCTGGGCCGCCTACCAGTATATCCTTCCGGGAGAGAAGGCCCCGCCCCACCGCCATTCGGCGGCGGCCATCCGCTTCATCATCGAAGGCAGCGGCGCCTATACCACCATCGAGGGCGACCGGTGCATTTTGGACAAGGGCGATTTCGTCGTGACCCCTCCCTGGGTGTGGCACGATCACGGCAACGACAGCGACGCCCCGATCATATGGATGGACGGCCTCGACATTCCGCTCGTGCGGGACCTGGACGCCAGCTTCTTCGAGCTCTTGGGGGACCGCGCCCTCCCGCCGGAAAAACCGCTGGGCGATTCCGAAGGCCGCTATGCCTCGGGCCATCTGCGCCCCGCCTGGGAGGAGCCCGATCTCTCGGGCTCCCCGCTTTTCGTCTACAAATGGGCTCGGACCGAAGAGGCCCTCCGCCGCCTCGCCGCGGTGGACGCCAGCCCTTTTGACGATGTGGTGATGGAGTTCACGAATCCCGCGACGGGAGGCCCGGTCCTGGCGACCATATCCTGCCGGGTTCAGCTCATCCGGTCCGGCGTCCGAACCCTCGCCCACCGCCACACGGGCGGCGCCGTCTACCTGGCTGTCGAGGGAAGCGGAACGAGCGTGATCGAGGGGATGCGCTTCGACTGGGAGCGGGGGGACATGTTCGTCGTGCCCCCCTGGGCCTGGCACGAGCACGCAGGCGCCGGGGGCGAGGGGATTCTTTTCTCCATCCACGACTCGCCGGTGATGCAATCGCTGAGCCTGTATATGGAAGAAGCCTACGGCGAAGGAGACGGACACCAGGAGATGACGGGGATTTTCGCGTAAGAGGGCCAATCTTCCATCGCACACGCCATATTTTATGGCGCCTCAGGTCCCTTCGTTTACTCCTGTGCGTTGGCCTGTGTGTTGGACAGCGCGGTGGCGATGACACCGCCGAGGGCGAGAGTCGCGGCCATCAGGAGAAACGCGCTCCGGTAGCTCCCCGACCCGTCGAAGAGTGCGCCGGGGACATAGGCGCCCAGGGCGCCGAAGATTCCGAAGACCATCATGATCGCCCCGTTTATCTTCCCGAAGCCGGGTCCCTCGAAGAGATCCGCCGTCAGGCTGGAGACGGTGGGCCGGAGGAGCCCGAGCGAGAATCCCGACATCGCGGCCCCGGCATAAAACCGCGCCGGGTGCGCTCCCGGTTCGATGAGCCCGAGGAGAACCGCCGAGACGGCCCCGAAAAGGGCGCCCGCCAGGTAGGTTGGCGCGCGTCCAATCCGGTCGGATACCCCGCTCGCGATGTTGCCCGCCATGATAAATCCCCCCCAGACGATAAAGATGACGCTCCCCCCGGCCAGGGTGAATCCCTGGTCCGTGGCGTGCGGGACGAGGTGGACCACGGTGCCGGTGAAGACAAAGGCGTTTACGGCGTAGAGCCCGGCGAGCAGAAAAAAGCGCAGGGAGTAAATCCGGCTCCAAACGCCCGGGGGGGCGGGCGCCTCCATGAGCAGGGGGATCGTCCGCCGGGCGGAGAGGGCCATGCGCTCCTCGATGCCCAGGAAGGGGGCGTCCGGAACAGTGAATTTCTCCGAGGGATCGTTTCTTAAAAATGCCGCCGAGATCGGAAAGGTGATCAGGAGGGCGAAGCCGGCCAGGACGGTGTAGCTTCCCCGCCAGCCGAGGAGGCCGATCAGGGCCGGGGTCGCCAGGTTCATGAAGGTGGCGAAACCCTGGGAGGAGGTCGAGATGCCCATCGCCAGCCCCCGCTTCTTGGCGAACCAGTTCGAGAGGATATGCACCTGGGGAACGAACGTCGCGGCGGCGAACCCCACCGAGAGCAGGGCGTACATCAGGTAAAGCTGCCAGAGGCTTTGAATGGAGGAACCCAAGAGGAGCGCGCCTCCGCCGGCGAGGATGCCCGCCGAAATCGTCCGGCGCGGGCCCCACCGGTCGCTTAGCCAGCCCGCCAGGGGCGAGGCCGCCGCCTGGGCGATCATGCCCACCGAGTAGGCGGCGGCGATCTGGGCGCGGCTCCAGCCGAACTCGCC
>DNYS01000146.1:8840-9142 GCA_003506735.1 Nitrospinota bacterium
CCGAACACGATGGCGAGGACGATCCAGCCGTACCAGAAACGGGGCTTGAGCCGGTCTTCGAGCGGACGGGGATCGATCATCTGCGCGGCGGCTCCTTCGGGCCGGTGTAATCAAAGCGGGGCTTTTGGATGGCTGCGCGGAGAAAAAATATCCCTCTCAGGGCGGAGGCCGGTCCGGTCCAGCCCAGCGCCGCAGGGAATGATAAAGCCGCAGTGAATGATAAAAGATGAAAACCTGTGCGATACTTCCGCGGCCGAAGATAGCATACGCTCCCGGCGGGTGTCAGAGCGCCCGCGGCGGGA
>DNYS01000160.1:0-1101 GCA_003506735.1 Nitrospinota bacterium
ATTATTAATATAATACATTTGTATCTTAATTACAACTACTTTTTTCTTCTCCCCCAAATCCTTCGGCCTGCCTTACCTCCGGCGCTCCCGGAATCCAAAATGCTTTTGACCGCCGGTTTTTTTATGTTAAGTTTGGGAAATATTCATCCGGATAATTTGCCCTTACCATAAAGGAGTACCACTATGCCGCATACCATCTCTTCCGGGACCCTTCATCGCACGCTTGAGAGCTTGGCCAGCCGCTCGGCGGAAATCGCTCCGGCCATCGCCGCGGCGGCGCTGGGCCTGGTCCTGCTTTACGGCACGGGCTTCGCCCAGCCCGAGCTTCTCCACGACGCCGCGCACGACGTGCGCCACACCTTCGCCTTCCCCTGCCACTAACCGGAGCAAGCATGTTCAAAAAATTTGTTTTCGCGGCCACCGCCGCCGGCCTTCTTGCCGGCTTAATCGTTTCCGCGATCCAATCCGTGGGGGCGATTCCGCTTATCCTCAAGGCCGAAACCTATGAAAACGCCGGTCCGCAACGTCAAAAAGGGGCGGCTGTTCCCCAAGTACAGGAAGCTGCGTCCATCGATGTTTCACGGACGGGCCTCACCGCCCTCTCCAACGTGATTACCGCCATCGGGTTCGCCCTCGTTCTCATCGCGGGTTTCGCCGTCAAGGGCGGGATCGATTGGCGCAATGGAATATTGTGGGGCCTCGGCGGGTTCGCCGCGTTCAGCCTGGCCCCCTCGCTGGGGCTGCTTCCCGAGCTTCCGGGCACCTTCGCCGCGCCGCTCCCGGACCGCCAAATCTGGTGGGTTGCGACGGTGGCCATGACCGCCGGCGGCCTCGCGCTGGGGGCCTTCGCGCCGGGCTGGGGCTGGAAGATGCTGGGCGCGGTTCTCATCGCCGCGCCCCACCTCATCCCGGCCCCGCATCCGGCGAGACTTGGTGGCCTCGCCCCCGAGGCCTTGATGAACCAGTTCGTGGCGGTCTCCCTCATCACCTCGGCGCTGTTCTGGAGCGTTCTCGGCGGCCTCTCGGGCTACTTCTTCCACCGCTTCGAAAACGCCTGACCCCATGCCCGCGGGCGAAACCGACCACAGGCCCTGGGGCCAC
>DNYS01000160.1:1254-1447 GCA_003506735.1 Nitrospinota bacterium
AGGGCGTCATCACGTGCGATGATGAGGAAATCCGCCTGACCCCGGGCGGGGCCGTGGACCTCCCCCAAGGATGCTGGCACCGCGTCCACAACCCGGGCGGAGAGCCCTTTGTCTTTATCGAGGTCCAGCGCGGAAGCTACTTCGGCGAGGACGACATCGAGCGCAAGGAAGACGACTACGGAAGGGTTTAGAA
>DNYS01000160.1:1620-8470 GCA_003506735.1 Nitrospinota bacterium
CTCGATCTCTCTTGCTCGAACAAAGGGAGGGGGCGCCCACACTGGAGCGCCCCGGCAAATTCAAATTTCCTTCAACTCCGAATAATCCCGGTGATATTCCGGCGGGGGGGCGCCGGGTTGGCCCTGGATGACGTGGAGCTTGCCCCATTCGCGGCCCGCGTTGCGGAACCCGCGCTGCACACCCGGCGGAACCCAGCAGGCGTCCCAAGGGTCGAGAATCGCCTGGTGGTATTCGCCCCGCGCGTCCAGCCAGAAAACCGCCCACCGCCCCTCGAGCGGGATGAACATTTCCTCGAAGGGGTGGTCGTGGAGCGGCGCGCCCGAGCCGCAGCGGTTTTCATTGATCACGAATGCCACCTCGCCGTCCTCCAGCGAGGGCGGCGGGCCCGCACCCTCGCGCTCTCCGCCAACGGCCCCGGCGTAGCGGCGGATTCCCCGCACCCCCTCGGGAAGACCCGTCTCGTGGTAGACTTGGAAATTCATCTCACACTCCTCGTAGCGGACGATCTGGGTCGCCGGATCGACGGGACGGCCGTTTCCGTGCGGCTCGGTGCGCACGCCTTCGGGCAATCCCTCGCGGAGGCTTTCATGGTAAACGGGATATTCATAGGCGCCCTGCCCGTGTATGAAATAGAGGAACCCCTCCGTATCGCCCACGTTCTTGAAGCCCCGCATGATTCCCGGATGAATGCGTATGGCGTCGTAGAGCCCCAGGACAACGCTCTTTCTATCCTTCGATTCAGGGTCCTCCCAGAAAATCTCGAATTCGCCCTCCCACACCATGAACACCTCCTCGTCCCGGTGATCGTGGAGCGGCGCCCCGTTTCCGGGAGGCGCCATGGCGATCCCGCTGCAAAAATCCCAGCCCGGCAGCGCCGCCCGCGAGGGCGTCCCGGGCACGTCGCCGATATAGCGGTAGATGGCCCGGTGGTTCCCCTCCCCTCCCGACTCGTGGTAATCGCTCCAGTTCGGAATCATCTCGGCAAAGCGGATGACGGTGACGGCCGCGACCCGCGTTTTCGGCGGAATGGCGGCATTGGACGAATCTGAATTGCGCATCTCTCGCTCCCCCTCTCGAAACGAAATGGATGAATCGGGATAAATAAATGGCCGGGTCTATTAGGCGGAAAACCCTAACGCGAAATCTCCGAAGGGATGTTCCGCCCCTTGGCCCAGTCCGTCAAGATGCGGGCCGTGGCGGCCTCGATATCGCGGAAGCCGTGCGCGGCTATCGCGCCGCATTCGCGCCCCTCTGCGATCGCGGCGGCTTTCACGGTAACGAACCGGCGCTGCGGGCTGTTCTTCATCCGGGCATATAATTCCCGGGCCCCGTCGTAGGTCGTCACGCGGCACTCATCGTAGAGGTTGTGCACGAAAAGAACGGGGAGATCGATCTTCTCCACCGGAAGCGCGATGAGGCCGTCATAGTCGGCCATGGTCGAGGTGAAAATCACGCCCTTCACCCGAGGGTCTTTCAGGTTCAGGGCGAGATTGGCCGCGTCCAACGTCCCCCGGCTGGTGCCGACGATAAAAACCTCTCGGTAGCCCCGCGCCGCCAAGGCCCGCACGGCGGCGGCCATGTCCTTCGCATGGTCCGGCCCTAGCCGGAAATCGTCCCCATTCGAATCCGTCAGCCCCGACCACATGCCCACGGGAACCGCGGCGATTCCCGCATCCGCGATCTCCTTCACGATGCGCATCAGGAAATTCCGGGACAGCCGGTAGCGGCCCTTCTCCAGCCGCACGACATGGCTGATGCGCCCCCCGCCTCCCCCGAACAGCAAAAACGCCCGCCTGGGCTTGGAGGGCCGCTTGGGCTCGACGAGGAAGATGGGCTGGACGCCCCCGCCCGCCGCCGGAATCTCAATTAAAACCGCGCGGAACCGGCGGTCGTCCCGTCTCACCGTCACCTCGCACGGCCTCCCGGGCGAGCCCGAATCGCCGGCCGCGGGCGCGGCCGCCGCATACCCCGCCGCCAGCCCCACAGACAAAAGCGCCCCGAGGCGCAAGCCCCGGGGCGCTTTGATCAATCCCGAAATCGCGTTCATGCGCCGGCCTTGTTCTTGGCCTCGAGCGCCGAGGCGAGCCGCTCCACCCCGCGCTCGCAGTCCTCCTTCGAACACGAATAGGCAATTCGGATATACCCTTCGCCGGCCGGGCCGAAGACGCTTCCCGCGATGGTGGCGATGGCGTGCTCCCCGAGGAGATAGTCGGCCACCTCCTGGGAGCTTTCGCCGAAATTTTTCACGTTCGGGAAGGCGTAGAAGGCGCCCGTCGGCTTCGCCACCGTCATGCCCTCGATGGAGCGGAGCCCCTCGTAGATGACCTTCGAGCGCTCGGTGAAGGCGTTCAGCATCTCATCGATCGGGCCCTGGTCCTCGGTCAGGCCCTTCGCGGCGCCGTGCTGGATAAAGGTGTTCACGCAAACCGTCGTGTACTGGCGCACGCGGAGCAGATGGCGGGTCAACTCCGGGCTCGCAATCGTCCAGCCCAGCCGCCAGCCGTCCATGCTGAAGACCTTCGAGAAGCCGTTGATGATGATCGTCCGCTCGGCCATGCCGGGCTGGGAGTAGATGCTCGGCGCGCAGTCGCCCTCGTGGTAGATGCGCGCGTAAATTTCGTCCGAGAGGACGAGGAGGTTGTGTTTCTTGGCGAGTTCGGCCAGCTTCGCCAACTCGGATTCGGGCACCGTCGTTCCGGTCGGGTTGCTGGGCGAGGTGATGCAGATGATCTTCGTCCTGGGCGTGATTACCTTCTCGACGTCCTCGGCCAGGAGGGCGAAGTCGTTTTCCTCCTTCGTCGCCACCTCGACCGCCACCCCGCCCGCGAGCGAGACGATGGATTTGTAGTGGTGCCAATTCGGATCGGGGATGATTACCTCATCGCCCGGGTTCACGAAGGCCATCACCGCGCAAAGGATTCCCTCGTTCGCCCCGGCCATGACAATCGTCTGGGTGTCCCACTGGACCTCGACGCCGGTATCGATCTCGGTGCGGGCCGCGATGGCTTTGCGCAGCGGGGGCACCCCCATGCTCGGCGCGTAGTGGACATCCCCCCGCTCGAGCGACTCCGCCGCCCCCGCCTTGATATGGGCCGGGGTGTCGAAGTCGGAGCGCCCGATCTGCCAGTGGATAACGTCCCTGCCCTCGGCCACGAGCGCGTTCACCTTGTCGAACACCTTCCGGATTCCCGAGAAGGGCACCTCGAAAACCCGCTTCGCCGCAATTGCGTCGGTATCGAAACTCGCCATGAAACTCCTCCGGTATGGATGAATCGGCGCCGAATTGAGGGGGGCCATTCCCCTCCCCCGGCCCGGCATTTATCGTGCGGATACGTTTTTATATCGGGCGGGCGGGAGCGGTGCAAGGGGAGAACAGGCTACCGGGCGGGAAATGGAGGGAGGAGGAAAATGAATAAATTTCAGGAATCGGAATGGCTATTTATGGGTTTCCCGCAGTGAGGGCAGAGCATCGAATCTCCTTGTTTCTGCTGATATTCTTCGACAAATCCCGATCCCAGAATCCCCGCCAGAAGAGCCACCATTCCAATTCCCAGGAGGGCAATCAAGGAGCCAATCAATTTTCCAAGGAGGGTTACCGGATACACATCACCGTATCCGACCGTCGTTAAGGTCACCACGGCCCACCACATCGCCGCCGGGATGCTTGAAAACACTTTGGGCTGTGCGGAATTCTCGATAAAGTACATGGAACTCGACGCAACAACCAGCAAAATGAAGGCCACAAAAAAAGTAACGTAGAGTTCATTTTTCTTCTTTTGGGATACGCGTGCAAGCGTTTGTAGCGACTTGGAATATTGCCCAGCTTCAACAGGCGCAAAAGACGTAACGCGCGCAAAAATCGAAAATCAGCAACAAAAATTTCCGCCAAGTAAAAGGGAACAATCGCCAGCAAATCGATCACCGCAAAAAACGTCAGCGCAAATCTTACTCTCTCTTTGACTCGGCCCCCGAATCTTACGTTAGATGTACAGGTCCAGAGACGAAGAAGGTATTCCACCGTGAACACCAAGACCGAAAATATTTCAAACACATTAAAAAATCCTCTATAAGCCATTTCAACTGAATCCACAGTTTCCAGCATCACCGCGATGACGTTCAGGCAAATCAGCCCCATGATGACCGCGCTGCAAAACGGCTAGCGGGTTCCTCGGAGGTTACATCGAGTAGATCATAGACGCGGCTTTTTAATGACAGCTTCACCCTACCCCACCTCCCCTCTCAACACGGTCACGGCCTGGCCCCCCAGTATCACGCGCCCGCCCTCGAGCCGGCAGCGGACGATGCCGCCGCGCCGGGAGGCTTGATAGGCGTTCATCTTCTCTTTATGGAGACGCTTCGCCCAGAAGGGGGCCAGGGCGCAGTAGGCCGAGCCGGTCGCCGGGTCCTCGTCGATGCCGAGTGCGGGGGCGAAGAAGCGCGAGACGAAATCGAAAGCGGGATCGTCCGATCGCGCCGTCACGATGACACCGCACGTCTCGACCGTGGCGAGCAGGTGAAAATCGGGCCGGAGGGCGCGGACGGCGGCCTCCGATTCGGCCTCGATGAACCAGTCGAACGGGGTTTTTCCGGCGAACCGGGGCATGATGCCGAGCGTCTCGATCAACTCGGCGGGCGGGGCGGCGCCTTCCACCGGGCTGGCCGGAAAGTCAATCTCGATCCATTCGCCTTTTTTCTCGCAGGTGAGCAGGCCGCTCTTGGTGTGGAACCGCGCGGGTGCGTCCGGGTCGAGCCGCCCGGCCTCTCAGAGCGCGTGCGCGCTGGCGAGGGTGGCGTGGCCGCAAAGGTCCACCTCGGCGGCGGGGGTGAACCACCTGAGATTGAATCCGTCCTCCACGGGATATAGATACGCGGTCTCGGACAGGTTCATCTCACCGGCGAGGGCCTGCATCCACGCTTCATCGGCGGGGCCGTCGAGCAGGCACACCGCCGCCGGGTTTCCCGCGAAGGGTGTATCGGTGAACGCATCCACCTGAATCAAGGGGTGGGGCATAGGGAACTCAGGAATTCTCCCGAATCTTCGCCACGATGTCCCCGCTCTCCGGGAAGCCGCCCTGCTCGAAGTGGGAGAAGAGGAGCTTGCCGTCGAAAGTGACCTCGAAGGCGCCGATGCGGTAGTTGCCGCCCTCGTTTCCGGCGATCTCGAGGCCGGGGAATTCGGCTTTCAGCGCCTGAGCCAACTGCTCAAACTGGGGCCGGTAGTTTCACTTCTGGCAATATTCGACGTGGAGTTTCATGGCGCAGGTGCTCTCCCAAGATGCCGGCGGTGGGACCTCCCTCTACGAAAGAGAATTATACCCGAGACGGGGCGCCGGGGGAATTTGGCTGGCCCCGGTCCGGGAACCCGGCATCAAGCCCCTTGACACCGCGCCCTCCCGGGGAAAATGATGCCCTCCGTTCCAACACAGCTCATTCATGGCATTTTTATTATCTGGAGCAGACATGGCCGGAATCATCAGCGTGGGGGCCTATGTCCCCTTCCACCGCCTGGAGGGCGCCACCGTCCGGGAGGTATGGGGGGCGGGCAGCCCCAAGGCGTCGCGCCCGGTGGCGGGCTTCGATGAGGATCCAATTTCGATGGGCGTCGAGGCCCTCATCAACGCGGGCGGCTGGGGCGGTATCGATGTGGACGCCCTCTATTTCGCCTCGACGAGCGCCCCCTACGCCGAAAAATCGAGCGCCGCGGTGGTGGCGGCGGCGGCGGATCTGCCCGGGGAGATGTTCACGGCGGACCTGGGCGGCTCCCTGCGCGCGGGAACATCGGCGCTCCGCGCGGCGCTGGATGCCGTGAAGGCCGGGTCGGCGAAGCGGGCGGCCGTCGTGGCCGCCGAGAAGCGGCCCGCGCGGGCGGGAAGCCCGGACGAACTCGCCCTTTGCGACGGGGCGGCGGCGCTCATCCTCGGGGAGGGGCCGGATGTGGCCGCCGTGGTCGAGGCCGTCTATTCGTGGACGGAGGATTTCATCGACCGCTGGCGCCTTCCGGGCGAGGACCATGTATCGGCCGGGGACGCGAAGTTCATCCAGGAATTCGGCTACGTCCGCCAGACGGCGGCGACGGTGGAGGGATTGCTCGAAAAAACGGGGGCGACGCGCGAGGACATCGGGCGCGTTCTCGTCTATGCCCCCGACGCGCGGACCCACGCGGCCATCGGCCGGAAGCTGGGCTTTCCCAAGGAGGCCTATCCCAAGATGCCCTTGGTGGCGCGGCTGGGGGACGCGGGCGCGGCGGCGCCGTTGCTGATGCTCGTCGAGGCGCTCCAGGCGGCCAAGCCGGGCGAGCATATTCTCGTCGCCGGACACGGGAGCGGGGGCGATGCGATTCTCTTGCGCGCCACGGATACAATCTCCGCGCTCAGGGAGAGCCGCGGAGTCGCCTGGTGCGCGGAGCGGGCGCGGCCGGTATCGAACTACGGAAACTTTTTGCGCTCGCGGAATCTGGTCGCCGACGAGGAACTGCGCATCTTCAGCTCGCCGAGCATTTTGTGGAAAGAAAGCCGCCAGACGATGCGCCTCATGGCGGGCAAATGCCGGAGCTGCGGGACGATCCAGTTCCCCCGCCAGCGCCTTTGCACAAACTGCAACGCGCGGGACGATTGGGACGAAGTCAAACTCGCCCGGCGCGGGAGGATTTACACCTTCGTCCACGACCACCTCCCCCCCTCGCCCGATGGCTACATCACCATGGCCACGGTGGACATGGAGGGCGGAGGCCGCCTCTACGGCCAGATGACGAATTTCGACAAGGACGCGGTGAAGGTGGGCCTGGAGGTGGAGGTCACCTTTCGCCTTCTCCACAAGGGCGAGGGATACTATAATTACTACTGGAAGTTC
>DNYS01000160.1:8566-9953 GCA_003506735.1 Nitrospinota bacterium
AAAATGAGCCAGGGCATCGCCGGGAAAGTCGCCATCATTGGCGTCGGGACGACGAGATTCGGAGAGCTGTTCGAGCAGACCTATAACGACCTCGTGGTGGAGGCGACGTTCGAGGCCTACAACGACGCGGGCGTGACCGGCAACGACATCGAGGCCGCCTGGCTGGGCTGCTATCTCCCGACCGCCTGGGGCTACGACGGCACGGGCGGCCCCGCCCTCGCCGAGGCGCTCAACCTTTACCCCAAACCCATTTCGCGCGTATCGAACTACTGCACGACCGGGATGGAGGCCGTCCGCAATGCCGCGCTGGGGGTGGCGAGCGGGATGTACGATTGCGTCCTGGCGGTGGGCGCCGAGAAGATGCGCGAGGTCCCCCCGCGCGGGAGCCTCGTCGCCCAGCACGTCGAAAAGCTCCATCCTCTCTTCGGCAAGGGCCGGACGGCGCCGGGAAGCTTCGCCATTCTGGCGACGCGCTATTTCGAGGAGTTCGGGGCGGGCAAGGAAGATCTCGCCGAGGTGGCCGTCAAAAACCACTACCACGGCAGCCTGAACCCCAAGGCCCACTTCCGGAAAGAGATCACCATCGAGCAGGTCCTGAATGCCCCGCCCGTGACCGAGCCGCTGGGCCTCTACGACTGCTGCCCGACGACGGACGGCGCGGCGGCGATCATCCTCTGCCGGGCGGATCTGGCCGAAAAGCGCTTCGGGAAAAAGGACTACGTCCTCATCGACGGGATGGGACTCTCCTGCGCGAACGGCTACATCAACACCCAGTTCGACCCGAAGTTCGATTTTCTGGGCTTCGAGGCCACCCGCGAGGCCTCCCGCCAGGCCTACGAGCAGGCCGGGGTCACCAACCCCCTCGAGGAGATCGATGTCGCCGAGGTCCACGACTGCTTCACCATCACCGAGNNCCGGAGATCGCGAAAACCTTTAGGGATGACTACATCCTGGTTAAGGGAATCGGGCTCTCGGTGGGCGCCTACGGAGTCCTGCGCAACGACTGGGACTTCACCCACTTCCCCGAGTCGGTGCGGGCCAGCCAGGCTGCCTACCACGAGGCAGGCATCTCCAACCCACGCCAGGAGATCGACATGGCCATGGTACACGACTGCTTCACCATCACCGAGCTTCTCAACTACGAGGACCTGGGCTTCGTGAAAAAGGGCGAGGGCCCCTCGTTCGTCAAGAGCGGAGCGAGTAAATTGGGCGGGGAGCTTCCGGTCAACACCTCGGGCGGGCTCAAGAGTTGCGGCCACCCGATCGGGGCGACCGGGGCGAGGGTCATCGCGAACCTGAGCGAACAACTCCTCGGCCGGTGCGGAAAGCGCCAGGTCAAGGGCGCCAAGCGCGGCCTCGGCCACACCCTCGGCGGACCGGGATCGGT
>DNYS01000160.1:10053-10314 GCA_003506735.1 Nitrospinota bacterium
GCCCCGGAACCCGGCTCAGGGACGGGGAACCACAAACTCCCATCGCGACCGGACACGCTCGGCCGCGGTGCAATCATCCACAAAGAGCGTGCGCCAACGGTCGTATGGAGAATAGGTCGGCGCCGATTTAGATCCAACCGTCAGACAGAGCTCTGTCCCGGCGAGTGCGAGTCGCCCGTCATCGCGAAGCGTAAAATGCTGTAGCTTCGAACTTTCGAGGAACGGCGTAGACCCCTTGCACGCTCGAAGCAGAATCGCCGC
>DNYS01000160.1:10550-11425 GCA_003506735.1 Nitrospinota bacterium
GCGATGAGAAAGCGCCCGAGATGAACTGCCATGGCAAGCATCCTGTGCATGGCGAATTACCGGAGGGGTACCCTACACCCCTGCCTTGGCTTTTTGGAGAAGTCCCACCCTTTCCAGATCGGCCCGGAGGGCGTCTTTTTCGCTGTCCGTGATCGGAACGACGGGAGGCCGGACGGGGCCGCCCGCCATCCCGATGAGCTCCATCCAGGTTTTCATCGCTCCCATCGTCATGTGCCCCTTGCGCCAGGGCTCCATGATCCATTTGGCGTTCGCCATGCGGATGGGGGTGAGGCTCGCCGAGACCTCGGCGGCCTTGGCGATCTCTCCGGCGATGACGAGATCGGTGTATTCCTTGATGGGGAGCCGGCCCGGCACCTGGTACATGTGGGGCGTGTAGGTGAGCAGCCAGCGGTGGCCGAGCTGGGTCATGTTGTGGAACCAGACGTTCTCGTCCGCCACGCTGATCCGGATGTCCTCCCCCACCTCCTCTTGCAGACGGAGCGTGGTGTAGGGGTTGTGGTCGGCCTGCTTCATCCCGCAGATGTTGGGAATCCGGATAAGCTCCTTGGCCAGTTCGGGGCTGATCGGATAGGTCGCGCCCGGCGAGTTGAACAGGACGAGGCCGATCTCCACCCGCTCGGCGATGTAGCGGAAAAACTCCAGAACCGAGCGGTCGTTGTTCGAGGCGATATAGGGGGTCAGGAGGATGGCGAAATCGCAGCCGATGTCCTGGGCGTGGCGGGTGAGGGCGAGGGCTTCCTTGGCCGATTGGTGGTGGGTCCCGGCCATGAGGGGCACGCGGCCCGCCGTCGCCTCGAGCATGACCTCCTGGGCGCGCTTTCGCTCCTCGATCGGCATGGACCAGAACTCGGCCA
>DNYS01000261.1:0-169 GCA_003506735.1 Nitrospinota bacterium
TATTCCTGAATGTCCTCGACCAGGTGGTCGATGCCTTTCTTGGACTTTTGGGCGCGGCCGGACTTATAGCGGTAGAGCAGGTAGAAGGCCAAAAAACCCAGGAAAAACCCAAGGGCCATGCCGTCGAAGAATGATTGGTATATGCTCATTGAAAGGCTCCCGGTTGGGG
>DNYS01000261.1:358-4433 GCA_003506735.1 Nitrospinota bacterium
CCCCCCCGTTCGCGCGCCGATCGCCTGAACTACGAGGCCGATCTGAATCCCCAGCAACTCGAAGTCGTCATGGCCGGGGATGGGCCTCTCCTCGTCATCGCGGGCGCGGGCAGCGGAAAAACGCGCACCGTCACCTACCGCCTCTTCCGCCTCGTCGAGGACGGCGTTCGGCCCGAATCGATTCTCTTGCTCACCTTCACCAACCGCGCCTCGCGCGAGATGCTCCACCGGGTGGCGACCCTGATCCAGTCGGACATGCGGCGGATTTGGGGGGGCACCTTCCACCATGTGGGCAATCTGCTCTTGCGGGAACACGCCCCCCTCCTCGGGTTCGCGCAAAACTTCACCATCCTGGATCGCGAGGACGCCTCCACCCTCGTGGGCGACTGCATCCGCCAGGCCGGGATCAACCCCAAGGAAAAACATTTTCCCAAGGGAAACGTCCTCGAATCCCTCATCGCCTTCGCGGCCGATACCGACCGCGCGATTCCAGGCGCCGTCATGGACCGCGCGCCCTACCTGGCCGACCGGATACCGGAGATCGAGGCCGTGTCCGCAGCCTACCGGGAGCGCAAGCGCGAGATGCAGGCGATGGACTTTTCCGACCTGCTCACCCACACGAGAACCCTCCTTTCGGAAAACGAGGACGTGCGCGCCCTCTACCAGGAGCGCTTCAGGCATATCCTCGTGGACGAATACCAGGACACCAACAAGATCCAGGCGGACATTATCGACATCCTGGCTGGCGGCCACCGCAACCTGACCGTCGTGGGAGACGATGCGCAGAGCATCTACAGTTTTCGGGGAGCGCATTTCGAGAACATCATCACCTTCCCCGATCGCTACCGGGACGCGCGCCTGTTCCGGCTCGAGTCCAACTACCGGAGCACCCAGCCCATCCTCGCCCTGGCCAACGCCTCGATCGCCAACAACAAGCGCCAGTTCAAAAAAGAACTCACCACCACCCGCAGCGCGGGGCCGCTGCCCGCCCTGATTCCTTGCAGGGACGTTCTCCAGCAGGCGGATTTCATCGCCCAGCGGATTCTCGAACTGAACGACGAGGATGTGCCCCTGTCCGAGATCGCCGTCCTCTACCGGGCGCATTACCATTCCATGGAAGTCCAGATGGAACTCACCCGGCGGGGAATCCCCTTCGAGATCAGGAGCGGCCTCCGGTTTTTCGAGCAGCGCCATATCAAGGACGTCACCGCCTTCGTCCGCCTCGTAACTTCCCCCTCGGACGAGATCGCCTGGAAGCGGGCGCTCAAGCTCCTGCCCCGGGTCGGGGAGGCGACGGCGGGCCGAATCTGGGACGTCCTCCGGATACACGAAGACCCGATCCGCTTCGCCTGCGGCGAAGCCGGGGGAATCATCCCCAAGGGCGCGCGGGAGAGCTGGGAGGTGTTCCGGGGCCTGCTTGCCGACCTGGCCGGGCTGAACCGCCCGTCCGCGGGCGAGGGCGCATCCCTCCCGCCCACCGAGATGATCTCGCTCGTCCTCGACCGGTTTTACGAATCCTACATGGAGGCGAACTTCAACAACGCCCCGGCCCGCATCGAGGACGTGCATCAGCTCGCCGAGTTCGCCATGCAGTACGAAACCGGCGAGACGTTCATCTCCGATCTGGCGCTCATGGGCACGGTGGCGGCCGAGGTCGCATCGCCCGGCGGCACGGAGGCGCCCGAGGAATCCGTCGTCCTCACCTCGACGCACCAGGCCAAGGGCCTCGAGTGGAAGGTGGTGTTCGTGATTTGGCTGACCGACAGCCGCTTCCCGCACCAGCGGGCCCTGGCCGATCCGGAAGGAGAGGAAGAGGAGCGCCGCCTCTTCTACGTCGCCTTGACGCGGACCAAGGATGAGCTTCACCTTTGCTATCCCATGATGGAGAGCGACAGCCGGCGGATGGGCGTTTTCTCCCGCCTCTCGCGCTTTGTCTCTGAGCTTCCCGAGGATCTCTACGAGCGCTGGTCCCTGGAGGAGGACACTTCACCGGATTGGACGGAAGACCTCGGCGCGGTAGATGGTGCGGTGGACGGAGCGGGAGAGGGCGGCGAATCCGGCGACGCGGGCGCTCCCGCCGCCAAGACGTTCAGCCGGCCCGCCGATCCGGACGAGCCCGGGGGCCTGACCTACGAATACGACGAAGAATTTTAATCCGGGCCCGCGGCATATCGCCCCGGCCCGACGATTCATCGGTTCATGGAGGAATTATCGGAATGAAATTTCGCAAGATCGATCCCGGCGACATCGACCGGCGCCATATCTACCGCCTCATGGTCGGAACCATCGTCCCGCGCCCCATCGCATGGGTGAGCACCATCAGCGCGGCCGGCCACGTCAATCTGGCCCCGTTCAGCTTCTTCACCGCCGTCTCCCACGCCCCGCCCATGGTCTCGATCTCGGTGGGGATGCGCGATGAAATTCAGAAGCACACCGCCCGGAATATTCTCGAAACCATGGGCTACGTCATTCATGTCGTGGCGAACGGGCTGGAGGAGCAGATGAACGTCTGCGCCGGGAACTATCCGCCCGATGTCAACGAATTCGAAGAGGCCGGCCTGGATGCGGTTCCCGCGGATCTCGTTCCCGCCCCCCGAATCGCGGCAGCCCCGGTGGCCATGGAATGCCGCTTCCGCAGCGTCATCACCAACGGCGCCGAGGGGGATCAGACCAACCTCATCATCGGCGAGGTCATCCGCTGGCATATCCGCGAGGACGTTATGGTGGAGGATAAATACATCGACCCCGTCCTCCTCAAGCCCGTCGGCCGCCTCGCCGGCAACCACTACTGCCGCACCCAGGACGTTTTCGAGATGCAGCGCCCCGACCGAAAAAAGGGCCAGATGGCGAGTTAGGGGGGGCTAGGTAATTCTTGGGTTTTGGATGTCCTCCTGAGCGTACATAAAGCAGATACTACTTTCGCTTCGCTCACTCAAAATGACACCGCTATCCCCTTCCAATCGAAGGGGAAAAGAACCCCTCAAGTCATTTCGAGGGTGGTCGAAATGCAGTGAGAGCGTCCGGGTTATATATCTGATTTAAAATAGATTGCGATTTTTAATCCCTACGCCGGCATGACCTTGGGGTGCTCTAAAATCTCTTTCAGGGTGGCGAGGAATTGGGCCGCCGGGACGCCGTCCACGAGGCGGTGGTCGGCGTTAATGCCGAGGAAGCAGGTGGTCCGGGGGACGACCTCGCCGCCCCGGACGACGGCGCGCTCGCGTGCGGCGCCCACCGTGAGAATTGCGCTTTCGGGCACGTTGAGGATGGCCGAGAAGTGGTCCACCCCGAAGGCGCCCAGGTTCGAGATGGTGAAGGTGCCGCCCTCGAGGGCAGTCAGGGGGAGGTTTCCGGCGCGGGCGCTCTCGGCCAGCGAGCGGGTCTCGCGGGCGATCTGGTCTATGGATTTCTGGTCGGCTCCCCGGATGACGGGCACCATGAGCCCCTCGTCCACGGCGACGGCGATCCCGATGTTCACGTCCTGCATCCGGCGGATCTCGCCTCCGGCGAGCTGGACGTTGACCTGGGGGCAACGCCGGACGGCGCGGGCGGTGTAGAAGGTGAGCAGGTCGTTGAGGGAGACCTTGACGCCCAGGTCGGTCTCCCAGGCGAGTTTGCTCGCCTCGCGGACCGCCAGGAGGTTGGTGAGGTCCACCTCGGCCTGGAGGGTGACGCGCGGGACCTGATCCCAGCTGGCGCCCATGCGCTCGACGATGACTTTGCGCATCCCGGCAACCGGAACTGTGCTGGCCACGGCCGGCGGGCCGCTCTGGGCGGCGGGCGGTGCGGGGGGCATGGCCCCGGTTGCCGTAGCCCCGGCTCCCGAAGCGGCGGCGGCGCGGACATCGGCCTGAACGATTCGCCCGCCCGGGCCCGTGCCGCGAAGGGTCCGGTAGTCGATCCCCAGTTCGCGGGCGATGCGCCGCGCGGCCGGGCTGGCGAGCACCCGCCCATTGGCGGGAGAGACTGTTGCGGTGGGGACGGATGCGGCGGGAGCGGATGGAATGGGGGCGGCCCGGGCCGGTGGAGGCGGGGGAGATGGCGCTTCCGCCGTATCTTCGGCTGCGCCGGGGGC
>DNYS01000261.1:4465-18302 GCA_003506735.1 Nitrospinota bacterium
GGGCTCCTTCGGACGCGCTGGCGAACGCGCTGATGTCCTCGCCTTCATCGCCGATGACGGCCAGATTGCTCCCGACAGGTACGACGTCTCCCTCGCCCGCCAGCGTCTTGAGAAGGAGGCCATCTGCCGGGGCCTCCACGTCGTATTCCACCTTGTCCGTCTGAATCTGGAGAATGATTTCTCCCTTTTCGACCGCCTCTCCATCCGATTTCAGCCATTGGAGAATGGTGCCTTCCTCCATGGTCAGTCCGAGTTTGGGCATCGGAAGGGGTGTAGGCATCGGTAACTCCTCAAAATGTTTTGAATCAGTGGGTATGAATCGCCCCGGGGCGCCGCCATGCCGGAGGCGGTGCCCCGCCCGGCGGCTGACAATCTGCGCTTTGGGCCGGCCCGGCCCGCCGCCGGGTCAGTCTCCCCGCTTGGCCCTCAAAAGTTCCCGCTGCCGCTGGAAGGTGTAGCGCAGGATCTCTTCTTTGTCCTGTAAATTAATGGCGACGAATCTCGAGGATATGTCGATGATGGCGCCGGGAAGTCTTTCGAGAAATTTGGGGTATTTCGCCACGCGGCCCACCTCGGCGACGGCCTCGATCCGGAGGGCGGGGGAGGGGGGGGAAATGATGGCGATCCAGAGGAAGTCCCCCTTTTTGTATATTTGCTGGCTCGGGAAGCGGATGCCCGAACCGCTCACGTTGACCCCGCAGCGGATGAATTCGGCCTCCTGGGAGCGGGTATCCGTTTGAAGCAGGGAGATGAGCAGGTCGAGTTTTTTGTCGAGCAGGGAGATAGCCCGCCAGGTCGGCGCGTCGGGGTCCACCGTCCGTCCGGCGGACTGGAGGATGGAGGCCACCGTTTCCATCCCCCCCCCGCCCGAGGAGCGATCGATGATTTCGCGTCCCAGGGATTCCTTTTCGGCCGGGGTAATCGTCTTGTGGCTGATCTCCAGGACATCGTCCACGCGGACCATTTCGCGCCGCTGGGATTCGTCTTTCGCCATCGAGCCCCTCTCCCGGTTAATGGCCAATTTTCCAAGGCTTTCGGGAAAAGGAATCTAGCATGGCGGCCGGGGAGGGGCAAGACATCGGGCACGCGCCGCTGCCGATTGGCGAAATTTCTCCCCTCGGGGATGGGGGCAATCCCAAGGCCGGGCGCAACCGGGCGGCGCATGTTGCGCTTATTTTCAATGGGGGGTACATTAACGCCCGGCGTGTTTACAGCACGCATTGGAAGTGGGCCCGGTGAAGCGGCCCGCTTTTTTTCGTCCCAATCGGGAGCGGGACACGGTGATTTCTCACGACGGGACCGGCGCCCTCTGGTCGCTGGCCGAGCGGGTGGCCTCCTCCCAGGGGCTCGAACTCGTTGAAGTGGAACAGGGAGGCGGCAAAGGGCCACAGGTTCTCCGGTTCTTCATCGATAAGCCGGGGGGAGTGAACGTGGCCGATTGCGCGCGGTTGAGCCGTGAGTTGGGAGATCGGTTGGAGGCCGAGGATACGATCGACACCTCCTATGTGATCGAAGTGTCCAGTCCCGGGATTGAAAGGCCGCTTCGGAAGGCGTCGGATTTCGAGCGCTTCGCGGGCCATTCCATCAGCGTTCGCCTCCGGAGAGGGAGCGGGGAGGCCGGAAAGCTTCGTTTTTCAGGCATCCTGCGATGCATCGAGGATAAAATCGTCACGGTCGACCTGGGCGGCGGGGAGGAGCGTTCCTTTCCCCTTGGCGGAATCGCCAAGGCCAGATTGAAGGTGAATTGGGATTCTGTTTTGCGGGGCGAGGCTCCCGGGGGCGAATCCGGCAACCCGGATCATGGAGGGACGAACAGGTGAGCCAGGAGTTGTTGGCGGTTCTCAGCCAGGTGGAGCGCGAACGGGGGGTCGCCAAGGAAGTTCTTTACGATGCCCTCAAATCGGCCCTCGCCTCGGCCGCCCGGAAGCAATACGGCCTGGGGGAGAATGTCGAGGTCGAGTTCGACTCGGAGTCGGGCGAGATCCGGGTCATGGTGGTCAAGGAAGTCGTCCGGATCATCCAAAACCCCGAGAGCGAAATCGAGGTGGAGGAAGCCCGCGAGACCCAACCCGGCATTCGGGTGGGCGATTTCTACAAGATCGACCTGGATACCGATGGCCTTGGCCGCATCGCGGCCCAGTTGGCGAAGCAGGTCATCATCCAGCGCGTCCGCGAGGCCGAGCGGGCTAACATCTACGCAGAGTTCAAAAGCCGCCAGGGAGAACTCATCACCGGATCGGTCTCCCAGGTCGAGCGCGGCAACATCTATATCGATATCGGGCGCACCGAGGCCATCCTCCCCCGGCGGGAGCAGATTTTCCGGGAGGTTTATAAGCGCGGAGACCGGATCCGGGCGTATATCCTCGAGGTGCGCGAGGCCACCAAGGGCCCGCAGATTGTCACGAGCCGGACCCATCCTGGGCTGCTGATTCGCCTGTTCGAATTGGAGGTTCCGGAGATTTACGACGAAATCATCGAAATCAAGGGATGCGTGCGCGAGCCGAGCGGGCGCTCGAAGGTGGCGGTGGTGAGCCATGACCGCGATATCGACCCGGTGGGCGCCTGCGTGGGCAACCGGGGAAGCCGCGTCCAGACCATCGTCCAGGAGCTCCGCGGCGAGAAGATCGATATCATCTCCTGGAGCGACGACATCCGCACCTTCGCCGGAAACGCGCTCAGCCCGGCGAAGATCCAGCATATCACCCTCCACGAGGACGAAGGGCGGATGGAGGTGCTGGTCCCCGACGATCAGCTGTCCCTGGCCATCGGGAAAGGCGGGCAGAACGTCCGGCTGGCGGCCAAGCTGCTTGGATGGAAAATCGATCTCAAGGGCGAGAGCGAATACCGGCGGATGGTCGCCGAGCAGGCATTCGCCCCGCACGGGGTTGGGGCGAAATCGGAGGCGTCCGACATCGATAAGCTCGATGTGGTGGGCGAAAAAATGGTCCAGCTTTTGACCCAGAATGGATTTCCCACCATCGCCTCGATCGCAAAATCCACCCTGGAGGAGCTCTGCGAGGTGCCCGGCATCGGACCAAAGCGCGCCCAAATTCTTATCGACGCGGCCGTTTCTTTTGACGGCGCCGCCGCCGAAGAGGGCGGGGAATCCGAAGTGGAGCCCGCCACGGCCGAAAGCAAAGGGAAGCCCGCCGCAGCCGAGGTGGCCGCCGGGGAAGAGGAGCCGTCTTCATAGCCCGGGCGAAGCGGGATGGCCGGGTTTTGTCGAGGTCATAAGACGGTGCCAGAGAGAACTTGTATCGCTTGCCGCAGGAAAGGCCCTCCCGAGACGTTGTTCCGGATGGTGGCCGGACCAGACGGCGAGGTGTACGCTGAACTGGACAGCCGGCTTCCGGGGCGCGGTGCCTATTGTTGCTTTCGCGGCGAGTGCCTGAATTCGGCGCTGGAGCCTCGGAATTTGAACCGGGCGCTTCGGGGCAAGGTGAATCCGCCGGATTCGGCGGACATCGCCGCCGCCGTTCAGTCCCTGCTCGGGAGGCGCATCGAAGGTCTCCTGGGAGCCGCCTGGCGGAAGAAGGCGGTCGCGGCCGGCCGCGATGCCGCGATGAGAGCGCTTCGATCAAGCCGCGCCGGGCGAATATTCCTGGCGGAGGATCTTTCGAGGGGGAGCCGGGCTGGGGTGATGGAAGGTCTGGCGCGACCGCCGGTCGAAATGAAAATGGAGATGGGCCGGATTGGCGATATTCTAGGCGGCCGCCCGGTGGGGGTTTTCTTTGTGTCGGACCCCTTGTTGGCGGATTCGCTTGAATTGAGGAGTTCGCAGGCGAGCGCTTTGGCCCTTTTGTGAGATGGCGCGAAAGCGGATAATCGGAATTCATGCAAGGACGGCCGGAAGGCCGGCAAGGACGAGGGCGGAGGCAGTTTGAATGGCGAAGGTGAGAATTTACGAACTGGCTAAAAAGCTGGGTTACGTCAACAAGGTTTTTGTCGAAGAGTTGGCCAAGGAGGGAATCGAGGTCAAGAGCTATATGAGTACGGTCGATGAAGAAACGGCCGATCTCATTACGGCGCTCTTCTCCCAACAGACCGACGCTCCCGCCCCAAAAGCGCCCAAAAAGAAATCCGAAGCCGAGCCGAAGAAGGCGGAGGCCAAGGCCCCGAAATCCGCCAAGGGAACAAAGGCGGAAAAACCCAAGGCCAAAGCGGCCCCAAAGAAAGCCCCCGTCCCGGCTCCCGAGAAAGAGCCTCCCGCCCTCGCCGCCCAGAAGGGGAAGAAGAAAGAGTCCCCGGCTCCCCGGAAGGACGCCGCGCCCGCGGCGGCCAAAGCGCCGGAGCCGGAAAAACCCGCCGAAGAGGCCGAAGCCCCCAAAGCGCCCCGAAACGCTACGATCATTCGCATCCCCGAAGCCCTGACGGTTAAAGAGCTTGCCGATAAACTCAGCCTAAAGGCGACCGAGGTCATCAAGGAACTCATGAAAATGGGCCAGATGACCACGATTAACCAGATGATCGACAGCGATACGGCCCAAATCGTTTGCAGTGAATTCGGCTTCGACATGGAGGTGTCGGCAAAGGGCCTCGATGAGGTTCCGGAACCGGAGGAAGCGGAGGAGGAGAACCCGGAGGATTTCGTTCACCGCGCTCCCATCATTACGGTGATGGGTCACGTGGACCACGGGAAAACCCGCCTTCTCGACGCCATTCGGCATGCCGACGTCATGGGGGGCGAGGCCGGCGGAATCACCCAGCACATCGGAGCCTACCGGGTGGCCACCGAAAAAGGGGATGCGGTCTTTCTCGATACGCCGGGACACGAGGCGTTTACCGCCATGCGCGCCCGCGGAGCCCAGGTCACGGATCTGGTCATACTTGTCGTCGCGGCGAATGAAGGGGTGATGCCCCAGACCCGCGAGGCCGTATCCCACGCTCAGGCGGCGGGGGTTCCCATCATGGTCGCGGTCAATAAAATGGATCTGGCCGACGCCAACCCCGACCGGGTGAAGCAGCAGCTCTCCGACCTCGATCTCATTCCGGAGGAATGGGGAGGCAACACGGTCTACAGCCCGGTTTCGGCGAAAGAGGGCGATGGGGTAGACGATCTGCTGGACATGGCCATTCTCCAGGCCGAATTGATGGAATTGAAAGCCAACCCGAAGCGGAGCGCCCAGGGAGTCGTCATCGAGGCCAAGCTCGACAAGGGCCGCGGGGCCGTGGCCACCGTCCTCGTTCAAAAGGGAACGCTGTCCGTGGGCGATCATTTCATCGCCGGCGCCTGGAACGGAAAAGTCAGGGCCCTGCTCAACGGCCAGGGCAATAAAATTAAAACGGCCGGACCCTCCACCCCGGTCGAGATTCTCGGATTTGCCGGCGTTCCTCAGGCGGGCGATGAATTCACCATCGTGCCCGATGAGCGGACCGGCCGGGTCATCAGTGCCAGGCGCCAGCAGCGGGAGCGTCTCTCGGCGATGCTTCCCTCGGCCCGCGTTAGCCTGACCAGCTTCATAGAAGGGGTCCAGGAGGGCACGGCGAAGGAACTCAACATTATCCTCAAGGCGGATGTGCAGGGCAGCATCGAGGCCCTCAAGGACAGCCTCGTCAAGCTGGGCAACGAAGAGGTCTCCGTAAAAATCCTTCAAAGCGCCGCCGGGGGCATTACGGAAACCGACGTGATGCTGGCGTCGGCTTCATCGTCCATCATCATCGGCTTCAACGTGCGGCCGACGCCCAGCGCCGATGCCGCGGCCAAGAGAGAAAAAGTCGATATTCGCCTCTATTCGGTGATTTACAATGCCATCGAAGAGGTGAAAGCCGCTCTGGAGGGGATTCTCGACCCGCTCATCCGCGAGGTGGTTCTCGGGCATGCCGAGGTGCGCCAGACGTTCCATGTCCCGAACATCGGCTCCATCGCGGGCACCTATGTGACCGACGGAACCATCAAGCGAGGGTCGGAGGTTCGCCTCATCCGCGATAGCGTTGTCGTGTATACGGGCCGCATTTCTTCCCTGCGCCGCTTCAAGGAGGACGTCGCCGAGGTGCAGCAGGGGTATGAATGCGGCATCGGAATCGAAAAATTCCAGGACATCAAAGACGGCGACGTTATCGAGCCCTTCGTGACCGAAGAGGTGGCCCGGACCCTTTGATGCCGACCCCTGCTTCGAACGCCTAGACGGGGACCCCAATTCGATGACCGCCGTAGGTCTTTTAACCGTGGACCTGCAGATTCCCGGCAGCCGCTCCCTGAAAAGCAAGCGCAAGGTTGTGAAGTCGATAGTGGCCCGGTTGCGCCAGCGCTTCAACGTCGCCGTGGCCGAGGTGGATTATCTGGATAAATGGCAGCGCTGCCTGATTGGGGTGAGTGCCGTTTCGAACGATGCGCGTCATGTGGACAGCCAGCTCCGCAAGGCGTTAGATTCGATCGAGGGAATGGGGCTGGCGGTCATTCTTGACTTTGAGATCGAGATTCTGTAGCAACCTCCTCTGGGCGGTTGCGGCGCGGGAGAAAATTTGCGATGCACCCCTCCTATCCCCGCTCGGCGAGGGTGGCCGAACTCATTCAGTCGGAACTGGCCCGAATGCTTCTCCGCGATGTGAAAGATCCCCGCGTCAAGGACGTGATGATTACCCGTGTTGAATTGACGGACGACTTGCGCGAGGCATCGGTATTTTTCAGCCGGTATGGCGAAGGGCGCGGGTCGGAGGCCGAAGTCGAGGAAGGGCGCGAGGGGCTGGAGCGGGCAAGCGGGTTTCTCCAGGGAAGATTGGGGAAGCGCCTTCGCCTGAAGCGCACTCCCAGGTTGGTGTTTCGCGCGGAACGAAATCCGGGTGAGAGCGACCGAATCGAGCAGCTTTTAAGCGAATTGGGTGGTGAGCGTTGAAAATCAACGGTGTTTTGAACCTGAAAAAATTCGAGGGCCCCACCTCTCACGATATAGTCGCCCGGGTGAGGCTCATCGTCCCCCCCAAGACCAAGGTGGGGCACGCCGGCACCCTTGATCCGATGGCCGAGGGCGTGTTGCCGGTGTGCGTGGGCGCCGCGACGAAGATTTTCCCTTACCTGCTCGATTGCCGGAAAACCTACCGGGCCGGGATGATTTTCGGCCGCGTGACCGACACCCAGGATGTCACCGGCAAAACCTTGTCGGAAGAAGATTCGGTGGAAATCTCGATCAAAGAGGCTCAGCGTCTGCTGGACTCGTTTCGGGGGCCGGGGGTTCAGATTCCGCCCATGTACTCCGCCCTCAAGGTGGGCGGTACCCGCCTGCACGAGCTGGCCCGCGCCGGAAAAGAGGTCGAGCGCGAGGAGCGCCCGATCGAGATATTCAGTATCCGCGCCCTCGAGATGGCCGGAAACCGCCTGACCTTCGATGTCTCCTGCAGCAGGGGCACCTATATCCGCTCGCTGTGTCATGACTTGGGTGCGCTCCAGGGTACGGGGGGATGCATGGAGTCCCTGACGCGGACCGTGCTCGGCCCGTTTCGGCTGGAGGATGCCATCGGCCTGGACGAAGCCGAATCCCTGGCCGGGGAAGGGCGCCTTCAAGAGGCGATAATGCCGATTTCGGCCGCCCTGGCCCATCTCCCCGCCGTCACCATCCGCCCCGAGGCCGAGAGCCGGTTCCGGAACGGCGTGGCCCTGACCCGAAAGGATTTTATCCCCGGGGATGAGCTATCGCCGGGCGGGAAGGTGCGGGTCGAATCTTCCGGCGGAGAGGTCATTGCCGTCGGGCGGGTTCTCCAGGGCGAAGGGCCTAGCGAGAGCCATTGCCGGATCAACGCGGACCGCGTATTTTCCCGCTGATAAATAGTATTCAGACGTTTACATTGGAAGATTAGTTCGCTACAATCGCGAGCCGTGAAGAGAGAGATCGCGCAAAGTGAGGGTTCGGATCGCCGAACCGGGAAGCGGAGGAAGAACTAGTATGACCATGACGAAGGACCGAAAGACAGAAGTCATCGACAGCTACAAAACCCACGAAAGCGATACAGGCTCCCCCGAAGTACAGGTTGCCATCCTGACCGAGCGAATCATCTATCTCACAGACCATTTCAAGATCCATAAAAAAGATCACCACTCTAGAAGAGGTCTGTTGAAGCTCGTTGGTCAGCGGCGGCGCCTTCTCGATTATCTGAAGGACAAGGACGTCAACCGCTACCGCACCCTGATTCAGCGCCTCGGCATCCGCCGCTAACCCGGCCAACTTTCAGAGAGAATCCATCATGCCAGCAATACGCAAGGAAATATCCATTAACGGCTACACGTTCGCCTTTGAGACCGGAGAAATCGCCAAACAGGCCCACGGCGCCGTTATGATGCACTATGGCGAAACTTCGGTCCTGTGCACCGCCTGCGCATCCACGTCGCCCAGGGCGGGGATCGATTTTTTCCCGATGACTGTTGACTACCGCGAGGGGTTCTACGCGGCGGGCATCATTCCGGGGAATTTTTTCCGGCGCGAGGCCCGGCCCGGCGAGCGCGAGGTGTTGACCTGCCGGCTCATCGACCGCCCGATCCGGCCCCTGTTCCCCAAGTCCTTTCAGTGCGAGACGATGATCCAGATCATGGTGATGTCCTACGACAGAGTTTGCGACTCGGACATCCTCGCCCTCAACGGCACCTCGGCGGCGCTCCATATTTCGGACATCCCCTTTGACGGGCCCATCGGCGCCGTCCGCGTGGGCCGGATCGACGGCGAGATTATCGTGAACCCCACGATCGACCAGCAAATCGACAGCGATCTGAATTGCGTCATGGCCGGAACGGCCGACGCCCTCGTCATGGTCGAGGCGGGGAGCTTCGAGGTCTCCGAGGATGTCTACATGGAGGCATTCGAGAAGGGCCATGCAGTCATCAAGGATCTCTGCGCCATCCAGGAAGAGTTGCGCGCCGATGCCGGAAAGCCCAAGCGCGAGATCGAAGAAGAGGTGCTCGATGAGGCCCTGATGGCCCGCGTGCGCGAGATCGCCGGACCCAAGCTCAAGGAAGCGGCTGGGGTTCACGAGAAGATGGCCCAGTATCGGGCCATCGGCGATGCCAAGGCCGCCTGCGTCGAGGCGCTGTGCACCGACGAGGAGGGGGCGCCCGACAAGAAAACCGTCAGCGGCTACTTCTCCGATGTCGAGCACGACGTGTTCCGGGGCCTCATCCTGAACGACGGCATCCGCGCCGACGGGCGGGGCTTCACCGAGGTCCGCCCCATCACGATCCGCATGAGCCCCCTTGCCCGGACGCACGGCAGCGTGCTCTTCACCCGGGGCGAGACCCAGGCGATCGTGAGCGCCACCCTGGGCACGGGCTCCGATTCTCAGCTCATCGACACCCTCGACGGCAAAACCGACCGCCATTTCCTCCTGCACTACAACTTCCCCGGCTTCAGCGTCGGAGAAGCGAAGCCGAACCGGGGGCCCGGACGCCGCGAAATCGGCCACGGCGCCCTCGCGTCGCGGGCGATTCAGGCCGTCCTCCCCGATCAGGAATCCTTCCCCTACACGATTCGCGTCGTCTCGGACATCACCGAGAGCAACGGAAGCTCCTCGATGGCCACAATTTGCGGCGCGAGCCTCTCGCTGATGCAGGCTGGGGTGCCCATTTCCTCCCCGGTCGCCGGAGTGGCGATGGGGCTCATCACCGACGAGGAGACGGGCAAGACCGCCATCCTCACCGATATCCTCGGAATCGAGGACCATCTGGGCGACATGGACTTCAAAGTCGGCGGCACGAGCGAGGGCATCACAGCCCTCCAGATGGACATCAAAATCAAGGGGCTCAAATTCAGCTTGGTCCGGGAGGCCCTGACCCAGGCCAAGGAGGCGCGGATGCACGTTCTCGGTAAAATGAACGACGTGATTTCCAAGCCCAGCGAGGAGATCTCCCCGCTTGCCCCGCGCATCATCTCCATCCAGATCAACAAGGATCGGGTCCGGGACGTCATCGGACCCGGCGGCAAGGTCATTCGCGGAATCGTCGAGGAGACGGGCGCCCAGATCGATCTAGAAGACGACGGCACCGTATTCGTCGCCTCGGTGGACGAGGCGAGCGCCCTGCGGGCCATCGAGATCATCCGAGAGCTTACCCAGGATGCCGAGCCCAACAAGATTTACTACGGGACGGTTCGGAAAATCATGGATTTTGGAGCATTCGTCGAAATATTCCCGGGGACGGATGGCCTTTGCCACATTTCCATGATCTCCAAGAACCGGGTCAAGACGGTGACGGACGTGCTCAAGGAGGGCGACCGAATTCTCGTGAAATGCCTCGAGGTCGAAGGCAACGGGCGGATTCGCCTCTCCATGAAGGACGTGAAGGAGGAAGATCTTTCCGAGGAGTTCAAACCCCACTTCAGTCCGGTGGGGTAGGGAGGTTCGAACACCTCGGTTTGAAAAATGAAAGGGCCGGTCTCGATAAACGGGGCCGGCCTTTTTCGATCGAATTTCAATGATTCGTACGGGCGAAATCGGCGGTCGAAACCGGAACTACCCGTGCGCGAATTCCCCTGTGCGGAAGGTCTAGCGTCCGAAGGATTTCATTTCCTTGAGCGCCTCGAGGATCACCCGATCCGCGATATCCTCGCCCGGAACGTGGTATTCGTCCGCCTCGATTTTGGCCTTGATCTCGGACACGAGCTCTGCCCGCACATCGGCAATTTCCGCAAGTGCCTTTTGGATACGCCCCATCATGATCGCCTTTTCGCTCACCTGGATGGTGTCGCCGACCGGTCCCCCGTCAGAGGGTTGCGGCGGTGCGGCGGCGCCCCCTTTGGCCTTTTCGGTTTCCTTCCGGCGCCGCAGGGCTTCGGCATAGCTTTCGCCGCTGACCTGTCTCCGAATCGGCTCCATGTCAATCATGGACAACTCCTTCACCTCTAATGCAGACAGGAATTAGAGTACCTCGTTCAAAATATTCTTGACCAGGTCCTTGAGCTCGGTTTTCGCGGTGTCGCGCGATTCGGGCGAGAGCGGGACCAGGTCCTCTCCGGTCGCCTTGTTGGTGATGGCCCGATCCTCGCCGTCATCCCCCTGCTTCACTTCCAGGCCGAAGGACTCGATGAGCCGGACAAAAGCGGTGCGGCCCGTGTCGGCATCCTCGTCCCCGTCTCCCGAACTTTCCGCCTCGTCTTGTTTCGGGGGCGACAGGAAACGATCGACGAAACGGTCTGCCATCTGCTCGACTTTCATCGTCTTATGAATCAACGCGGTGGCCTCGGCCTCCTCGGCGGCCTTGTGGGCCGCGTTCGAGATTTCCACCTCGAAGGTCGACGTCTCATCGGCCTTCTTCGCCTTTGCATCGGCGATGCGCTCGCCCACGCGCTGTTGGCGCAGGTAGCTCCGCTGAATGTTGGTCGCGATATAGGGGGCGATTCTACCAACCATGTTATCCGCTCCCAGCGGAGGACTCAGCGGCCCGAGACAATATATACCACCAACGATTCGCCCGCGAATCCAGGGCGAAGAACCCAAAACTACTTCTCCGTTCGGTATAACGGCAGAAACAGGGGCGAACTTGAGGAAAAAATAATAAAAATATTACATAAGTGTTTTCAAATACTTGCAGGCCAAAAATAAGCTGCCCGCCAGTGGGAGGCCCGCGGCCGGGAGCGAGGGGCTAGTCCTCCACGCGCCGGACCGGCTCTCCCAGGCCGGCATCCTCGCAGACCTCGCCCTCCTCCATGACCACGTTTCCGCGGAGGATGGTCATCACGGGCGCCCCCCTCACCTTCATTCCATCGAAGGGCGTCCACTTGCACTTGGAAACGATGTCCTGGTCGCGGAGGGTTTCCTCGCGGTCCATGTCAACGACGATCAGGTCGGCGTCCGAGCCCACCTGGATCGCTCCCTTCCGGGGGAAAAGATGGAACAGGCGGGCGGGCTGCTCGCAGCAGATTTTCACCAACTGGTTCAGCGAGAGGAGACCCTCGCTCACCGCGTTCAGCATGACGCGGACGGTGGTTTCCACCCCCGGGATTCCGAAGGGGGCGTCGTGAATGTTGTCGATGCCCGCCTCTTTCATGGCCCGGGGAAAGGGGCAATGGTCGGTCCCGATGGTGTTCACCATGTCCCGCCCCAGATAGGTCCGCATGCCGGCCTTCACCTCCGGCGCCCGGAGGACGGGTGTGAACTTCACGAACGGTCCTTTTTCCTTGAGGTCGTCCGTGTCCAAGTAGAAGTAGTGCGGGCAGCTTTCCGCGAAAATGGAGACGCCCCGCTCGCGGGCCGCATGAATGGCATCCAGCAACCTGGGCTGGCTGACATGGGCGACGAGGACGGTGCAGTCCGTCAGCTCGGCCAGCGAGATCGCGTCGATCGTCGCGACGTATTCGCTCTCGGGGTTTCGCCACTCGCTGATGCACATGTAGTCGGTCCGCCCCTCGGCGTCGATGCGCGCCTCCGCCTTTTTCAGGATCGAGTCGCTCTCGCAGTGGAGCATGACGGTGGCGCCAAAACTCTTTGCCTCGCGCATGATGTCGAGCAGAACGCCCTCCGGAAGGGCGGGCACGCCGTGAAGCTCGCAAATAAACCCCTTGAATCCGAGCGCGCCACCCTCCCACATAGAGCGGAGGTGTTCGAGGTTGTCCAGATCGAGGCCGCCGAGTTGGCCGTAGTCCACCACCGCGCGCGAGCGGATGTATTCGGTTTTTTCCTCGAGAATCTTCCGCGTGTAGACGAGCGGCTCGCTCCGGTGATGGTCGATGACGGTCGTGACGCCACCGCGCGCGGCGGCCATAGTGCCCTGGGTCCAGTCCTCGCGGTCGGTGAATCCCGGGTCCATCATGTGGACATGCTCATCCACCATTCCAGGAAGGACAAAGCGCCCGGCGGCGTCGATCTCGCGCGCCGCACCGGCCTCTTTTTCGCTGGTAATGGCCGAAATGCGTCCGCCCGTCACGTAAATATGCCCTTGAAAGGTGGACGATGGGGTAACGATTTGGGCGTTCGATACGAGAAGGTCGGCGTTCATGATGGAACCTCATTCTGGGACGCATGATTCGCGCCCGGCGAAAGGTCTCTCGAGGGCAAAAAAAGTATTGATCCTGCGCATATTGCGTGTGGTGCATCCATCGATCAAGGCCCGTGGGTGAATTCCGCCCCCACCTTGGGTATTTCGTGGTAAAGCGGGGGCAATGGCGCTAGGCTACGGCGGTCTCCATTTAGGCGAACGTTTTCATTTAAGCCGGGAAGTTCAAGGCTTGGGTGGGATTTTCCAGAGCCGTTCGGCGTTGCCGTGCGCGATAGCGCTGGTCACTTTCGCGGGGAGATCGGAAAGGGCGCTCCGCCAAAGTTCGATTTGAGCCATGTAATAATCCTCGCCCCAGTGTTTCTCGCTCCAGACGTTATCGAGGGCGAACACGAACCGGCCGGGATATTCGATGACAAGCTTCCGCCAGGCCGGAGCCAGTTTTTCACCCTCGAACATATCGACCCATGGCTTGGCGCCCTCGGCGGCGGTGACCGCGACGGTATTGGAGTGAGCGGCCAGGAAATGGCTATTTTTGTGCGCTTTGATTAACTTGCGGACATCGCCGGGTTCGAGTTGCCCCATGTGAATCAGGGCGAAGGGATGCTCTGGGTTGGCATCGAGCATTCCCTTTAAATCTCCCATGAAATTGTCTCGTGAAGAACCTTCAAGGTTGCCGAATTCGATGTGAACGACAAAAGGCCATCCTTTGGCCATGGCGCCCTTGAGCGCGGCCCTCACCCGCTTGTCGCCGGACCGCACCTCCACGGAGGGGCATTTATCGTTGCGGCACCCGGAGTGCCACATCAGAACCTCTGCCATCGCGCGGAACTTTCCGCTTCTTACTTGTTTCCCGAGGGTCCTGTAACATTTTTTATGAGGGGATTTCGAGTCGTAAACGTAACCCCACATTTTCGTGGTGACCGATGG
>DNYS01000261.1:18354-21439 GCA_003506735.1 Nitrospinota bacterium
CGATGGCTCTTGGCCTTATACCGCTCCTGGCCGCCAGGATGGTGCGGTAGACGCCTCCCTGATTCATCAGTTTTATGATCGTTTCCCGATCGACGCCGTCGTCCATCTGGCTGTGTGCGTCAACGAAATATAGCTCACTGGCGATTGTGGGGGGGGGCAAAGCAAGGGCCAAAAGAAGAATAATGAGAAGGAAGGTTTTCAGCCGGAGAGAGATTTTCGGCATTTTCGGGCTCTCCATTTAGCCTCGAATGCGTATGTTTGTCCGACTATTTCAATATGGTTCCTTGAATAGGGATATTCTAGCCTCAAATGGTCATTCCAGGCCACGATTTTTTTTCCGGGCGCCGGCTCCGCTCCCGGACAGCCCTGCCATGCCGGGACAAACCCAAGACGCCTCATTTTAGCTTCACCCACTGGGTGCTCCCCACGGACGGGCGGCATGAAAGATCGAGTAATTGATTTATCAACCCCAATCAGCTTAGATGGCGGGGAAATCCCGAATTCATCCGGGAAATCCGGGTTGAAAAGGGGAAAAACCCGCGTGGATGCGGTCTGAGAATCTGCGATCCGATAATCTGAAGGAGGGTGAAGCTGGTGGCCGAGGTAGGCGTTGTACGAGACGTGGATACGGAAAAACTGCGCCAGGCGGTGCAGAGGGAATACACCGAGGTCGCGAATCACCCGGACAAGGGTTTTCACTTCCACACCGGAAGGCCGCTGGCGAAGATTCTTGGATCTGAGGATGAATGGCTGGAGGCGATTCCCGAGAGCGCGATTGAATCCCTCGCCGGGACGGGCAATCCGTTCCAGCTTGGCGAGATCGACGCGGGCGAGCATGTCGTGGATCTGGGTTGCGGGGCGGGGATGGACAGCTTCCTCGCCGCGCATTTCACTGGCTCCGAGGGGCGCGTCATCGGCGTGGACATGACGCCCGGCATGCTCGCCAAGGCGCGCGCCGCCGCCGGGGAGGGAGAGTTCGGCCATTTGGAGTTCAAGGAGGGTCTGGCCGAGGAGCTTCCCGTCCCGGACGGCTGGGCCGATGTCGTGATCTCCAACGGGGTGGTGAATCTTTGCCCCGACAAGCCGCGGGTGTTCGGAGAGATGATGCGAATTCTCAGGCCCGGGGGGAGGATTCAGATTGCGGACATTTTGGTGCAAAAGGCCGTTCCCGAGGAGGCGAAAAACGAAATCGATCTCTGGACCGGCTGAATCGCAGGGGCTCTGCTGGAGGCAGAGCTGGAGGCGGTTGTCACCCGGGCGGGTTTCGAGGGATTCGAGATCACTTGGCGTGAGGACGTATTCGCGGGAGCGCCCCAGGATTCCAGCGCCGCCGCGTTCGGGACGTTGGGGATCAACTTCCGGGCGCGCAAGCCCGCCTAGCCGGACTCTCGGATACGGGTTGGCCCGTCCCGGGTGTGGAATGGAGGGGGCATGGGGGCATTTCCCGGCGTCACCGCGCATTTCCTGTAGCCGTTCATCCATCGAAGGGCCCTATACTAAACGCGTTGGCAAGAGGTTCCCCGGTGGGGGGACAGGTTGCGCCCGGAGGATGAGAGTTTTGGGGGTTTTATGGAGTTTACCGGGGAAGTTTCAGTACCATATATCCAGGAGGCGGCCTGATTCGGATTCAGCCTCACCCGGACAACGTATCCGGAGGCTGCACCTGGCCAGCGGGGGAACCCACCAGGGATTCCAGCGCCGCCCGCGTGTTCGGGGCCGTTTCGGGGGGGCTTTCGGCGAGGCGGGCCCGAAGGGCTTTAAGATCTCCGGGCGTATCCACGTCCCGCCATTCGGGCAGGGTGTGAATCCGGTAGCCCTTTTCCGCCAGAATCCGGGATTGCGCCTCGAACACCCGCCCGCCTCCCCACTCCAAGCCGGAGAATATCCCCGCCTCAAGACGGTTCAGGCCGATTAGGTAGTACCCCCCGTCCCGGGCGGGACCCAGGACGGCGCAGCGGGCGGGCCGGGGGCCGGACGAATTTGCCTCCAGCCGGGCCAGCGCATCGAAGGCCTCAAGAACGATTTCTGGGGGAAGGCCGGGAAAATCCGTTCCCACGAGGACAGCCGGCCCTCCGTGGGCGATTCGCCGGCCCAGCGCCGCCGCCATCCGGGCTCCCAGGTCATGGCCGCTCTGGGCCCGGTGCAAAAAGGGTCCCGGCAGCCAGGAGGGGAGGGGATAAGGGGCGTGTGAATCATCCGGCATGGCCCATTCCGCCGTGAGGCCGGCCGAAGGCCAGGCTTTTCGAATCGCCGCCGCCATCTCCGCCGCGTCCGCGAGAAACGCCCGGTACAGGCTCATGGCCCCCTCTGTCCCCAGCGCGGGGATCAGGCGCGTCTTGACCCGGCCGGGGATGGGCGGCCGGGCGAAGAGAATCAGGCTTTCCGTGCGGGGCAGGATCGAGTTCATGCGGATGAGAGGACCTCGAAAAGGGCGGATGGCGTTTTTCCCATGGGACATTTCCCTAGCGATCGCCGCTTGTTAGGATGCAGCGCGAGTTCAGCGAATGACAACATCTAACCCAATTTAGGGGAATGGAAAAGAGTATGGAATTCAATCAGGAAGTTCTCATCGAGGCGCCCCGGGAGAAGGTCTGGGAATTCATCTGGAACGTCGAGGAGTTTGCGGGCTGCGTGCCGGGGGTGACGAACGTATCGAAGGTGGACGAAACCCACTACGATGTGACTGTCGAGCAAAAAATCAGCTTTCTCAAGGCGAAATTCGAAATCCGTATCGAGATTCTGGAGCAGCGCGAGCCCGAGTTCATCCGGACCTCCGGGGAAGGGAAGGACTCGAAAATCGCGGCCAGCCTGAAGCAGACGAACGAGGTGACTTTAGGGGCTGTCTCGGAGACGCAGACCCGGGTCACCTTTCTCTCGACGGTGGATGTGTTCGGGAAGCTGGGCTCGCTGGGATTTAGCGTCATCAAGAACCAGGCGAACAATATTTTCAAAGACTTCGCGAAAAATGTGAAAGCAAAGCTTGAGTAAAGCGCTATTTTGGTGAACAAACTTGAATTTATTTATAGAAATAGTATTTAAGTTATTGATAAATAACGTGTATCATACATTTCGTTAGGCCGATTCC
>DNYS01000261.1:21508-27162 GCA_003506735.1 Nitrospinota bacterium
CATTTCGTTAGGCCGATTCCTCCACCCGGCCCAGGAGAGCCGTCAGCTCCCGGATTTGGATGCTGTCCAGCCGTTCAACCGCATCGGTGATCTCCCCCCGAAGGCCGGCGCTCGTGTGCGGCCCGCTCAGTTCCTCGAACTTGCCCAGCAGAGTCTCCCAGCGCATGGGCGAGGCGGGGAATCCCTCGAAGCCCGGTTTTTCCTTCTCGAAGACGGCCCCGTCCTTCATGTTGATCGTGATTCGGACGGGGGATTGGGCAGGGTAGCGCGCCGTCAAATCGTCCTCGCAGGAGATGGTCACCCGCCGGAGCAGCGCCTGGACGTCCTCGGCCAGGATGCGATCCAATTCATACTGGGCGGGCATGACCTGCTCGTCGATGAGGCCCGCGGCAATGACATAGGGCAGGCTGTGGTCGGCGGTCTCTTTGTTTTGGACGTCGTGCTTATCTCCCGCGCCGCCGCCGCCCATGATGAAATAGGCACGCTCGTAAGTCTCCACGGCCACGCTTTCGATTTGATCGGGCGCGATTTGGTGTTCCCCTTTCATTTCAGTCACTCCCTCGATGGCGGTCTGGGAGTGAACGCCCGCGTTGAACTTCTTTACGCTGATGCCGAGAGTCTTTTCGAGGTCCTCGCTTGCCCAGTCGATCTCGAAGGGCCCGGTGATGGATTCGAACAGCCCGCGCCGGCCCTCGAAGATTTGGATGGGGCCGGTAACGCCCCGCATGGCGAGAAAGGCGGCATGGACGCTGTTGAATGCGGCGTTAGCGGTGGCGAAGCCTTTCCAGTGGGAGATGTTGCCGGTGCGGGAAACAAACAGGGGATTCTGGCAGGCGCCGCTCAAGGCGATGGCCTGGGCCGTGTGGGCGGGGTCCAGGGCCAGGGCGCGCGAGGCCCCCGCCGCGACGGAATAGGAGATCGCCAGGCCCTGATCGAAGCCGCTTTTCTCCGATGGAACGATATCGCAAAAGCGGCACTGCACCTGATAGGCCAGAGCCAGGGCTGCCATGAAATCCCGCCCGGAGGCGTCCGCGTACTCCGCCGCCGCCAGAACGGGCGCCATGTTGTCGCTCGGGTGGGAGGTGCCCATCGGACCCATATAGCCGTCGTTGAAGTCGAGATAGCGCACGAGCGAGGTGTTGTAAAAGGTTGCCCGGTCGGGGGCGGTCATTCCACCGCCGATCAGGGTGCAGCGCCCCTCGCCGCCGAAATCGTCGGCCTGTTGGCGCAAATAGCGGACGGGCTCGGCACCCAGGGAGCCGATGGCGCAGCCAATGGTGTCGAGGACGAGAAGCTTCACCTGCTTGAGCACGTTATCGGAGAGGTCATCGTAGGTAACGCCGGCCGCAAAGGCGGCAAGCTGTTCGGCGATGGTCATGGTTTTTGTCTCGCGAAATTCGGGGTTGAGGGTCCAGCCCGGTCAGGGGCGCTCGATATTCCATTCCTCGACCAGCTCGCAACTGCTGGAGCGGAAGAGAGCGGAGATGGGGCAGCGGCCGAAGTGCTGGCGTTTGAGCTCTTCGATCCGCTCCTCGGGTTCGTCCGTCACGAGGCGAATTTTTACCTCCACATGGTCGAAATTGGGGGTAATGCCGTTGTCAGCGTCTTTCGCTCCCTGGGGGTCAGCGGTACCGCGCACCTCGATGGATTGATCGATAACGTTGAAATTCAGTCCCTTGGCCACCTTGCCCGTGATCACCGTCACGCAGGCGGCCAGCGCGCCCAGGGCGATTTCGCGC
The DNA here is from genome assembly GCA_003506735.1 of Nitrospinota bacterium. Taxonomy (GTDB): domain Bacteria; phylum UBA8248; class UBA8248; order UBA8248; family UBA8248; genus UBA8248. Next base: position 23,248 of record DNYS01000261.1, read on the forward strand.
GGGGTGGGGCCTTCGTCCGCGCCCCCCGCCTTCAGGGGCTCATCGGCATAAAATGTATGATTCCGTGCCTTAATCTCTACCTTGCATTCGCTGAGTTTGCTCGCGCGAACGCGCCGCTCCTGTTTGACCATTGCCGCATCTGCCGTATCCTCCATAGTTCAGCCTCCTGATGTATTTTCGATAAGAGGTCATTTTTCGGTAGTGAGATTATAAGGCCATTCGGTCGGGGGGAGAAGGCCACCACATCTAGCCAAAAACCCCTAGTCGAAGAGCACCGCCGCGCGGCCGGTGATTTTATTGTCCTGAATCATCTCGAACGCTTTTTCGGTGTCTTCGAGCCGGAAGGTTTCGGTCACGATGGGCTTGATCTTACCCATCTTCACGAGGTCGAGGGAGCGGCGGAGTTCGTCCATCGAACAATAGCGCGAGCCGTGAATTTCCTGGGCCCAGGAGAGCATCTTCTGGGGGTCCACGGAAAATTTGGGCGAAACACCCCCGAAGGCCGCCGGTGCTCGTGAGCCTACAATAATCAACTTCCCGCCCCTGCCAAGGCAGGCCATTCCCATCTCGAGGGTTTCCTTCGAGGCGACGTAATCGATGTAGGCGTCCACCCCGACGCCCTTCGTCAGAGCCATGATCTCCTCGACGGGATCTGTGTCGGAGGCATCCACGGTAGCGAGCGCGCCGAGTTCAGCCACGGTTTTGAGCTTTTGGCGCGAAATATCCACCCCGATGACGTGGCCGCCGCACAACTGCGCCATCTGGACAGCGTGAATGGCGACTCCGCCGCCCGCGCCAATGATAGCCACCCGGTCCCCCGGCTTGATTTTAGCCTCGGCGGTGCAGTTGTGATAGGGGGTGCAGATCCCATCGGCCGCGATGCAAGCGGCTAGGGGGGTAATGCCTTCAGGAATTATGCACAGGTTCAGTGCAGGAATGGCAGCGTATTCGGCGAAACCGCCGTCGAGGACGAGGCCGACGTAGCCCTTGAAATTTTCGCAGAGAGTCTCACGTCCGCTTCGGCAGAAGTCGCACGAGCGGCAAACGAGATAGAAATGGCAGGTTACTAGGTCGCCAACAGCAACATTTTCCACCTCGGAGCCGATTTCCACTACCTCGGCTGCGATCTCGTGGCCCATGATTCGGGGGAATTTATCGATGAGGCCCGGCGTGCGGCGCATGAGGACGGGTGTGAGCCCGACGCCTGTCGCCTTGAGTTTTACAAGCGCATCGTTCGGGCCCGGCGAGGGGACGGGCACTTCATCGAGCTGGAACGATCCGCCTAATTCGTGGACTCTCATTGCCTTCATTGTGGATGGCATGACGCGCCTCCCTTAAGGAATGGATGAAATAATCGGATTCATAATATGGAGATAATGGAAGGGCGGAAAATTCTATTCGCCACCACAGCCAGCGCTCCGCCCGGTTGGCGCCAGGCGCCCGTTCGGTTGTATGCTCGGATGGTCCGCCGGAGGAACATCATTCGTCAAACGTGCCTGTCAATTGTCGGGTGGCGGGGGCTTCCGCATTTCGGGCAACGGTCGGCGAAGGGGACAACCTCCCCGCAGCGGGGACAATTCATTTGAATCGGTTTCTCGTGTAAATCCTCGGTAGAATCGTCGAGAAGCTCCTGGAAAGTAGGTGCCCGAAAATGCTGGCTGATGCGTTTCCATATCCCTTTTTTTCTGTTTGGCATCGCCCACCGCCCTTGATTTATACCGTCCGGCATATTCGATGGGGCCGTAATTTCAAATTATCCCCTAGAACTATCTCATAGTCGGCTCCTTGAGCCTATCCTGAAATGGGAGCGCATTCGTAGAATATCGGGTGTACCTAACTGCAGTGGACTCCGGGGTTCTTTTTGATATAGGCGGGTGAAGAGGTGGTTTTCAGGCTTTTTCTTTTGTTTACGGCGGTTCCGCTTCTCGAACTGATGATTTTGATCGAATTGGGAAGAACGATGGGACTCTCGGCCACCATCGGCATTGTTTTGCTGACCGGCGCGATTGGCGCCTGGGCTGCGCGGGCGCAAGGGTTTTACGTCCTTGGCCGAATTCAGAGCGAACTGAACACGGGTCAACTTCCGGCGGAGCAGTTGGTCGATGGTGCGATGGTTCTCGTGGGCGGCGTTTTGCTGATTACGCCCGGTCTTTTGACTGATTCCGTGGGGTTTGCCCTGATGGTTCCTGCGGTGCGGCGGGTGATTCGGGAAATGTTGATGCGGAAATTTCAGGGAATGATTAAAGACGGAAGGGTCCAAATTCATCATGGTTGAGGTGCGCCCCTACCGGGATGAGGATCGCGATGCGCTCCTGAGCTTCATGCGCGCCTCTTTCGAAAACGAGGTGGACGAAGCGCATTGCGAGAGTCTGATATCTGACAGTGCGGGCATATGGCTTGCCACTGCCTCCGAGGGGACCGCCTTGGCAGGATTCTGCCGCCTCGTTCCGGACGAGGAGACCCGGGCGCGCCGCCGCGCCTGCATGGATATTCTCTCCATCGGGGAGGGCCCCGACCGCATCGCGGTGGGAGGCGCATTGATCGCCGCCGTGCGCGGGGACGCCGACCCCAAAGAATATGACGGCATATGGGGGTACTTCACCGAACCCCTCGGGCGTGATTTCCTGGATGCCACAAACGGCGCGCAGCTCCGTGAGATTCGCCTGTTCCGAAATGATCAGCTGGATGACTTTTCTCCTCCCAAGCTCCCCGAAGGGTATCGCCTGCGCCCGGTCTCCTTGCCCGGCGATCTGGAGTTAGCCTCGGGCATCTACAACGATACATTTTCGAAAATGTGGAATTTTAGGCCCCATGGTCAGGAGGATATCGCCCATTGGTTCGAGGGGAGGGAGACGGCGCCCCAGGACTGCCTGATTCTCGTCCGCGAGAGGAAGGGCGGCGCCCCGGATGATGGTGCTGGAATCGCCGTCTTGGCAGTGGACGCGGCGCGTTTGAAAAATGCCGACCCGGTGGGTTATGTGCCGGATATCGGCGTTGCGGGTGCCCACCGGCGGAAAGGCCTCGGAAAGGCGCTCATGTCCGCAATCGCCGAACGCGCCCGGGAAAAGGGTCTGGCCGCGATTGAACTCATCGCCGACGATCGGGACCCCGCGGCGAAATCATTTTACAGGAGCCTCAGTTTCAGCGAGATGGGAAAAATTACCGTTTACGAATGGTGAGCGGCTCCCATCAGGGGCGAAGCCGGGAGGTCAGATCCGCTTTTATCTCCTCTCGGGAAATTTCCTCCTGACGGCTTTCGATCATATCGCGGAGCGATACCACCCCTTTCGAAATTTCATCCTCTCCCACCATTAGAACGTACCGCGCGCCAGATCGATTGGCGCGTTTCATCTGGCTCTTCATACTCCCGCCGCCGAAGGCACGGTCAGTACGCAGGCCTCCCTCGCGCAAATCCGAGGCGAGTGCAAGCGATTCCGCCTCCGCCCTTTTGCCGAGCGCCACGATAAATATTTCAATCGGGGACTTGCCGCCCTCTGGGGGCGAGTCTTTCATATTCGTGAGTTGAAGGAGCCGCTCCAGCCCGACCGCGAAGCCGATAGCGGGCGTGGGCGGGCCGCCCAGTTCCTCGACGAGGCCGTCGTATCTTCCCCCGCCGCAGACGGCGTTTTGCGCCCCAAGGTCCTCGCTCGTCACCTCGAAGACGGTAAGGCAGTAATAGTCCAGGCCCCGGACGAGGGAGGGGTTTTTCTCGTACCGGACCCCGGCCCGGTCCAGATGGCCGCAGAGCTCCTCCAGATGGCCGCGGCATCGGTCATTCCAGAACGCATCGATGGTGGGCGCACGGGCGATAATCTCAGCGTGGGCGGGGTCCTTGCTGTCGAGGAAGCGAAGCGGGTTTCGCTCGATGCGCTCGTCGACCTCGGCACCCAGCCCGCTGGCCTCTTTTTGGAGATA
>DNYS01000261.1:27172-27332 GCA_003506735.1 Nitrospinota bacterium
TGGGCGCACGGGCGATAATCTCCGCGTGGGCGGGGTCCTTACTGTCGAGGAAGCGAAGCGGGTTCCGCTCGATACGCTCGGCGACCTCGGCACCCAGCCCACTGGCCTCTTTTTGGAGATAAGCCCGTAGCGCCTCCGAGTACCGAGGGCGGCATTCGGC
>DNYS01000261.1:27355-34295 GCA_003506735.1 Nitrospinota bacterium
GGGCGCTCGTAGCGGAACATCGGCCCGATACAAAAAAGCTTGCTCAAGCCGGCTTGCGCGTAGAGGCTGTTCTGGACATACGCTCGGCAGATCGAGGCCGTAGCCTCGGGCCGGAGGGTGATCGAATCCCCACCCTTGTCCTCAAAGGTGTACATCTCCTTTGTAACGATATCTGTCGAACCGCCGATTCCCCGTGAGAATAGCTCGGTCCGCTCGAATAGGGGGATCCGGATTTCTCCGTATCCGTAGCGCGCGAAAACATCGCGCGCCGTCTGCTCGACTTCTCGCCAGCGGCGGATCTCTTCGGGAAGGATGTCCCGCACGCCGCGGACAGCCGTGAGCTTTTGCCTGCTCAATCCGAGTGCTCCTCGAAAGGGTGAATCATCGGGCCGTGAGAAACCTCTAATCCCTGTGGTTCGATTTTTCAAGCGCCATTATCCACCGAACGCCGCCTCGACGAGTAGCGGCAGGGCCGCCCCGGCCGCCTCCTGGACGGATTCGTTGAGTGCATCACTGAGATCGGTGGGATCGGGATTGATTTCGAGAACGAACGCTCCCGCCTTGCGGGCCATGAGGGGCATCCCCGCGGCGGGTTGGACGACCGCTGAGGTCCCGGCCACGATGAAAAAATCGGCCTCGCCGGTGGCCCGCATGGAAGTGCCCAGCACGGCCGGATCGAGCATTTCGCCGAACCAGACGACATGGGGCCGCAAAAGTCCACCGCAATCCCCGCAAAGGGGGGGCAGGGGAGAGACCGGGACCTGGCGGTTTTCCCGGGGCTCCTTTGCGTTTCCACAGGCCGGGTTCGAGCACCGCACCCGCCAGATGTTCCCGTGGAGCTCGACGATGTTTTTCGAGCCCGCGATGCGGTGGAGGTTGTCGATGTTCTGGGTGACAAGCGTAAAGCCAGGGATCCGCTCTTCGAGCGCGGCGATGGCGAAATGACCCGGGTTCGGCTTGAGCGGCGCGAGTAGTTCGCGCCGGTAGTTGTAGAATTCCCAAACCAGCTGGGGGTCGTCCGCGAAGGCCTCCGGGGTGGCCAGCGAGGTGGCCTGGTAGTTTCGCCACAACCCTCCCGCGCCCCGGAAGGTGGGCACCCCGCTTTCGGCGCTGACTCCCGCCCCGGTCAGGACGACGACCGAGCGGGCGGCCTGGAGCGCCGTGATCGCTTCGCGGGAAAACATGGAACCTCCTGTACCGGCATTCGAGGGCTGCTGAATTGCACGTCGACTCCGGACGCCGGAAGGGTATCCATCCGGAGAGGCCGAGGCAAATCCCGGTCCACCGTTGACAGGCCGAGGGCGGGGTCATAGGTTTGGGCGGCTTTTCGCGGCCCGGAACAACCATGCAAGGAGAACCATTTATGGCCCGCACCGGTGCAAGGGCGCTGCTTGACGCTCTTCGAAACAACGAGGCGGAGTATATATTCGGCATCCCTGGCACGCTTACCCTTCCCCTCTACGATGCCCTGATCGATTTCCCCATCGAGCCCATCGTCACGCGCCACGAGCAGGGAGCCGGATTCGCCGCCGACGCCTACGCCAAGGTTTCTGGAAAAATCGGGGTGGTCTTCACGGTTCCCGGGCCGGGCGGAACCAACCTCGCCACCCCGCTTCAATCGGCCTGGGAGGATTCGGTTCCCATGGTGGCCATCACCTCGGCGCTGGCCGATGCCATGCGGAACAGGAGCGCCATCCACGACGTGGATATGGAAAACGCCCTCCGCACCTGCGTGAAGACCGTCCTCGTTCCGGATTCGGTGGCCGGTATCCCCCCCGCCGTGGACGCCGCCTTCCGGTGGGCGGCCGAGGGCAGGCCCGGCCCCGTCCAGGTGGTGATCAAAACGAATCTCTTCCGCGCCGAGGAAGAGCGCGTGCTCCGCGCGCCGGAATTTCCCCTGCCGGAGGATGCGCCCCGGGCGAGCGAAGCCGATCTGGACCGTGCGGCCGAAATGCTCCTCGAAGCGAAGCGCCCCGTCATCTACGCGGGGTTCGGGGCCGTTGCAGCCGGATGCGGGCGCGAGATTCAGCTTCTGGGCTCCAAGCTCGGCGCCCCGGTCGTCACATCGATCAAGGGCCGGGGGCTGCTCTCAGAGGCCGATCCGCTCAGCTTCGGGGTGGCCACCTTCGAGGGCTGCGAGGACATGCTCTCGGAGGCAGACGCCTGCCTTGCGATCGGCACGGGCTTCGGTCAGTTCGCCACCCAATACTTCAAGATCCCCATTCCCGAAAATCTCATCCAGATCGACATCGACCCCGCCCGGATCGGGCGAAACTACCCGCCATCGCTGGGCATCGTGGCCAACGCGCGCGATGCCCTGGCCGGCCTCCTCAAGCGCTTCGAGGCGATGGACGAGCGCCCGCCGGGGGAGGGCCATTTCCGCGTCCGCACCTCGAAGGTGGTTTATGCCGAGCGCCTCCGCGCCTACATGGATAAGCCGGCCCAGCCTCCCTTCGACGGGCTCTTTGTCATGAAAACCATCCGCGATGGGTTTTCGCCCGATGCCATCTTCATCTCGGACTCATCGGCCACCGAGAGCTGGCTCATGGAGCAGGCCTTCGAAATCTACCGGCCGAGGAGCATTCTCCTATCCGAAGCCTATCAGTCCATGGGCTACGCCGTGGGGGCGGCCTACGGGGCCAAACTCGGCGCTCCGGAGCGCCCCGTCTGCGCCATCGTCGGGGACGGGAGCTTTGTCATGTCCTGCGGCGAGCTGGCGACGGCGGTCTCCCTCGGGCTCGACCTCACCTACATCGTCTTCAACGACGGCCAGTTCAACGCCCTGCGCCACTCCCAGAAATACGTCTACGGCGAGCGCTACACCGGCACCGAAATCAACAGCCCCGACTTCGCGGCCCTGGCCTCGGCCTTCGGCGCAACGGGCCACCGCATCGAATCGGACCAAGACCTTGCCGGGGCCATCGCCCGGGCGCAGGCCGGGGGCGGCGTTCACGTGATCGATTGTCCCATCGATAAGGATTCCCTCTCCTCGCGCTGGCGGCGCTCAGTAAAGACGTTCGCCGCCGACCCCGCCTCGGCAGAATCCGCGAAGCGCTAGGCCCGGGCTTCAACCCTCAGGGAGCGGGGGAACTCCATCCAGGATAATAGGGGGCACTCGATCACCCGCAAACTCCCGAAAACTCCGTCAACTTACCTCCGCCGGTCGCAGCGATGCTGCCATCCGCCGGCGGACCCTTCTCCTTTGCCAGCGCGCTAAACATACAACCCTCAGGGGAATTGACCACTACAGGAAATTCGCGGAAGTGCGCGGTTCTGCCCCCGCCGCCCTCCGTCTCGCCGGGCCCGGACGCCGCTAGGGCCGCTACTTGGCCTTGCGGAGCCTCCGGATGGAAAGACGGACCTCGCCCCCTTTCAGGGAATGAAAGAGCAGGGCGAACGAATCCGTTCCCGCGGAAATTTTCCAGGTCTGGCCCGGCTGGAGAATCCGGCTGGTGTTTTTTGTCCCGCCGGACAGAATTTCGGCGGTTCGGATTCGCGCGCGGTCCCCGTCCACGCGGGAGACGGTAATGAACAAGCGGTCCGGCAGGACCGCCACCGCCTCGCCCACCGGAAAAGGCCTTTCTTCGATTACGAGCGCGGGGAGGGGGAGAGCCTTCGGTTTCGGAGACGCTCCTTTGACCTGGCGCTTGAGGGCGGCCACCCGGTCCGCCAGGCGCTCGTTGGCGGCGCGGAGTTTGGCGCTGTCCCGAGCCAGGCCTTGGGCGTTTTTCCGGAGAGAGGCGATCTCAGCGGCGTGTTTTTTCCCGGTGACGAAAAAAACCGCACCGGCCGTGGCCGCGACGAGGGCGGCGGCCGAGACGGTCCATATGACGAGGGTTCGCCGGGAGTAGTAAACGGTTGCAGGGTGGCTGAAATTCATCGTCTCTCCCAAGATGATTTTTTAGACGACCGCCGGGATCGGAAAAATCCGGCGCGCCCTCTTTCGCCACCCGAATAATAACGCACCCAGCGTCCGGGGGAAGATCGGGGCCAGGAGCGCGAGGCCGCGTACCGTTAGATGCGGCCTCCCTGGCCGAGCGCCCCTCCGCCGGTCGAGACCCGGACCATCCCCGCCCACCAGGGCCGGTAGGTCCCGAGCGCCCGCTGGCGCGCCCGGATTCGCCGCCATTCATAGTAGGGGAGACGATCCGCTCTTCCGGGAGACGATATCACCGCGAACGGAGGGTTTTCCTCGAGGCAACGCAACACCCGCTCGTTCCGCAACATCGCTTCGGGCAGCCTCACAAGATCGAATTTTCCTTTCGGCAAATCGTCCGCCGTCAGCCCCTGGCCGCCTCCCGCGATCATGAGCCAGCGCGCTTTTCCGTGGACGAGCCGAAAGGCGAAATTACGCCCGGTCAGTTTGTGGAGGGACAATCGGGCTCCCTGCGATTCGGTTTGCCATAAAACGGCGCCGGGCGCGCTCCGGTTCGGTGAAACCGGCCCTGCCCGGCCGGTGGCCGGAAATTTCGGGCGGAAATTTCCGGACGGGTCCGCCGCCATCACCCGGCGCAGGCGCATTCCGGTCCGCATCTCCTTTAAAGCCGACCCGCCGCCGGAGCGGCCCAGAGAATCAGCGCCTCCCAATTCCGCTCCCCCTGATTTCGCAGGAGCGGGGCAAGGACCCTCCGCCAAGTGTCGAACCCGCCGCGGTCCGGGCGGTTCGCGTCGACGGCGAATCCCCTTCCGTCCGGGAGGCGAATAAAGAACACATCTTTTCTTCCGGCGTCCGGAAAAATCAGCGTCGCCCGGCCGGTGACCTTGGCCGAGGCCAGCGCCAGGGGCCAGACGATAATGGCCATGGACAGGGCCACCGCCATCCAGCCCGCCTGGCGAATCGCCGCCCTGCGGACGCCGAGGGCCACTGTCAGGGAGGCGAGAAACATCGCAATCGGGAACGCTCCGGGTTTCGGGACGTCCAGCGTGCCCGCCGGAACGGAGGCCGCAAGGCGCGTGACGGCCATCATGCCCGCTGCCAGCAGGCCGGGGAGCCATTCCGCCAAAGAGACCACTTTGTCGAACCAGCCCATCCCCACGGCGCTGGCGCCCGCGGCGAAGGCGCTCAGGAGGAAGGAGAGGGGAACCACGAAGGATGCGACCGGGATCAAGATAAAATTTGTCACCAGCCCGGCCAGTTGAATTTGCTGGAAGTGGAATGCCGTCAGCGGGGCCATCGCGAGGGAGACCACCATCTGGATGCCGGCGAACTGGAGGAGCCTTGCCCGCCACCAGCTCCCATCCCCCAGCCGGAACGGCGAGTGGGGCGGGGCAGGTGCCTGGCCGCAAGGATGATCGACGCCACGACGACGAAGGAAAGCTGAAACCCCGTGTCCCAGACGAACCCCGGCTCGATGGCCAGGATGATGATCGCGGCCAGAAGGACGGAGTGCATCGCGCCGCCCGGGCGCTCGAGAATCAGGGTCAGCAGATACACCACGGCTATGATGGCCGCGCGGATGGTGGAAACCCGCGCCCCGGTCAGAAGGGCGAACAGGATAACGATGGGAATGACGGCGAGCGATGCCGCCTTCATCGGGGTGAGGACGATGGGCCGGCCCGGAAAAACATCGGGCGGGAGCCGCCGGAAGAAGGCGAGGAACACGAAGTAGAAAAAGAAGGTGATGAAGCCCACATGAAGGCCGCTGATCGCCAGGATATGGCTCGCCTCGGCCAGCCGGAACGATTCGTGGACCTCGCCGTCCAGATTCTCGCGGATGCCCAGGGTGATGGCTTCGAGAAGGCCGGCCGTCTTTTCGGGAAACGCCTCCCGAAGGTAGGCGCGCATCCGGTCCCTGAATCCGAACAACCATCTTTGAAAGGCGAATCGCTCCATCGGCTTGATGCGCTCGAGCGCGCGGGGGGAGGCGAGGGCAGTCGCGTGAATGCTCCGGAGGCGGAGAAATTCGGGGTAATTGAACGCGCCCGGATTGCGGTAGCGAATCGGGCGGCGCAGCCTGACCCTCCGGACCAAAACGCGATCACCCACGGCATAGGGCTCAGCGGGCGGATAGGAGAGCGAAATCCGGACGCTGCCCTGGACGGGAATCTCCACGCCGCGGATGGTGAGCCGCTCGACATCGATATAGAGCCGCGCCCGGCCCGAACTCTTCAGGCGCTCGATGGGCCGGGTGAGATGGCCAACCAGGTTGGCACTCCCGCGCGGGAGGTGGCGCATCAGGTGGTGGGAGGGCAGCATCCACTGGTGAAAAGAGAGGACGAGCACGATCCCCAGGGCGCCGGCCCCGGCCAGCATGAAGGCGGAGGAGGCCTTCCGGATTCCGGAGTCATGGAATGCCCACCGGCAGGCGCCGGAGACTCCCAGGCACAGAGCGGCCACCCCCAGGGCGCCCCGGACGCCGGCCAGGGGCAGTATCCCGCCGGCCAGAAGCCCCCCGATGAAGCCCAGTGTGATGTAGTCGAGCGGAAACACCGTCTCTCCGGTGAAATAGATCGGTCCATGAACGATTCGCATTACGGGAATAGGGGAAGTCTATCATGAATGGCGCGAAATGAGGTCCGCCCGATTGGGGTTCCGGGCGGAAACCCCTCCGGTTTGAGAGGGGGTTTCGCGCGTGATAAGCTCGCGCACCGGCGATGGAGGCGGGCATTTGGCCCACCCGGGAAAGGGGATTCAGACGTGGGCAGTCTTTTGGATGAGGGCCGGTCGCACACCTGCGGTGAGCTCCGGGCGACCGATATCGGCAGCGCGGTGGTGCTGATGGGATGGGCCCGGACGAGCCGCGACCACGGCGGGCTGATCTTCATCGATCTGCGCGATCGATTCGGGATCACTCAGGTGGTGGCTGATCCCTCCTACAGCGAGGAGGCCCACCGTCTGGCCAACCGTGTGCGCTCGGAGTGGGTGCTGGCCCTCCGGGGAAAGGTGATCGCCCGGCCCGAGGGGATGGCGAATCCGAATCTGGAAACCGGGGAGATCGAG
>DNYS01000031.1:0-191 GCA_003506735.1 Nitrospinota bacterium
GGCCAGCTTTCGCTGGGCGATCGGTGGATTCTCAGCCGCCTGAACGGTGTCACGCGAAAGATGGACACCGCTCTTGAGGAGTACCGATTCAACGACGCGGCCCTCGCCCTCTATCAATTCACATGGCACGAGCTCTGCGACTGGTACATCGAAGTCATCAAGCCGGCCTTGATGAGCGAAAGCGGAGGCGA
>DNYS01000031.1:394-11989 GCA_003506735.1 Nitrospinota bacterium
GGATTTCGGCTCGCTCATGGATATCCTCGGCGGAGTCCGCAATATTCGCGGCGAGTTGAATATCCCCCCCGGCAAGAAGGTTCAGGCCCTCATCCACGTCGAGGATGCCCATCAAGAAAGCCTCATTCAGAACGAGGCCGAGTGGATTCAACGCCTCGGAAAAATCCTCCCCGATTGGGAGATCGGCCCCAAGGTCGAGCGCCCAAAGACGGCCGCGGCCGCCGTATCCGGGAACGTGCAGGTTTTCGTGCCCCTCGACGGGCTCATCGATGCCGACGAGGAAATCCGGCGGCTCGAAAAGCAGATCAACGATATCGGCAAATCCGTCGCCACTCTCGAAAAGAAACTCACCAATCCCCGGTTTATCGAACGCGCACCCGAGGAGGTGGTCCAAAAAGACAGGAACCGCATCGAGAAAGAGCGTAGCCGGGCGGAAAAACTCCAGGAAAACCTCTCTAAGCTGATGGAGTTGAAAAGCTAAATGGACTTTCACGAGAACGGTTCGTCCCCCTTTGCCTGGCGCCTCGAAAAAGTGGGCCGGGTGGATTCATCGAACGACCTCGTTCTCAAGCGCGCGAGGGACGGAGAGCGGGAGGGGCTCGCCATCTGGGCCCAAAGCCAGCGGAACGGCCGCGGGCGGCTGGGAAGGTCGTGGACTTCCCCTCCCGGCGCCGGCCTCTACTTTTCGGTTTTGCTGCGTCCGCCGGTGCCGGCCGAGCAGGTGGCGGCGCTCAGCCTCGTGGCCGCCGTGGCCATGGCCGAGGGGCTGAGCCAAGCGGGCGGAATCCCGGTCGGGCTGAAATGGCCAAACGATCTCCGGCTGGCGGGCAAGAAAATGGGCGGCATTCTACTGGAGTACGAGCCCAAGGGCGGCAAAAGGCCGTGGGTTGTCGTGGGAGTGGGAATCAACTTGAAATCTCCGCCCGAGGGATATCCCGCCGAATTCCGCGACAGCGTCACCTCGATGGAGGCGGCGGGGTGTCGGGTTGCGGATGAAGGCGAAATCATCCAAACGCTTCTCGGCCACCTGGCGCGTTGGTACGGGGATTTCCTCGCCTCGGGATTTGAGCGCGTCCGTCAGCGGTGGGAAGCCCTCTGTGACGGTATCGACAAACATGCCGCCGTATCGGTGGCCGGAGGTCCAATCGAAGGCATCATGAGAGGCATCGACGCGGGGGGGCGCCTTCTTCTCGAGGAGAGCAGCGGGGAGTTGCGCCTCATTGACGCAGGAGAGGTAGTCGAGCGATGAGCACCTGCCTGCTGGCGATAGATGTGGGCAACACCCAGACCGTCATCGGCCTGTTCGAGGACGGGGAGAAAAAGGCCAGTTGGCGCCTCGGATCGGTGGCCCGGCGGACGCCGGATGAGCTAGCGATTCTGATCGAAGGGTTGTTTCGCCTCTCCGGCTTCGATATGAGTATCGTCGGCCGCGTGGTGATCTCAAGCGTCGTGCCTCCCCTGGGACCGACCCTCGAGGAGATGTCGAAACGGTATTTCGGCGTCACCCCCCTGATCGTGGGACCCGGCACGCGAACGGGGATTTCCATTAAATACGACAATCCCCACGAGGTGGGCGCCGACCGAATCGTCAATGCCGTCGCGGGATTTCACCTGTTCGGCGGACCCCTCATCATCGTGGATTTTGGCACAGCCATTACGTTTGATGCGATTTCCGGCGCGGGAGAGTATCTTGGGGGCGCGATTGCCCCGGGTTTCGGGGTCTCCCTGGAGGCCCTGGTGGAGCGGGCGGCGCGCCTCCCACGGATAGAACCGGCGGCGCCCGGCTCGGTCATCGGAAAAAACACGGTCCACAGCATTCAGTCGGGGATGTTTTTCGGTTATAAAGGGTTGATTAACGGCATCGTAGCGCGGATGAAAATCGAACTGGGCGAAGAAACGCGGGTGGTTGCCACCGGCGGTCAAAACTTTTTGTTTTCAGAGGATGAGAGCATTTTCGACCATATCGAACCAGACCTCACGCTGATCGGTCTTTGCTTGGTTTCCGAGCGAAATCCATGAGAGCGGCGCGGCGAGGCATTCACCTCCGGATCGTTGGTCCGAATACGAAAAGGTAGGCCTGCGTGTATCTGGAATATTAGGGCTTAAAACTTCCACCCTTCGAAAACCTGCCCAACCCGGATTTTCTGTACTTCTCCCCCAAGCACGAGGAGGCGCTGACGCGGCTCATTTACGCCGCCCAGGGGAGAAAAGGGGCGGCCATGCTCACTGGGGACGCCGGCATGGGCAAAACTACCCTGACCCGCGCCTTCATCCGCCAGCTCGACGAGGACCGTTACGATATCGGCCTGGTGGCCAACCCGAGCCTGCAACCGGTCGAGTTTCTCAAGGAAATCCTCTACCAGCTCGACGTTCAGGAGGCCACCGACTCCAAGGTGGAACTCCTCCGCCTCCTCAACGAAAAAATGCTGGCCAACATCCAGGCGAACAAGGACACTATTGTCATCGTGGACGAAGCCCAGGCCATCGAGGACGAAAGGACACTCGAGGAGCTCCGCTTGCTCCTGAATTTCCAGATGAACGACCGGTTCTTGCTCACGTTGATACTGGTCGGACAGCCAGAACTGTTGAAAAAGGTGGAAAAAATTCCCCAGCTCAGCCAGCGGATTTCCATCAAGTATCACCTCAGCCCCCTGGACTACATGGATACGGTCAAATTTATTTTCTTCCGCCTGAAAGTCGCGGGCCTGGAGAAGAGCATCTTCTCGGAGGAGGCGATCAAGGAGATTTTCAAGGTCTCAGATGGTATCCCCCGGCGGATCGTCAACCTTTGCGATCTTTGCCTTCTCGTCGGATTTACTTACAAGGTGCCTCTAATTAATAGTAAACTGGTGGAGAAGGTCGTCAGCGACAGCCAGGGTGGGATGTAACCATGCGCCTGAGTGACTTGATTAAAAACGGGCCGGATAGCGATAAGGAAAAGCCCGGGCGGAAAAAACCCGCCGTTCCGGAAAAAGCTCCGGCCAAGGAGGATTCCTTCCGGTTGGCCGGGCTGGGAAACCTGCAAAAGGCCGAGGAGGCCCCCGCACCCGTTCCCGAAACCCCGGTCGCCAAGGAAGAAGTTCCCTTCGCCGTGCCGGACCTTCCCCAGGCGCCCTATTCCGCGCCAGGGCCGCCCGCTCAGGAGGCCGCCGCCCCCTCGCCCTTCGCCGACCAGCCCCCGGCGCCCATCCAGAAGGAGGCCCCCAAGCGGCCCCGTCGATCTGTCCTGGCGGGCCCCGAAACCCCATCGGGCGGGAATGGCGAACGCAAGGAAGGGCATCTGCCCGATCCGATCGAGAACAACCCCTACGCGGGTCTTCGCGAACGCGCCATTCAGTTTGTCTTTCAATTTCTTCAAGCGGTCGCCGACGATGAGTCGTTTCCGCTGGATGAGGCCGAGGACATCGTCTACACCTGCATCGAAGAGCCCGACGCCATAGAGAACCTCTATACCCTTGCAGTCAGCACCATCGACACCTCGAATTCCATGGCGATCCATTTATTCAACCACATGGTGTATTCGCTCAAGCTGGGGTTTGGCCTAAAATGGCCACAGGACCGCATCGTGCGCCTGGGCGTCGCGGCACTGATCCATGATATTGGCATGTGCGCCATTCCCCAGCACATTCGGCACAAGGAAGGGAAGCTGACCTCCGAGGAACTGGCCGAAATCCGGAACCATCCCCAATACGGGATGGAAATTATCAGCCATATTTACGGCGAACCCTTCCACTGGCTCGCCGAGGCGATCTACCACGAGCACGAACGCGAGAACGGCCGGGGCTATCCGCAGGGTTTGTCGGGGAACCAGATATCCGAGTACGCAAAAATTATCGGCCTCGCGGATGTTTACGAAGCCCTGACCCATCACCGCCCCCACCGTAAGCGGATGCTTCCCCACAAGGCAGTTCAGAAAATCGTTCAGGCCCAGAAAGTGCAGTTCCACCAGCGGTTGCTCAAGGTCATGATCGAAGAGCTCTCGGTGTTCTCCCTGAACAGCCTGGTCCGGCTAAATTCCAACGCCATCGGCCGGGAGTCCGAGACGATTTCCGGCCAGCCGCTCCGCCCCGTCGTCCAGCTCATCTTCGATGCCGACGGCAACGAGATTATGGAAGACCGCTATATCGCCCTGAAGGAATTTTCTCTTCTCTACATTGGGGATGAGGTCGAAGAATCGGAACTGCCCACCAACCAATGAGACCAATCCAATATCCATGATGAAATATTTCTTGAAAATCGTCTTGGCCGCGCTGATTGCGCTTGGAGCCGTTGCCGCACCGGGACGCTTCCTGCACGCCGGACAGCCGCTCCCCCCTCCTCCTCAGGAGGAGTTCATATACAACATCGAATTTCTCGTGTTCACCCAGGCCGCCCAGGCCCATCTTCGAATCCGCCGCCGGGGCAAGAACCGGTACCGCGCCGAGTTGATCGCCGAGACCAAGGGGCTTATTGGCATCCTGATGTACGGAAGAAAAAACCACTACATCAGCGACATGGAGTTCGACCCCAAGAAGCGCCGGTTCATCAGCCGCCTCTATACCAAGCTCGTCTACCGGCAAAACGGCGTCGAGCGCACCACGGCGGCCATCGACACCAAAAATGGCCTCGTGAGGTGGAAATATTTCTTCAGGGACAAACTCATCGGAGAAGGCGTGGACCCCACGCCCAAAGGTGCCCGGGTCGAGGATCTGCTGTCCGCATTTTTTAATTTCCGGCTGGGGAGCCTCGGGTCTCTGGAGCCCGGCAGGAAAATGACCCTCTTTACGCTGCCCAACTACAGGGCAAAAGCGCTCAAGGAGGACTTTTCGGAGGAAGAAAAGAAGTTCCAGAAATTCGAAATCAGTATTCCCAGCGCCAAATCCACACGCGCCTACCGGAGAAAATTTGGGCGTTCCAAAGAAAAGGGACTGCTCATCCTCGTCAAGGTGCCCAAAAACCTGTTCGGCCAGGAAACGGGAGAGGTCCGGGTCTGGTTCGACCCGAAAATGACCCCGGTCGAGGCAACCGTTGAGGACGCCATCCTCTTCGGCGACGTGATCGGTGTCCTGGTCAAATCGAAAATCTCGCCCTAGCCGAAGGCATCCCGGATCAACCGGCCTCCCTTCGGCGCCCGGCCCGGGGCCGCCTCCACCAACACGGCATCGAACCGGCACACGGCATCCTGCGCTTCGGGGTGCGTCATCAGATAATGCTCGGCCGCCTTGGCTATGCGCCGTTGCTTCCAGATCCCGATTGCGTATGCGCCGTCTTCTTCCGCTCCGGCGGCCCGCGTTTTCACCTCGACGAAGACGATGACATTCCCCTCGCGCGCGATGATGTCCACCTCGTAGCGGGGGCCCCGGTAGTTCCGCTCCAAAATCTTGTAGCCGCTACGCCGCAAAAGATTGCAGGTGGCATCCTCGCCCTGCCGTCCGCGCTCGACGCTCATCCGGCTAGGTCCCGGCTCCGCTCGCCCCGGGAACGCCGCGAAACGTGCGCCTGTGGAGAAAGCAGGGCCCGTTCGCGCGGATGGCCTCGAGGTGAGCCCGCGTGGGGTATCCTTTGTGGCGGGCGAAGCCATAAACCGGAAACCGCCGGTCAAAGCGCTCCATCAGGCGATCCCGGACGACCTTGGCCACGATGCTCGCCGCCGCGATGCAGGCGCATGTCGAATCCCCCGAGACCACGGCCAACTGGGGCATATCGAGAGGAATCTTCTTGTTTCCGTCAATCAGCAGGTAATCCAGCGGAGGATCGAGGCGGCGGACCGCCGTGGCCATCGCCCGGAGCGAGGCCTGGAGAATATTTATCCGCTCGATCGCGCGCGCTCCAACGGCCGCGACGGCGACCGAAAGAGCGCGCCCCTCGATTTCGGCCAGAAGCGACTCGCGCCGCTTGGGCGTGAGCTTCTTGCTGTCGGCCAATCCCTCGATGGGATCTTCCGGATCGAGAACCACAGCCGCGGCGACGACGGGTCCGGCGAGCGGGCCGCGTCCCGCCTCGTCCACGCCGGCAACGGACCGGTGCCCCTCGCTGAAAAGGCGGCGCTCCAGGGCGTACATGGGGGTCTCCGGAAAAAAAGGCGCATGGCTTTTCGGGCGGGTGAATTGTGAATATAATAAGATCATATCTTCATTAAATTCAATCGAAACTACCCAACGAACCATTCGGAGGTTTTTCCATGCCCCGCCGTTCCACTCCCAAGATCGTACAGAAAGATCATTTCATCGAGGGCCTCGACCCGGGCGTCAGGCTCCACCTCCGCGAGAAACAGCCCAGCGGGCTCAAGCGCTTCGAGGAGGCGGGAACCCTTCTCATGCTCCACGGCCAGAGCATGTCCGCGCCCATCACCTACGACATCTCCCTGCCGGGCTATTCGTGGATGGACTACGCCGCCGCGCGCGGGTTCGACGTCTTTGCCCTCACCATCCGGGGCTATGGGCTCTCCACGCGTCCGCCCGAGTTCAGCGCGCCCAGGTTGGCGAATCCTCCCGCCGTGCGCGGCCGGGTCGCCCTGCGCGATATCGATGCCGCCGTCCGCTTCATCTGCAGCTACCGCAATCTCGACCGGATCAATCTCCTCGGCTACTCGTTCAGCACCACCACCTCGGCGGCCTTTACCGCGATGAACGGAGACCGAATCCGGCGCCTGGCGCTCTATGCCCCTTTCTATGCCTACGAGCGGCCCGAAGTGGCCGCCCTTTCCGAGGCCGAAGGGGTACCGGGGCGGCTCGATCCGAAGTTCGGTGCCTGGCGCTGGGTCACCCGGCGCGATCAGATGGAGCGGTGGGACGGGAGCATCCCCCGGGGACAGCATTCCAAGTGGCGGGAGGCGCGTGCGGTGAAGTATTACTGGAACGAGCAAATCAAGTTCGACCCCGAAGGCCGAAAGCGCCGCATCCCCGCCGTCAAGGTTCCCAACGGCCCCATGGCCGACCGCTACGACCGGGCCCGGGGGATCCCGCTCTACGATGCGTCCAAAATCAAGATTCCCGTCCTCCTCATCCGGGGCGATCACGACCGCAGTTCACTCGACCCCGAGGCCAATGGCCTCTTCAAGGCCCTGACCGGAAGCCGGGGAAAGCGCCACATCATCATGGGCGATGGGACGCATTTTATTCAGTACGAAAAGAGGCGTGAGGAGCTTTACAGCCAGGTGCAGCTTTTCATGGAGGGATAAAAAAACGGCGGAGAAACCTCCCCGCCGGTCATACGCGCGCCGAATAGCGCCATCGTGCGGTCCTAGTGGCGGCGCTTTTCCTTCACCTGGGCCGCCTTGCCTTTCCGGTCCCGGAGGTAGTAAAGCTTCGCCCGCCGGACACGGCCCCGCCGGATCACTTCGATCTTATCGAGCCGGGGAGAGTGAAGCGGGAATATCCGCTCGACGCCGATTCCGTAGGACATCTTGCGCACCCGGAACGTCTCCCTGAGACCTCCCCCGCTCCGCCCAATGACGAATCCCTCGAAGACCTGGATCCGCTCCTTCTCGCCTTCGAGAATTCTGACATGCACGCGGACCGTATCGCCCGGTGCAAAATCGGGGATATCCTTCCGCATCCCCTCGCGCTCGATGCGATCGATGACATTCAAGGCATTGCTCCTTCTTCCAGCGAACCGGCCGCCAGCGAACCGGATGCCTTCGGCGCCGACAACTCTTTTGCGCCGAAAAGACGATCCAAAACGACGGCCGCCGCCGCCCGGACAGATAAGTGATTATACCCGGAATTTCCCACCCCGCGTATAGATGGAAGCATGAAATCCAACCGATCCATCACCTCGGGCGCAAGCCCCCAACTCGTGCCGAACAAAATCAGGCCGGGCCGGGTCGAATCGCGAAGGCGGGCGCCCATCTCTCCGAAACCCGAGGAGTCCCCGCCCTCCCGGGCCGAGGTTCCCACCAACAGGGGCTTTTCGCCCTCCCTGGCCTCGATGGCCACCATCGCCGAGTCGATATCCGGTACCACCTGGATCTGCTGCTCCAGGGTGTCGCCGCGCTCGGGATGAAGCCTCCGCCCGGGCCCATTCACGAAATGGTCCGAGACGTTGGCGATGAAACGGCGCTGAGCCGCCGAAGGGTGTACCATAAACGTCCCCGCGACGCCATAGGTCCTGGCCGCCCTCGCCAAATCGTGCATATCGAGGCTCGTAACGGATGAGGTCACCACCCGGCCCGTGCGGTTCATCACCGGATGGTGGATGAGTGCGATGTAGCTCCGCGCCAAGGCGGGATCCTCCTCAACACTCGGAAGACGAATCGAGCAGGCGGCGATCCTCTTCGCTCAATTCCGCCCGGTCTAACAGGTCCGGCCGCCGCTTGAGGGTGCGCCGCAGGGAGGCCCGCCGCCGCCACCGCCGAATCTCATCGTGGTCCCCCGAAATCAGGACTTCGGGCACCCGCATTCCCCGGAACTCGGGAGGCCGGGTGTAATGGGGACATTCGAGCAGCCCCATCGTGAAGCTGTCGTTCCGGGCCGAATCCTCGTTCCCCAGTACGCCGGGCAGGAGGCGGCTCACGGCGTCGATGACGAGAACGGCCGGAATCTCTCCCCCGGTGAGCACATAATCGCCGGCCGATATCTCCTCGTCCACGAAACCCTCGCGGACCCGCTCGTCCACCCCCTCGTAGCGCCCGCAAATCAAGACCAGCGGCCCGGCCCGGCCGGCCAGTTCCTCGGCTTTTTTCTGGTTGAAGGGCCGCCCCTGGGGGGTCAGGAATATACGCCAGGGCGCCTGCCCATCCGGTATGGCCTCGATCGCCCGGACGATGGGCTCGGGCTTCATGACCATTCCGGCCCCTCCGCCATAGGGAGAATCGTCCGTCTGGCGGTAGCTGCCCTCGGCGAAATCCCTGAGATTCCAGATTTCGATCTCGATGAGCCCCCGCTCCGCCGCCCGGCCGATGACGCCGTAGCCGAAAATGCCCTTGAGCAAATCGGGGAAGACTGTCAGCACATCAAACCGCATCCGGGGCCTCCTCGCCGTCCGCCTCGTCGGGGAACTGGGGTGGGCGGACCACCCAGCGGCCTTCCTCGCGACGGAGGACGGACTCCCGGTTCGCGGGGATCAGCAATTCCTCCCCCCCGGGCACGGAGACGACAATCACGTCGTTCCCCCCGGCCCCGAACAAATCCACAATCCGGCCCAGCATACGGCCCGATTCATCCACCGCATCGAGACCCTCGAAATCCTCCCAGTAGTACACCCCCTCCTCGGGGCCCGGGAAATACTCGCGGCCGGCCAAAAAAACAGCGCCCCGAAGCTCTTCCGCCGCTTCGGGGCTGTCGATACCCTTAAATTTCCAAACGATGGAGCCTTTTCCGGCCCGCTTGAAGGAATTGATCTCAAGCCGGCGGGCGGGATCGGATTTCAGGAACACCTCGGGAATCCGCCTGTAGGCCTCGATGCCCTCCATCCAGGGATTCACTCGGACTTCGCCCCTCAGTCCCTGAGCCCTGACCGCCTCTCCCACCGCCACGCGGCCGCTCATCCGGACACTCCCTGTGGCCTAAACCTCGATGCCGGCCTTTACGAGCAAATTTCGCACCGTCCGGGTGGGCTTGGCCCCCTTTCCCAGCCACTCCTTGGCTTTATCCCCATCGATCTCGATGAGGGAAGGACTCTGGGTGGGGTCGTACCGGCCGATACTCTCGATAAACCGGCCGTCCCTCGGCATCCGCTCGTCCTGAACGACGATCCGGTAGTGCGGAGCCTTCTTCATTCCGCCACGGGCAAGTCGAATCTTTACAGCCAATTTTTCATCTCCTTAATGATTGAACATCCGCTGCATCACTTGCATCTGCTTCCGTTTACCACCTTTCGACAGTTTTCGCATCATCTTTTGCATCTGGGTGAATTGTTTCAGCACCCGGTTAACCTGGGCCACCTCGGTCCCGCTTCCCGCCGCGATCCTCCTCCGGTGGCTCCCCTTGATGATGGCCGGGCGGCGGCGCTCCGCAGGCGTCATGGAATCGATGATGGCCACCGTGCGGACCACCTCCTTGTCGTCCACCTCGACGCCCTTCATTTTGGCGCCCAGGCCCGGAACCATGGAGAGAATTTCGCTCATCGAGCCCATCTTGCGCATCTGGAGCATCTGGTCCCGGAAGATTTCGAGCGAAAACCCTCCCTTCTGGATACTTTCGGCCATCTCCCTGGCGGCTTCGGGCTCGAAGGCCGTCTCGGCCTTCTCGATGAGGGAGAGCACATCGCCCATCCCCAGGATGCGCGAGGCCATCCGTTCGGGATGAAATTCCTCGAGCGCGTCGAGCTTCTCGCCGACGCCCACGAGCTTGATGGGAACCCCCGTCACCGCCCGGAGCGAGACCGCCGCCCCGCCGCGCGCGTCGCCGTCCATCTTCGTAAGCACAACGCCCGTCAGGCCCACCGCCTCGCCGAACGCCTCGCCCAGGTTGACGGCCTCCTGGCCGGTCATGGCGTCCGCCACGAGGAGCACCTCGTGTGGCGCGGCCGCCTCATTCATCCGGCGGAGCTCGTCCATCAAATCATCGTCCACATGCATCCGCCCCGCCGTGTCCACGATGCAATAATCGAAATGCTCGGCCCGGGCACGTCTCAGCGCCTCCCGGACGATGGCCACCGGATCGCTCATCCCCTCCGAGTCGAACGCCTCGGCGGCGGCCTGCTCGGCCAGACGCTTGAGCTGAAGGATGGCCGCGGGACGGGCCACGTCCGCCGGAACCAAAAGAACGCGGAAGCCCTGCTTCCTGAAGCGCCGGGCCAGCTTGCCGGCGGTGGTCGTTTTTCCCGATCCCTGAAGGCCGGCCAACATGATAACGGTGACGCCCGTTTTGGCCTTTTTCAGGCTCGCCCCCCAGCCTCCCATGAGATCGATTAGGGCGGCCTGGACGGCCTTCACCACCTGCTGGGAGGGGTCCAGATGCGCGGCCTGGTCCATTCCCACGAGATCGCCCCGGACCTTGGCGACAAAATCCTTGGCCAGTTTAAAATGGACATCGGCCTCGAGCAGGGCCATGCGAATCTCGCGGAGGGCGGCATCCACCTCCCGCTCGCCGAGCACGCCCCGGGAGCGCAGATCCTTGAAAATTCCGCCCAAGCGATCACGCAAACCTTCAAACATGATTCGGTCTCTTCCGCCCCCCGGCGGTCGTAGGTGAACCGGCGCGGGTCTCCAATCGATAAGGCCCAGAAAAACATATTCTTATAAGGGATCGGGGGCCGACATTGCAACACCCCGCCTCAAGGATCAACCATCGCCCCGAATCTGCCGGATGGCCCCGGCGTAGTCGTCTGTCCCGTAAACCGCCGAGCCGGCCACCAGCACGTCGGCGCCCGCCTCGCGGACCTGGGCCGCGTTTCCGGGGTTCACCCCCCCGTCCACTTCAAGGAGAACGAGCAGCCCCTCCCGGCCGATCCGCTCCCTGAGAGACCGGATGCGCTCCAGCGATCCGGGGATGAATTTTTGGCCCGAAAAGCCGGGGTTCACGCTCATCACCAGCGCCATGTCCGCCTCGCCCAGATGCGCCTCGACGGCATCGAGCGGGGTTCCCGGATTCAGGGTGATCCCCGCGACCAGGCCGAGGGCGCGGATTTTCCGGAGGGTCCGGCCCATGTCGGGGGAGGGCTCTGCGTGCACGG
>DNYS01000031.1:12157-15435 GCA_003506735.1 Nitrospinota bacterium
CGAAATGGCCGTCCATGACGTCGAAATGAAGCCAATCGGCCCCGGCGGCCTGGACGGCCCGAATCTCCTCGGCCATGACCTCGAAGCGGCACGAAAGCAACGAGGGCGCCACCCGGACAGCGCCCGGGCTCATATCCGGTTTCGGCATGAGGGGTTCCTAGTGGTCCTGCTCTTCGATGAGTTCGTTGTCGAGATAGATGCGCGCCCAGGTCCTTCCCTTCAGAGGAATCAGGATATGAATCTCCTCGCCCGCGCGGACCTGACGCGAGAGGACATCTTTTTTCTCTCCCCCCGATTCCAGCTCGATCCGAAGATGGCGACGGGGCCTGCCGGGCGGAACCCGGTAGCGGAGTACACTGAAATTCCCGACCAGCCCCTGGGAGCCCCGGGCAACGTCCACATGCACCCGCTGGCCCGCCAGAACGCGGTAGCCCGACTGTGGAATCTGGGAGACGATCGTGCCCCGAAGCGCCCCCTCGCGATCGAGATAGCGGACCCTGCCCACCGCCAAGCCGATCTTCCGCATCCGGTCGAGCGCCTTGTTGACCGGCTCGCCGATGAGGGTGGGCATCGCGTAGGAGCGCTCGGCCCCCCCCTGGCTCACGAGAAGAACCACCTGATCTCCCCGGCGGGCGCTCCCGCCCACGGCGGGCCATACGCCGAGCACCTCATCCACCCGTCTCTCCTGATCGAACACCCGCTCGATGTGGCCAACCCGCAGGCCGTTCAGGCGGACCAGCGTCTCGGCGCGGCTCAGGTCCTCGCCCACGAGGGGCGGCACCTTCACATCACGCGCGCCCCGGCTGATGATGAGCGATACGGTGCGGCCCTTGCGGATTCTCCGCCCGCCCGGGGGCGATTGGCCCAGGATATGATTTTGAGGCACCTTATCGCTGAAGGCCCATCCGCTCACCCTAAGCGGAATCCCCCGTTCGCTGAGCATTTCGAGGCCTCGAACAATGTCCTGTCCGGCCAGTTGGGGCAGATAGACCCCCTCGCCTCCGCGCCAAACATAAATCGCGCCGAGGCCGGCCGCCCCGCCCAGGACCAGAAAAAATACGGCCCAGACCAATCCCCTGAAAAGCGCCCGGATCATGTTCCCTCTTTCGTGCGCCGCCACCTTACGGCGAAAAATCCATCGAGACCCAACCCGCCTTCAGGAAGGATGCGAAGAGCACCGTCATCTCCGGCGAACCCGCGCGCGCCCGGCGGAAGATGATCCGCCCCCGGCTCGCGGACAAAGCCCGGCCCGTCCATCGCCGAGGCCACCTCGTCCGTCTCCTCGGGCTCGTTTGTGCATACCGCATAGGTGAGGGACCCGCCCGGCCGCACGGCCCGCGCCGAACCCTCGAGAATGGCGCGCTGCATCCGTCCGTGGCGGGCGAAATCCTCTTCGCGGAGCCGCCACCGCGCGTCCGGGTGACGGCGCAGGACGCCCGTTCCCGAACATGGCGCATCCACGAAAACGCTGTCGAATACATCTCCAAAGGCGGGCTTTCCCGCGTCCATGACCACAATCCGGACGGGAGCGCCAATTCTAGCACAGTTACTTTTAAGCCGTCCGAGCCGTGCCAAGACGCTGTCGGCGGCGGTGACCATGCCCTCCGGCCCGGCCATCCAAGAGATCACCGCCGTTTTCCCTCCCGGCGCGGCACAGATATCGAGCGCCCGGGCGCCCGGCCGGATTCCCGCGAACCGCGCGGCCAGGCTGGCTGCCTCATCCTGGACGATAAAGGCCCCTGCCTCGAACGAGGACGTTTTCGTGAAGGAAACCGCCCGGTTTCCGGTGGAGGCATCCACCCACAGACAATCCGGATCGGCGCGGCCGGGTGAGGTGGCGACTCCCTCGATCTTGAGGCGGCCGGCCAGAGAGGCCGCGTCCGTCAGGAGCGAATTCGCCCGGATGACGACCGGCCCCTCGGCGTTGTTCGCCTCGCACCGCGCGCGGGCCGCCTTGGCCCCGAGCGCCCGGATCCATCTTTTCACTAGCCAGCGGGGGTGGGACTCCCAGATCGTCAGGCGATCCTCCAGATCCTTGGGCGGCTTGAGCGGCTCTCGGGCCACCCGGCGGAGGACGGCGTTGACCAGCCCCCGGGCGCTTTTTCCTTTTTTTCTTCCGGCCAGGTGGACCGAGGCGTTCACCGCCCCGTGATCGGGCACCCGGTCCATGAACATGATCTGATAGGCCCCCAGCCGGAGCGCCTCGCGGACGGCGGAGGACAACCGCTCCCGAGGCTCGTTCAGAAACCGCTCGTAGGAGGTATCCAAGCGGCCCCGCCACCGGAGCACGCCATAAAGGAGTTCGCGAAAAAAACCCCGATCCCTCAGGTTGAAATCCGGAAAGGCGAACCGGGAGAGAAGGTTCTCCGCGTTCGAGGCGCGGCGGCTGAACGCCATCAGCGCCTCATGGGCGGCCTCGCGGACCGGGTCCGCCCCCGAGGGGCCGGAGATTTTCACCTGCGGACGCTCGGCGGGGTGGCCTTTTTTCCCCTTGGATTGCGCGGGAGCGGGACGCTTCGTCTTTCTCGGGTCGGCACCCGGGGGAGCGGAGACTTTCGTCTGCGGACGCCCGGCGGGGCGGCCTTTTTTCCCTCTGGATTGCGTGGAAGCGGGGCGCTTCGTCTTTTTCGGCCCGGCGCGGCCTCTGCCCGTTGGGCGGGTGGGGCTCATCCCGGCTCACCCAGCACGGCGTTCGGCGGAAGCGAGCGGCCCCGCAGGAAATCCACCGCCGTCATGCGCTTCTTGCCGGGGGGCTGCACCTCGAGCAGTGCCAAATCGCCCGCCCCGCACCTGACCCGCAAGCCGCTTCCCTCGGGCGTTTCGGCCTCGCCCAGCGCCTCGCCGGGCGCCGCACTGCACCCCGGTTCTGCATCGAGCGGAATTGCGCGCCAGATTCGAACCGCCCCCTCGTTCACGCCCGGCCAAGCCGTCTCGGCGGCGGGCCATGGGCGAAGCCCCCGCACCCGTCGGTCCAGTTCGTCGCTGTCCATCGTCCAGTCCATCCGCGCCTCTTCCTTGGTGAGTTTTTCGGCGTAGGTGACGAGTGCCGGGTTTTGTTCAGTTTCGGACACCTCCCCCCGCTCAAGAAGATCGAGTGTCTCGATGAGAAGGCTGGCCCCGGCCTCGGCGAGTTTATCGTGCAGGTCCTCGGAACTGTCGCGGGGTCCGATCAACAGGACGGCCCTTCCCAGAATCGCCCCCGCGTCCATCTCCTTGGCCACCCGCATGGTGCAAACGCCCGTCTCCTCGTCCCCGGCGAGTAGCGCCCGCTGTATAGG
>DNYS01000031.1:15512-22619 GCA_003506735.1 Nitrospinota bacterium
GAGGGATGAATGTTCACCCCGCCCAGGGGAGGGACGGCCAGCAGTTTTCCGGAAAGATACTGGCCATAGGCCACCACCACGGCGACATCGGGAGAGAAGGATGCGATGTCGGCCGCACGCACGCGCTCGGGCTGGAATACCTCGAATCCGCGTTCGAGGGCGCGCACCTTCACGGGCGAAGGGGTGAGCTTCCGGCCGCGCCCAGCGGGGCGATCCGGCTGGGTAAACACTGCCGCCACCTCGGCCCCGGAGGAGACGAGCGCCTCCAGCGGGGGCAGCGAAAACCCGGGGGTCCCGAAAAAAACCACGCGCATCGATCTCTCCCCTGGCGGGCCGGGGCATCTTCCCAGGCTCCATGGGCACTCTTCATACGGATGGAAACTCTTCGGGTCAAACGGATTCTGCCGGGAGTGCGGGTCCTGCGGTCAAGAAGCGGAAGCGGCCTTGGCCCGCTTCTTCAGGTGGCGCTTGATCAGCCCGCGCTTCATGCGGTTCAGGCGATCGAGCAAAAGCTTGCCGTCGAGATGTTCGATCTCGTGATGGAGAACGCGGGCGAGCCGGCCGTCCACATCCAGGATGAATTCCCTGCCCTCGAGGTTCCACGCGCGCACGCGCACGCGGGCAGGCCGTGTCACGTTCTCGAATATCTCGGGAAGGGAAAGGCATCCCTCTTCGGCCTCGATCTCCTCATCGCCGGTGGATTCGATCTCCGGGTTCACGAGAACGTGGAGCTGATCCGGGTCCTCGCCCATCGAAAGATCGATCACCACCAGGCGGAGGGTCTCTCCCACCTGCGGGGCGGCGAGCCCCACGCCGGGGGCGGCGGCGGCGGTTTCGGCCATGTCGGCGGCCAGCGCCCGGATGCGCTCGTCGATATTCTCGACGGGGCGGCACTTCTCGCGAAGGATCGGATCGGGGTAGGTGCGAATTTCAAGTTCTGCCATGGTGCGGGTCAGTTCTCATCGCTGAAAAAGGGCTCATCCCCGTTTGAAGCGAAACCGGAGCCGCCGGATTCTCCTTCGCCGGAGAAGCCAGGGACGCTCGCCGCCTCTTTCGCCGCCTGGATACACACCGAGGCGGG
Source organism: Nitrospinota bacterium (assembly GCA_003506735.1). Classification (GTDB taxonomy): domain Bacteria; phylum UBA8248; class UBA8248; order UBA8248; family UBA8248; genus UBA8248. Next base: position 16,594 of record DNYS01000031.1, read on the forward strand.
AAAGCCCCGCCCATTGAGGAAGCGGAGCAGGCGCTCCCGGAGCTTATCCTTTCCCCCGAGTGTCTTCAATCGCTTGCGGGCCGCCCGGAGGGCGCAGTCCAACTCGCCGCCCTCTCCGTAGGCATCGCCGATCGCGCCCTCGATGATGGGATTCGAGGCCCCGATGCGGCGGAGCTCCCCCTCCATCGAGCGGCGGCCCATCGGACGCACCTTCAGGCGGCGGCGGACCCAGTTTCGGGCCGTGGCCTCATCGTCGAGATAGCCGATCTTCTCGAAGCGCTCCAGCAGCGCCTCGATCCCGCCCGGCGGAAACCCACGGCCGCGAAGCTTCCGCCGAAGCTCGGCGCGGGTGTTCGAGCGGAGGGCCAGAATTCGAAGCGCGGACGTCTCCATCCGCTCCTGGACAGAGGCGTCATTTTCTTGGCCGGTATTTTTGCCATTCCCAGCGGGTTGGTTCGAAAAGCTCAAACGCGGGATTCCTCGGGCTCGGGGCTGTTCGCCATACTGCGCGGTTAACCTTACTGCCGGCACCTAACGCGGCGTCGCCTTCTCCGACTCCCCCTCGGGTTGAGGCTCCGCACCCGCGTCTCCTGCGGCCTCCTTGCCTTCCTTGTCCTTGGGCTGAATCTCTTCGCGCAAGCGGGCCTCGATCTCGGCGTAGATGTCGGCATTTTCCTTGAGAAAACGCTTCACGTTCTCCCGGCCCTGGCCGATGCGCTCCTCGCCGAAGGAATACCAGGCGCCCGTCTTGGCAACGATCTCCTTCTCGACCGCCAGGTCGAGGATATCGCCCTCGCGCGAAATGCCTTGTCCGAACATGATGTCGAACTCCGCCGTCCGGAAAGGGGGGGCCAGCTTGTTCTTGACGAGGCGCACGCGCGTGCGGTTGCCCACGTTCTGGTCGCCTTCCTTGATGGCGGCGATGCGACGGATGTCGATCCGGAGCGAGGAGTAGAATTTGAGCGCGTTGCCGCCGCTCGTGGTCTCCGGATTTCCGAACATCACGCCGATCTTTATGCGAATCTGGTTGATGAAGATGAAACAGGTGTTGCTGCGGTGGACGACGCCGGTGAGCTTGCGCAGGGCCTGGCTCATCAGGCGCGCCTGGAGCCCGACATGGTGGTCGCCCATTTCGCCCTCGAGCTCGGCCTTGGGAACGAGGGCGGCCACCGAGTCGATGACGACCACGTCGATCGATCCGCTGCTCGTCAGGATCTCGGAGATTTCGAGCGCCTGCTCGCCGGTGTCGGGCTGGGAGACGACGAGGTTGTCGATGTCCACCCCCAGCGCCTTGGCGTAGATCGGATCCAGGGCGTGTTCGGCGTCGATGAACGCGGCCATGCCGCCCAATCGCTGTGCCTCTGCGATAATGTGGAGGGCGATGGTGGTCTTGCCCGAGGACTCGGGCCCGTAGATTTCGATGATCCGCCCGCGCGGAACCCCGCCGATGCCCGTCGCGGCATCGAGCGAAATCGATCCGGTCGGTATCGTCTTAATGGAGTCGATGGCCGGCCCCTCGCCTAGGCGCATGATCGACCCCTTGCCGAACTGGCGGTTGATCTGCGTGAAGGCCATGTCCAGCGCCTTCCCTCGGCGCTCTTTCTCTTTGGGGTCCGGCGATGACGGCACGTGGGACCCGTTCTTCTGGCTCATCGGAATGACTCCTCGATGGAGGGGGATCGCTGATACCCGGGCGGGCTTGCGATCAAATCTAGGCGATCCGGGCGTATGCCCGCAACACCCGAAAGACCCGCGGCGCCCGAATGCCTTGCGGGGGTTTTTTTTCGTTCCATTCCAGGCCCAAAACAACGCGGCGCGGTTTGAGCGGTCCTCCCTATCCGCCCCAAAGCCCGGCGGAGAAAAACCCAGCTTTTTCCCCATTTCTTTCGCCTGACGCCTGATTGGGCCGCCGCACCCGATAATTTATATAAATATATGAATATAAATGGATTATAAAAATTTCATAAAACTAAATAAAATTTCCAATACATATTTTCGTTATATATACGCCATCCAAGAGGCGAAAGTCAAGGGTAAAATATCGAAATCCGCTCCCCTCTCATGAACCGGTGGCGGGGCCTACCCTTCAGGGACGGTGGGGCTGAATCAATATCCGCGGTCCCGATTATTCGCAGTTCCATCTTTTTCATGATTTAGACCTCCGGAAAATCAGGCGATGGGGGGCGGACCGAAACCCTCCCGGGCGGGGAACCCGGGTGGATCAAGCGGATGGGACCCACCTTTGGTCAAAATATTTTTACGCGGGCCGCCTTTGGCGGATTATCCGGCCGGGGCCAGTGTTAGAATAAATGGGAGGATAAGTTATGGAAGGCCGGGGGCGATCCGGGTCATTCCGCCCGGATAGCTGTCCGCGTCTTTCGTCCCTAGTCTTTCGTCCCTAGAGGAGAGACGAGCCATGGCGGCCCAGTCCAATGTAAAGGCGGCGGAGATTCCGAAAAATGACGCGCACATCTATCATGAGGGATTTTTGGGCGGGCTCATCGGCGCCCTGACAGTCGCGGCCTGGTTTCTGATCGTAGATTCATTTCAGGGGCGCCCCCTGCTGACGCCGAGCATCCTGGGAAGCGCCCTCTTCAAGGGCGGGGCGGGGCTAATCTCGCTCCAGACGTATCCCATTTCGTTCGAGATGGTCCTGATGTTCACCTGGGTTCACGGGATGGTGTTCGTGGCCATCGGCGTGGCTTGCGCGTGGTTGCTGGATCTAGCGGAGCGCGATCCCAACTACGGAATTGGCATATTGATCTTGTTCGTCATCCTCGAGTTCGGGTTCATCGGCGTCGGCCTGATCTTCGCCGATAAAGTGCTCCAGGCATTGGCGATTCCGGATATTCTGATTGGCAACCTGTTGGCCGCGGGGACAATGGGCGCTTTTTTCTGGAAACGACACCCCCATCTGAAAATCCATCCCTAGCGATATTCGCGGCGCAGAGGTGGTCCCATCTCAGGGCCAGGCGCCCTGTATATCTTCATTCGTCAATGAGGATGGCCGTGTGAAGCGGCGTGTAGACGACGCCGCCCGGGCGGAGGTCGCTTTGGATGAGAGCGGCCTCGCTCATCCGGAGGACGGGGCACGGGCCGGGGCGGGCCTCATCGGCCTCGCGGAGGGCGGCGGCAAGGCCCCGGGGCGGGTGCTTCTTCCTCCGGCGGCGGGCCAGGGTGAGATGGGGACGAAAGGGCCGCTCTTCGGCAGGGAAGCCGGCGCGCACGAGGGCGCTCTGAAGATTCTCCGCCAGGGAAACGAGCGCGGGCGGAGGCTCCATCGGCCCCGCCCAGAGAACGCTGGGGTTCTCCGCGCGGGGAAAGGCGCCCAGCCGATCGAGGGGAAAAGAAAAGGCGCGCCCACCGGCGCTGCCCGATGCAAGGGCCGTGGATGCGGCGGCGGCTTCGTCACCTGAAATGTCGCCGAGAAAACGCAGCGTGATGTGGACATTGCCGGGGGGAACCCACCGGAACTCCGAGAACGGGGGGAGCGCCCTCAGATAATCCTGGAGGCCGGCCACCGCCTCCTGCCCCTCCGCCGGGAGGGGGATTCCGATAAAGGCCCTCACCGGCCACGCGTCCCGCCGGGGGGAGACCGGCGCGGCTTTCCGGGCAGAGGCGGGAATCATCGCAGGTGCGTCAGGCGGAAGAATTTTCTTCGCCGGCCAGCAGCGCATCACGGAGCATCTCGAGGGCCGATTCGGCGGTCTGCTCCTTGACCTCGATCCGGCTCCCCTCGAACTGGCAGCGCCCGCTCAGGGTGCCGGAGGGGAGCGAAACCGCCATGAATACTGTCCCGACGGGTTTTTCGGGGGTGCCGCCGCCCGGGCCCGCGATGCCCGTCACGGCGAGACCCACCTCGCACCCGGCGGCCCGCCTGACGCCATCGGCCATGGCGCGCACACAGGGGTCGCTCACCGCTCCATGCGCTTTGAGCAATTCCTCGGGCACGCCCAGAATCTCCATTTTCGCTTCGTTGCTGTAGGTGATGAATCCGCGCTCGAAATAATCCGAGCTTCCCGGCACGTTGGTCACCCGGTACCCGATCAGTCCTCCCGTGCAGCTTTCCGCCGTGGACAGATGCCACCCCTTGCCCGAAAGATAGGGACCCAGCCAAGATTCCAGCGATTCATCCACGATACCGTCTCCACACACCGGTTAAATGAGCCCGGAAAATTTTCCCGCGGCGAGGATAAGCCACCCGGCCATCCCGGCGGCCAGATCGTCCGCCACAACGCCCCACCCCCCCGGCCATTTTTCGATGCGCCCGAAGGGCTTCCAGATGTCGAGAATCCGGAAAACGGTAAAGCCCGCGATAAGATTCACGGGATTCGGGGCCGAGCCCAACAGGCAAAGCAACTGGCCCGCCACCTCGTCGGCGACGATTTCGGGCGGGTCCTTTTGTCCGGATTCCCGTTCGACCACCCCCGCCGCCCAAACCGCGGCGATCCCGGTGAGTAAAAAAACCGCGGCCGGAAAGTAAGCGCCGCCCCTGTAAGAGAGCCAGTAAATAGCGACGCCAAGGGCCGAACCCGCCGTGCCGGGCGCAAGCGAAAAATACCCGACGCCTCCCATGGTGGCGACGATCCGGGCAAGGGATGCGGCCTTTCCCCCTTCATCCGAAGGCGAAAAGCTCATGAGCGGACAGGAGTTCTCATGCCGTTGAGACGCGAGGCGGTGAATTCCCGGGCCCAGCGGTCGGCCTCCATGACGGCCTCGAGGCTCTCGGCCTTTCCGTTTTGATGATCGTCCAAGGCGGTTCCGACCAGGGCCGGAATATCCATGAAGCCGATTCGCGCATCCAAAAAGGCCGCGACGGCCACCTCGTTGGCCGCGTTGAGAACGGCGGGGGAGGTCCCACCCTCGGCCAGCGCCGCCTTGGCATGAGAGAGGCAGGGGAAGCGGGTCAGGTCCGGCTCCCCGAAGGTGAGCGAGCCCCTCTGGGCCAGGTCCAAGCGGGGCGCCTGGCAGGGAACGCGGTCCGGATAGCAGAGGGCCTGGGAGATCGAGATGCGCATGTCGGGCACGCTCATCTGGGCCAGGACGCTGCCATCGACAAATTCCACCAGGGCATGCACCACACTTTCAGGATGGATGAGTACATCCACCCGCTCGGGCGCCAGGCCGAAAAGCCAGCGCGCCTCGATCAGTTCCAGCCCCTTGTTCATCAGGCTGGCCGAATCGATGGTGATCTTGGGGCCCATCTTCCAGGTGGGATGCCGGAGCGCCGCCTCGCATGTGACATCGCGCAACGCGCCGATGGAAAGGTCCCGGAAGGGCCCCCCCGATGCGGTCAGGATAATCCGGTCCACCTCGGCGCCGGGGGCCCGGCCATTAAGAATCTGGAATACACCCGCGTGTTCGCTGTCGATGGGGAGGAGGGGCAGGCTCCGCTCCCTGGCCCGCCCGGTGACGAGTTCTCCCGCCATGACGAGCACTTCCTTGTTGGCCAGCGCGATCGATGCGCCCGACTCGATGGCGGCAAGCGTGGGCGCAAGACCGGCGGCGCCGACCAGCGCCGAGACCACGATCCCGGCCCCTGCGCCAGCCGCCACCTCGCGCAGGCCTTCTTCTCCGCTGAGAACCCGTATTCCGGCGGGCAAGGCCTCCCGGAGACGCTCCCCGTCGGTTGGATCCGCGACGGATACGAGCCGGGGGGAAAACGCGCGCGCCTGATCACTCAGTTTTTCCCAGTTCGAGCCTGCCGCCAGGGCGGCAACATCGAACCGATCGGGATTGTCGGCGATCACCCGAAGGGTGTTCTCGCCGATGCTTCCCGTGGAACCCAATATGGCGACTGATTGGGGCATGAGCGCCTCTTCTTTCAGGCCGGCTTCAAGCCGGACCGGCCGTGATCCATCTCAAAAAATAATAAAAGGGCGGGGCCGCCAAAAGCAATCCGTCGATCCGGTCGAGGAACCCGCCGTGCCCGGGGATTGCCGTGCCCGAATCCTTCTGGACCGCCGCCCGCTTGAAGAATGACTCGAACAGGTCGCCCACCTGGGCCAACACCCCCAGAACCAGGG
>DNYS01000031.1:22763-29948 GCA_003506735.1 Nitrospinota bacterium
CTGATCGAAGGCGCGAGCTTTCGGAATCCCACCGCCCGGCCTACATAGTAAGCAGCGATGTCGTTCGCCCAAACGATGGCGAACAGGAACAGGAGAGCTTCCTTCCCTCCCCCCGGCAGTATTCGTATCTTCACCACAAGGGCGCAGGCGCCGCCGATCCAGAGCAGCCCCAGGACCGATACCCCTGCCCCGGCAAGGCCCGCCTTATGGTCCGTCGAGTTCATGGCGCGCACCAAAAGGCGCAAAAAGATAAACGTCAGGGCCAGGCCCGGCGCCACTCCGCCCGCCCAAATGGCCAGGACCAAAAGCACCACGTCGACCGCGCCTTCCCACCGGACCCCCACCCAGCCGCATTCTTTGATGAGGCCCTGAAACTCCCAGGCCGCCAAAACGGAGATGAGCACAACCAGCCAGAGGAAAATAAAAGGGGGAGCCAACCAGAGAACCAGAAGAACGGGAATGGCCAGCGCAAAGGCGCTCAGGACACGAACCACATTCCGCTCATACTTGGCGGGAGGAAATCTGGTCCTCGGTCAGACCGAATTTCCGTACCCGGGTTTGATAGGCGAGTATCGCGCGATCGAGTTCCTGTTCGCTGAAATCGGGCCAATACAGATCGGTGAAGTACAGTTCGGCGTAGGCGGCCTGCCAGAGGAGATAATTGGAAAGCCGGAGTTCGCCGCTGGTCCGGATCATCAGATCGAGGGCGGGCAGGTTCGATGTATAGAGGTTCCGGGAAATGTCGTCTTCGTCGATGTCGTCGGGCGAAATTTTGCCCGCCAAAACTTCGCGCGCCAGGGCTTGGGCGGCATCGGCGATCTCGCGCTGGGAGCTGTAGCTCAACGCCAGGGTGAGCACCATCCCGTCCCTGGTGACGGTCTCCTCCATTGCCCGGTGAACCCATTCTTGAGCGAACTTGGGCAGATCCTCGATATGTCCGATGGCGTTGAATCGAATCCCCTCGGCGAGTATCCGTGTGAGTTCGCGCTCGAGAAACTCCGCCAGGATTTCCATCAGGGCGGCCACTTCACCCTGGGGGCGGCTCCAGTTTTCGAGGGAGAAGCTGTAGAGGGTAAGCGCTTTGACGCCCAGGCGGCGGGCGTGGGAGACGATTCGATCGACGGCCTTGACGCCTTCCCGGTGGCCGGCGATTCGAGGAAGAAAACGCTTTTTCGCCCAGCGTCCGTTGCCATCCATGATGATAGCGATGTGAGCCGGCACCCGGTCAGGATCGATGCTCGGATTGTGGTGAAAGTCCATGGGCGCTCTCTAGGCGGTCACACCTTAAGTATTTCTACTTCTTTGGCGGAAAGCAACTGGTCAATTTGGGAGACGAAATCATCCGTAATCTTCTGGACCTCCGCCTGGCCTTTTCTCAGGTCGTCCTCGGCGATTTCCTTTTTCTTTTCCTCGGCTTTGAGGCCATCGTTGATGTCCCGCCGGATGTTGCGAATCGACACTTTGTGGTCTTCCCCCATCTTCTTGACCATCTTCACCATTTCCTTGCGCCGCTCCTCGGTCAGGGGAGGAACCGGAACGCGGATCACCTTACCGTCGTTGGATGGGTTCAGGCCGAGTTCGGCCGCCTGGATCGCCTTCTCGATATTGGCCAGCGCCCCTCCGTCGTAAGGCTGGACCACGATGAGCTGGGGTTCGGGGACGTTGATGGTGGCCAGCTGGTTCATGGGGGTCATCGTGCCGTAGTAGTCCACCTTGACGCTGTTGATCAGCGAGGCGGAAGCCCGCCCCGTGCGCACCCGTCCGCTTTCGGCCTTAAAAGCTTCCACCGTCGAGGCCATTCTCTTTTTCGCCTCAGAGAGATGCTCTTCGATAGCCACGGTTCTTCCTCCGATAATTTCACTGGCTCATGGCCCGGGCGCGCCCGGCGCCCGCGAGGGTTCTTCGACCATCTAACCGGCTGAGACGAGGGTTCCCACCTTTCCCCCCGTCACGACCCGAAGGATATTGCCTTGTTTCCTCAAATTAAAGACGATGATAGGCAGGTCGTTTTCCATGCACAAGCTGATGGCGGTGCTATCCATCACCGTCAGATGACGGTTCAGAACTTCGATGTAGCTCAATTCGTCGATAAATTCGGCGTTATCGACCTTGTTCGGATCGGCCGTGAACACCCCATCGACATTGGTCGCCTTCAGAATGCATTCGGCGCCGATTTCCACCGCCCGGAGGCTTGCCGCCGTGTCGGTCGTGAAATAGGGGTTGCCGGTTCCGGCGGCAAAAATGACCACCCGGCCCTTTTCCAGGTGCCGCACCGCCCGCCTGCGGATATAGGGCTCGCAAAGCTCGGCCATGTGTATCGCGCTCTGCACCCGCGTGGGCGCACCGATTTTCTCCAGGGCGTGCTGCAGGGCGAGCGCGTTGATGACCGTCGCAAGCATCCCCATATGATCGCCGGTGGTGCGCTCCATTCCGGCCGCCGCCGCCTCGCCGCCCCGGAAGATGTTCCCGCCCCCGACGACCACCGCGAGCTGAACGCCTTTCTGGTGGACCTCGGCGACTTCGCGCGCGATTTCGTCCACGACGCCGTGGTCGATGCCCAGGCGCATCGCGCCTCCGAGGGCCTCCCCCGAGATTTTGAGCATAATGCGTTGGAAACGAAGATCGGTGCCCAAAGACTCCTCCTGTTTCACCGGAGCCGAGGAGAAGCCGGGGCGAACGGCGTTCCCGCGAGCGGCTACTCGGACTCTTCTTGCCCGGAGGTTTCTCCCCGCTGGAACCGGGTGAACTGGAACACCTCGATGTCATCCCCCAATTCTTTTGATCGGGATGAGAGCCAGGCCTGAATCTTCTGATCGGAATCCTTCACGAACGGCTGCTCCATCAAGCACACCTCTTTGAGGTACTTGTTGATCCGGCCGTCCACGATTTTCGCCACGATTTCCTCGGGCTTTCCAGTATCTTTCGACTGCGCCAAGAGGATGGCCCGCTCGCTTTCGATGATGGCTTGCGGAACGCTGTCGCGCTCCTTGTAGAGCGGGCTGCTCGCAGCGATGTGCATGGCGAGATCCTTCGCCGTTTCGGCGAATTCCGCACTGGCCGCCGTGTCCGCCGAGCCGCAGCGCACTTCCACCATGGCGCCGATAGAACCGCCCGGATGGATATAGGAGCCAATGGCGCCGGCCTGGCCCTCGGGAAGGGTGTAGCGTTCCCCGCGCGAGGCGATGATGTTCTCGCCCAGCTTGGCGATGGCCGTGGCGACATCTTCCTGGATGGCCTCGCCGCCCGGATTGGGGGGAAGGCTGTCCCCTCCGTTTTCCTCGACGTGGAGGATCACCTTATCCACCAGCCCGGTGAATACGTCCGTCTTCGCCACAAAATCGGTTTCGCAGTTCACCTCGACGAGAACGGCCGAGCGGCTGTCGGCGGTCACTCGGGAGGAGACCAGCCCGTCGCTGGCACGGCGCCCGGCCTTCTTGGCCGCGTTCGAAAGCCCCTTCTCGCGAAGAAAGCGCACAGCCCCATCGAGGTCGCCTTCTCTTTCCCGCAGGGCCTCCTTGCAATCCATGATTCCCGCGCCGGTCATGCCGCGCAGGTCTTTGACCATTTGAGCGGTAACTTCCATTCTTTCGAAATCTCCCTCAGGTTTATCCGGTATTCGAAAAATCTGTCCAGCGGGCGATGCGGCTAGCTGGCTGTCTTTTCACCAGCTGACTTCGCCTTGGGGGGCTCCGCCGCCGGCGCCGCAACAGCGGCTTTTTCCGTTTGGGGAGCCGGGGCCTCTTCGTCCTTGGAGGCGGCGGCGAGAATTTCCTGAGCCACCTTGTCGCCACCCTCGATTTGGGCGCCCGCCTTGCTGTCCTGCCGAAGGGCCACCCCCTCGGAAACCGCCTGGGCGGCCAAGGAAACGAACAGGCGAATGGAGCGGAGGGCGTCATCGTTTCCGGGCAATATGTAATCGACTCCGGTGGGATCGGCGTTCGTATCCACCATGGCAACGACAGGAATTTTGAGCTTCACAGCCTCCCGGATGGCGATGTGCTCATGGCCGGCGTCCACGATGAACATGGCCTTGGGAATGCCCCCCATGTTCTTGATTCCGCCGAGAAACTTATCCAGCTGAAGGCGGTTTTTTTCGCGGCGCACGGCCTCTTTTTTGGCCAGCAATACAAACGTGCCGTCTTCCTTCATCCCATCCAGCTCGACCAGGCGGGCGATGGAATTCTTGATGGTCGAGAAATTCGTGAGGGTGCCCCCGAGCCAGCGAATGGTGACATAAGGCATGCCCGCATCCCGGGCCTCTTCGGCCACGATTTCCTGGGCCTGGGGCTTGGTGCCGACAAAGAGGACTTCGCCACCATTGGCGCCCACCCCTTTCAGGAACTCAAGCGCTTCCTTGAAAAGGCGAAGGGTTTTTTGAAGATCTATGATGTAGACCCCATTCCGGGCCCCGAAAATATAGGGCTTCATCTTGGGGTTCCAGCGGTTGGTTTGGTGCCCGAAATGAGCGCCGGCTTCGAGCAAGCCTCTGAGGGTGACGGATGCCAAGGGTGGTTCCTCCCATGCTCCCGCCTTCAGGCAGACGGGACTTGCGCAGCGACCCGGCGAAAGGGGCTGAATTTAGAGTGAGAATTTGTGGTTGCCCAAAACGCGCGGACCCGCCAAATGCGGCCGCCGCCGCGCGGCGATGGGAATGTCTCACAAGGAGGTATGCGATTCAACCCCCCGGAAAATTTGCGCTTAGGTCCGGTAGTCGGCGTTGATGCGTACATACTCGGCGCTGAGATCGGTTGTCCAAAACGCCGCTCCGGCGCTGCCGGCCCCAAGGTCGAGCGTTACCGTATATTCAGGTTTTTCAAGAACTTCTCCCAGAGAGGCGCCCGGTGCCTCCACCGGGGCACCCTCTTTTACTACCTCGATATCGTCAAACCGCAGCGACATCCGGTCCGGATCGAGATGGGCGCCGCTGTAGCCCGCCGCCGCCAGAATCCGGCCCCAGTTGGGGAGACACCCGTTAATGGCCGTTTTCACCAAAAGACTCTCGGCGATCGACCGCGCCGCCCGCCGGGCGTCCTCGCCGCTGGCCGCGCCCTCGACCCGGATCTGGACCACCTTGGTCACCCCCTCGCCGTCGCGCACGATGGCCAGCGCCAGTTCGATGCAAACCCGCTTGAGGCCGGCCTCGAAGCGCCCAAGGGCCTCTTTGCCCTCCACCCGGACGCCCGAGGCCCCGGTTGCCGCCAAGATGACGGTATCGTTGGTCGAAGTGTCGCCGTCGATCGTGATGCAGTTGAACGACGCATCGGCCGCCGCGCGCAGCATCGGGGCCATGGTGTCCGCCGACAGGGCGGCGTCGGTGGCGACGTAGGCCAGCATGGTGGCCATGTCGGGGGCGATCATGCCCGCGCCCTTGGACATCCCGCCAATCCGGACAGCCCCCCCGGACAAATCGACCGAGACGGCAAACTCCTTGGGCCGGGTGTCGGTCGTCATGATCGCCTCGGCGGCGGGGGTTCCCCCCTCGCTCGAAAGCGAATCGATCAGGCCGCCGAGCGCTGCTTCCATCATCTCCACGGGCAGGGGCCCGCCAATCAGGCCGGTCGAGGACATAACCACTTCCTCCTCGGTGCAGCCGAGGCGCCCGGCCACCTCGCGGCAAAGCCGATAGGCGGCGTCCAGCCCCGCTTTGCCCGTATAGGCGTTGGCGATTCCGCTGTTGATCAGGACGGCCCTGAGCGGCCCCTTGCTCACGCGCTCCCGGCACAAAACGACCGGCGCGGCGCAAACCAGGTTCCGCGTAAAGACCCCCGCAGCCTTGGCGGGCGGGTCGAATTCGATCAGGGCCATGTCCGGCCGGCCGGACTCTTTTATTCCTGCCGTCACGGCGGCGGCCCGCACTCCCCCGGCAGCGCAGACGCCGCCGCCGATCTCGGTGATAAAGTTTTCCTCGTTCATACCCAAAACCCCGGATGCGACAGGCCCTGCGTTTCCTCAAGGCCCAAAAGAATGTTCATGTTTTGCACGGCCGCTCCCGAAGCCCCCTTCACGAGGTTGTCGATGACCGTGACGATGACGAACCGCCCGGTCCGCCCGTCGAGGGTGAGTCCGATGTCGAGGAAATTGCTCCCCGCCACCTGGCTCACGTTGGGAAATCCGCCCTCGGGCATGAGGCGGATAAACGGCTCCTCTCCGTAGGCCTTCCCGAGAGCCTCCCGGGCTCCGGCCTCCGTGACCCCCTCGCGAGCCCGCGCATAGATGGTGGACAAAATCCCCCGCGTCATCGGAACCAGATGAGGCGTGAAGGAAACCCGCACCTCGATCCCGGCGGCGACGGATAGCTCTTGTTCGATCTCGGGCGTATGCCGGTGAGAGGCGATTCCGTAGGCCTTGAAACCCTCGTTGACCTCGCTGAACTGAAGGGCGAGTTCGGCCTTGCGCCCCGCGCCGGAGACCCCGGATTTTGCGTCGATGATGATGGAGGCGGGGTCGATCAGGTTCGAGCGGAGGAGTGGCGCGAGCGCCACGATCGCTCCGGTGGGGTAGCAGCCCGGATTGGCGACCAGCCTCGCCGCCCGGATCTCGTTCCGGTAAAGCTCGGGGATTCCATAGGCGGCCCCGGAGATCCGCTCGGGGCAGATATGCTCGGTCTCGTACCATTTCTCGTAGACCGATGCGTCCCGGAGTCGGAAGTCGGCCGACAAATCCACCACCCGGAAACCCTGGTCCAAAAGGCCCGGAACCGTGTTCATGGCGGTGCGGTGGGGCAGGCAGCAGAAAACGACATCGGCTCCTTCGCAGACGGCGCGGCCGAATTTCTCCAGCCTACGGGAGACCACTTTCGAGAGCGCGGGAAACACCTCTCCCACATCTTTTCCGGTATAGGTTTCCGAGGTCAGGGCCCCGATTTCGACGCCGCCGTGCGAGGCCAGCAGCCGCAACAATTCGAAACCGGTATAGCCCGTGGCTCCCACCACGGCGATCCGGTACATGGTACACACTCCTTCCCGCAACCTGCGGGGGCTGAGTGATCGAATTCTAGAACAGATTTAACGCTTGGTTAACTTAACAACCCACAACACATTGTTAATAATAGACTTAAAGACTTATTTGATTTCTGTAAATTAATTGGAAATCAACCAAACTATTGAAAAATTTACCTAAATCCTCCCAAAAGTCGTGGGAGAATATACCTATCTCACCTATTATTCAATAAAAATAAAATTTTAG
>DNYS01000248.1:0-9317 GCA_003506735.1 Nitrospinota bacterium
CTCGCGGCCGATGACCGACTGGAAATCGCGGATCATGCGCGGAAACGGATTCGGCCCCACGACCGAGCCGATGATGTAATGCGTCGTCCGCACCGAGGCGGTCCAGTCGCGCAGGGTTTCGTTGGTGGCATCCTTGAGGGTGCGACTGCCCGAGGTGACCGGAATGACGCGCGCGCCCAGGAGCCGCATGCGGAATACGTTGAGCGCCTGGCGCCCGATGTCCTCCTCGCCCATATAGACCTCGCACTCGAGGCCGAACAGGGCGGCGGCCGTCGCCGTGGCCACGCCGTGCTGGCCCGCGCCGGTTTCGGCGATGATGCGCTTTTTGCCGAGCCGCCTGGCCAGAAGCACCTGGGCGAGGGTGTTGTTGATCTTGTGGGCGCCGGTGTGGCAAAGGTCCTCGCGCTTGAGATAGACCTTGAGGGAGCCCAGCGCCTCCGAGAGCCTGCCGGCATGGTAGAGCGGGGTCGGCCGACCCGCGTATTTTTCGAGGATATCGGCCAGTTCGGCTTGAAAGGCGGAATCCTCGCGCGCTTCATCGTAGGCGGCCTCGAGCTCCTCGAGGGCCGGCATGAGGGTTTCGGGAACGAACCGTCCCCCGAAGCCGCCGAACCTCCCCGTCTCGGCGATCTGTTCCATCTCTCCTCCGCGATCAGCCCCGGCGCGCGCTTTCGGCGGCGCGGGCATTTTCGATAAACGCTCTGACGCGCTCCGGATCCTTCCGGCCCGGCGTTTGACCTTCGACCCCGCTGCTCGAATCCACCCCGTAGGGGATCACCTCGCGGACGGCCTCGGCGACGTTTTCGGGCCGCAGGCCCCCCGAAAGAATCAGCGGGCGGGTTGCGGCCAACTCGCGGGCCAGCGACCAGTCGAACGTTTTTCCCGTCCCGCCCAACTCCCCTTGCACATAGGCGTCGAGAAGAATCGTGCAATCCGGATAGAGGGCGGCTTCTTCGATCGTATCCGCCCCGCGAACGCGCAGCCCCCGAATCACCCGCAAGCCGCGGCCGATGAGCCAGCGGCACTCCTCGGGCGTTTCCTCGCCATGAAGTTGAGTGGCGTCTAGCCCCACTCGCCGGGCAATGGCGTCGACCCGCTCGGCGGCCTCGTTCACGAATATGCCCACGCGGGAACCGAAAGGAGGCAGGAGGGCCGCGATTTCGGCGGCGGCCTTCTCGTCCAGGCACCTCGGCGTCCCCGGCACGAAGTTGAGGCCCAGCGCATCCGCCCCGCAATCGAGGGCATGGCGGGCATCTTCGATCGTCGTTACGCCGCAAATCTTGACGCGAATCATACCGCTCCCACCTCTCGGCGGCAAACAATACACCAATCCAGGGGGAGAGGAAAAGGCGAGCAATCTGAATTAGTTACGGGAATCGGACCGGGCGGAAGTGAGCGCTCCCGCCGGCCGGGGGCATGGCCGGGCCCGGCTCAGCCGCCGAGGTACATCCTCCGGACATCCTGGTTGTCGAGCAGTTCCTGCCCCGTTCCCTCGAAGCGGTTCCGCCCCAATTCGAGGACATAGCCGCGATCGGCAATTTCGAGGGCGCGGGCGGCATTTTGCTCGACCACCATGATGGTGAGTCCTTTTTTCGAGAGGGAGACGATCAATTCGAAGACCTCGGTCACGAACCGGGGGCTGAGGCCCAGCGAGGGCTCGTCAATCATGATCATCCTCGGCCGCGTCATCAGAGCGCGGCCCATGGCCAGCATCTGCTGCTCGCCCCCGCTCATGGTGCCGCCGAGCTGTTTTTGGCGTTCGGCGAGGCGGGGAAAGATTTCGAAGACGTTCTCCATCGACTGGGTCACCTTTTTCTTGTCCCGCTCGATGTAGGCGCCCATTTCGAGATTTTCGCGCACGGTCATCTGGTTGAACACGATCCGCCCCTGGGGCACATAGCCGAGCCCCTGGCCGAGGACTTGATCGGGCCGCAAACCGACGATGTTGGTTCCATCGAAGGTTATCTCACCGCCCAGATAATTGATGAAGCCCATGATGACCTTGAAGGTGGTGGATTTTCCCGCGCCGTTGGGTCCGATGACGCAAACCACCTCGCCCTCGTTCACCTCAAGCGAGACGTCGTGGAGAATCTGGATGCGGCCGTAGCCCGCATTGATATTTTTCAGTTCCAGTAAGCCCATTTATTTGCGCCCGAAATATGCTTCGATGACATTCTCGTCGTTCTGGATTTCCTCGGGGGGGCCTTCGGCGATTTTCACCCCGTAGTCCATCACGAAAATTTTCTCACAGTGGTTCATGATGACGTTCATATCGTGTTCGACGATGACGATGGTTTTTCCTTCCTCCTCCTGGAGGTAATGGATGTGATCGAGAAGAGACCGGAGGAGGGTCCGGTTGACGCCGGCGGCGGGCTCGTCCAGGAGAATGATGTCCGGGTCGGTCATCAGCGCGCGCGCGAATTCGAGGAGCTTTTGCTGCCCGTAGGAAAGGTTCCCGCCGTACTCCCCGCGAAGATTCGTCAGGGTGACGAATTCCATGAGGTGTTCGGCCATGGCGCGCGCCTCTCTCTCGGGCACGCGCAAGCTTGAGACCGAGAGCATGTTTTCGAAAACCGTCATCTCGCGGTAGATGCGCGTGATCTGGAAGGTCCGGCTGATGCCTTTGTTGAAAATGCGGTAGGGCCGCAGATTGACGATATTCTCCCCGTTGTATATGACCTCGCCGCTGTCCGCCTCGAGCACGCCCGTCATCAGGTTGAAGGTCGTGGTTTTCCCGGAGCCGTTGGGTCCGATCAAGCCCGAAATTTTTCCTTTGGGAATTTCGAAGCTGCACCCATCGACGGCCTTGATGCCGCCGAAGTGCTTTTTTAAATTCTTGACAGTGAGAGCGATTTCATCCGTTTCAGGCATTTGTCTTTTTTTTGTATGGCTCTTTAGTGAACCATCCCCTTCCGGGCCCAGCCCTTGTCTATTGCGTACCCCATGAGCCCGCGCGGCATGAACCGGGCGACGAGGATGATGAATATTCCAAAGGTGATGAGATGGGCCGTCGGGAAACGGATCCAGGTGTACTCCTGAACGGAGTAGAGAAGGGCCGCGCCCAATATCGGGCCAATCACGGTGCCCTTCCCGCCGAACATGGCGAACAGCTTCATATAGATGGTGATTAAAATAAAGAATTCCGATTCCGGCTCGAGGTACAGGGTTTTGTAGCCCTGAATTCCGCCCGCCATGGCCGCAAATACCGCCGAGAGCCCGAAGGCAGCCAGTTTGTAGAATGTGGTGTTGATGCCCAGGGATTCCGCCGCGACCTCGTCCTCGCGTATGGCGTTGAGGCGAATGCCGAATCTCGAATGGCCCACCCAGTAGGAAACGATGATGGTGGCGATCATCACCACCATCATCGCATGGTAGGTCTCCCAAGAGTTCTCGATATTGGGAAAAGAGATTCCGTCGGCGCCGTGGGTCAAGCTATGCCAATTGATGGCAATGACGCGGATCCCCTCGGAGGCGCCGAGCATGGCGATGGCGAAATAGGGGCCTTTCAGGCGCAGGACGGGATACCCGAGCACGATGGCGAAAATAAATCCGGCCACCGCGGCCGCGAATAGGGACGGTATCCAGTGCCATCCGTAGTCAACAACCAGTATCGCGGTGGCGTAGGAGCCGACGCCGTAGAAGATGACATGGCCGAAGTTGATGTAACCCGTGTAGCCGCTGATGATGTTCCAGCTCAGGGAGAGAATCACATACATCATCATGAACATGAAGAATGAGCGAACATAGATGGAAAAGATCGGCGGAACGAACAAAAGCAGAACGATCCCGCCGGCCAGGAATCCGAGATTTCGCAAATTGTCCTTTTTGCTCACTGACTCTCTCCGCTAGAGTTCTTTTGCGCCCATCAGGCCTTGCGGGCGAATCAACAGCACGAAAATCATGAGGCCGTAGGCCGCGATTTCGACCAGCGCCGTTCCGTTCGGAAGCATGAAGGATATGAGACTTTCCATAACGGCCAACATCACTCCGCCGATCATGGCCCCGATAAAGTGGCCGCGCCCTCCGAGTACGATGATGGCGAAGGCCTGGAGAGTGTAGATGATCCCGGTCTCGGGATTGAAGCCGAACTGAATCGATACCAGCGCCCCGCCCGCGACGGCAAGCGCGGCCGCGATTCCCGAGGTGATCATATAGATGTTGTAAATATTGATCCCGCACACCATGGCGACATCGGCGTTCTGCGCCGTGGCCCGGATGGCCTTTCCAAGCCGGTGGACCTTCAGGAACATGAAGACGCCGACGGAGATCACCAACGCCATCCCAAAGCTGATCAGGCGGCTCCTCCCGACCACGATCGACTCGGCGATTTGAAAGGAGTCGGGAGCGTAGGGGATGGTCCGGAAGTCGGTCGTGAAAATCAACTCGACCCCATAGATCATGGAGAGGCCGAGGCCGAAGGTCATCAGCAGCGGCGTCAGCTCGGGCCCCCCGACCACGGCGTTCAGGAGGAATTTCTGAATCATCCATCCCAAGCCGAATGCGATGGGCAGGGTGAAAAACATGGCAGCCAGGGGATCGAAGCCCATCCAGAAAAACGAAGCCCAGCTCAGATAGGCCCCCAGCATGACCATCTCGCCGTGCGCCACGTTGATAATGCGCATGACGCCGAAGATCATCGTCAGGCCCACGGCGAACATCGCGTAAACGCCGCCCTGCATGAACCCGTTCAAAACAACCGTGGTCAGGTCCAGGAGCCATTGCCGGGTGAAGAATACATTATCGGTGTATATGCCGATGCCGAACGGCAGGGTGTAGGCGATTACGAGGAATCCACCCAGCATGTATTTGCTTCTGCGATCAACCTTTTCCATGTTCCAGATATATTCCTTTGGCCCGAATCGGGCAAGCACACCCGGCTCAAAAATCACCGGGGCCACAACCGTGGCCCCGGTGATGTGCGCTTAGCGAACCTATTTTATCTCAACGAAACCCTGCAATCTCGCCCGTTAATTTTTCGAGCGTTTCTTCCAAGCAGGCATCGGGAGCTTGTACTTCACCTCCGCCAGCTTCGGGGGCCAGACGATCTTCCGCTGTCCGTCCAAAATCTGGAAGGTCAACCCTTCATGATTGTTGAGGTTGTTCTTGTCCACTTTCCAGGGACCTATGATGGACGTTGTGCTCATCGTGCGTAGTGTCTTCCAGACCTTATCCCGTTCGGTGGAGCCACCCTTGTTGATGGCCGCTTCCAGAACCTGGAAAACCGCGTAGGACTGGCCAGCGTGATAGTTGGGCTTTACGCCGTAGCGCTTCTGGTAGGCTGCGATATACTTCCTCATCCCGGGACGCTTGAGGATGTCGGGCTTGGGCTCCCATTGGCTGAAGCCCAGAACATATTCGGCTGTCGCGCCGAGCTGTTTGGCGAACTTCGGAAGGGCCGGGCCCACCGTTCCGGCGAACATTTTGAGGTTGATGTTCAACTCGCGGAGGCCGCGAATCTGGGCGGTGGAGTCGGCGAAGTAGCTGTTCGAAATCAAGGCCTCGGCGCCGCGGGACTTGATTTTTTGAAGAAGAGCGGTGAAATCCTGCTGCTTCCTCGGATAGCTCTCCTCGAGAACAATCTTGAGTCCCAGCTTCTTCGCCCATGCCCTAACGCCCTCTGCAGTCTGACGCGGGAATAGACTGTCCTCGCCAACAACAGCAATGCGCTTGATGCCGATATCTCTGGCGATATGGAGCGCCCCCTTTTGATAGTCCTGGGCAACGGCGACGATATTGAAGAGATACTTGCGCCCCCTCTTCCAGATGATGCCCGAGGCAGCGCCCGGCGCCATCGTCGGGTACTTGTAGCGCTCGAAGATGTTCGCCACGGCATCGGTAATTCCCGAGGAATAGGGACCCATCGTGAGATCGACCTTATCCTGGGTGATCAGTTTCTCAAAAAGTTTGATGCTTTGCTGTTTGTCCGATTTGTCGTCCAGGATAGTCAGCTTGATTTTCTTTCCCAGCCAGCCACCAGCAGCATTGCGCTGATCGACAAAAAGTTTCCAGGAATTCACGAACCGCCCGGCGGGCTCGGCATACCGGCCCGTCATCGAGACGGCCACGCCGACCGTGACTTCCCCGGCCGCCCAGGACTTGGCGGACCAGGAAAGCGAGATGGCAAAAACAGCAACCAGACCGAACATTAAGCCACGTTTCATTTTGAGGACCCTCCTGTCCGCACCATTACTTCTTAGATTTAACCGGGTAATATGATCCGAAATTCCATCTCTGTAAAACAATGGAGCCAATTCATTTCCTGACCACGAGTCACGGAAATTCCGGCGAGGGGGACAGAGCACCGAAATCCGCCTCCCGGCCCGAATCAGCATGGTTCCCGATTGATGAGGGGTAATATTACCCGGATTTGAACGGAAGTCAAAGATTTTTTAGGAGATAATCAGGGGGTTTCCGCATCGACCGGGCTTTCCTCCACCCAGACGGCCCCATCGTCGCCGAACTCTTTCTTCCAAATCGGCACAATTTGCTTGATTCGGTCGATGGCATAGCGGCAGGCCTTGAAGGCGGCATCTCGATGCGCGGAGGAGGCGGCGATTCCGACAGCGATTTCGCCGATCTGGAGGGTGCCGATCCGGTGTTCCACCGCGATACGGTCCACCCCGTATTGCTCCGCGATCTCTTCGATCACCTGGCGCATTTTCTTCTCGGACATTTCGGGATACGCGTGATACTCCAAGTGGGTGACCCTTTGGCCCCGGCTATGGTTGCGCACGAGGCCGATAAAGGTGCACACGCCGCCGATGTCGTCCCCGGCCACATCATTGACCAGTACGCTCATATCGATGGGCCGCTCGACCACCCGGCAAATCACCGGACGCCTCCGCTGATGGGGGGAATCAGAGCCAGTTCGTCTCCCGCCGAGACGGAATGTGAGTCGCCGGCGAACTCTTGGTTGACCGATACCGCGATGGATTCCATCTTTTGGGCAAAGGACGGGAATTTTTCGCCCAGCGATTCGCGCAACTCTTTGACCGTCCCCCCCTCGGGAATATCCAGTTCAATTTCATCCTCGCCCGTCACCTCCCGGGCCCAGGCGAAACATTTTATCCGCACCCGCATTGGGGCTCCTCTCTCCATGGAAACGAAATGCCATGGAAACGAAACGATGACCGGAAGGCGGGAATCTCCCGGTTGGACCGAATCCGGTCCGGACCGAACCGCCTCCCTGCTCGAGGGCAGAATAAAAGGCTAACGAGGCGGAAGCAAGGCGAATCGCCTCCCGGAACGACTCCCCGCCGGGTGCCCGCCCGCCTTATACTCGGGCGTATGAACATTTGCGCTCAACCAGGCCTGGCCGAGGCGCTCGAAGCCGAACTCCGGCACGGGCCGATTCCATTCAAGCATTTCATGGAACTGGCGCTCTACCATCCCGAGGGCGGGTATTACCGCCAGCCCTCGCCCCGCACCGGGCGGGGAGGCGATTTTAAAACCAGCCCCCATCAAAGCCGCTGGTTCGGCGCGATGGTGGCCCGCCAGGCCGTGGAAATCTGGCGCGCCATGGGCCGCCCGGCGGCCTTTTCCCTGTTCGAATTCGGCCCCGGCGAGGGATGGCTCGCCCACGATATTCTCGATGCCATCGAGACCGGCGCCCACGGCCCCCTCGCCGAGGCCCTGGAGTATGTCCTGATCGAGCAGAGCCCGCCCGCCACCGGCCGGATCGCCTCTCGCCTCGCCCGGTGGATGGAAGGGGCGCCCGGCCGACCCCGCGCACGCCTCGATATTCCCGGTCCGGGCCATTCCGAACTCCCCGGCCAAATCTCGGGGCTCGTCATCGCCCATGAATTTCTGGACGCTCTTCCGGTTCACCTTCTCGTGCAAACCGAAGCCGGGCTCGCCGAGCGGCATGTCGAACTTCGCGCAGGAAAACTCTCCTTTTGCGAAGGCCCTCTATCCGACGGCCGGCTGGATGGCTGGTTCGCGGGGCTGGGGGTGGCGCTTCGGCCCGGGCAGGCGGCCGAGGTGTGCCTTCCGGCCCTCGAATGGATCGAGGCGGTGGGCCGCCGCATGCAAAAGGGCGGCGTATTGCTTTTCGACTATGGATTCTCCAGCCAGGTCCTCTACCACCCCTCGCGCATGGAGGGAACGATTCGCGGCTACCGCCAACACGCCATGACACTCGATCCGCTCGAAAAACCCGGCGAGACCGACCTGACCGCGCATGTCGATTACTCATCCATCCTCAAAACCGCCGAATCGCTCGGGCTCTCGCTCGGGGGATTCACCGATCAGACGCACTTTCTTTTAGGAGCGGGAATAGCCGAGGCGATGGAACAGGATACGGAGGACATGGCCCGGGCCGCCGCCGAACGCCGGAGCGCCATGGGACTGCTCGATCCGGGGGGGCTGGGGGGGGCCATCAAGGTCATGCTGCTCACGAAGGGCCTTGGCGAGACCGAATTTCCCGCCTTTTCAATGAAACCCGGCGACCGGGAATCGCTCGCCACACTGCGCGGCTAGCCGCCCGCGGGGCGGAGCGCCTTAATTTGAATCTGCACGCTCGACCTCCCCCGCCAGCGGTTCACGCCGGCATGATAGGCCACGTCGAGCTTTCCTTTCAAAAAATCCGGATCCTCCAGAAGACCGCCCAAGCCGAATCCGATTGTGTCAACAATCTCCCCTCTCTGCCGCAACCTCATCTTGAGGTGCTTTGCGCCCTGCCCGACACCCTCCGGCCTCCCCGCCACCTCGACCCCGGCTGTGGCCAATATGGGCTGGGGATTGCCCGACCCGAACGGGGCCATCTTCTCCATCGACTCCAACAACGGCATGCCCAACTCGGCGAAATCCACTGCCGCATCGAGGAAAAGCTCCGCCTCCATGGGCTCATCTCCCATAGTTTCGCGGGCCACCGCCTCGAACCGCTCGATGAACGGCTCGACATCTTTTCTCCGGATGGACAACCCTGCGGCCCCCTTGTGGCCACCGAATTGAATCAGGAGATCGGAGCAACCGCCCAGGGCCTCGACCATGTGAATTCCCGCCACGCCCCGGCACGAGCCTTTTCCCTCGTCTCCGTCGAGATGGATAAGCACGACGGGCCGATGAAAGCTATCCACCAGCCGCGAGGCGACGATTCCGATCACGCCGGGATGCCACCGCTCGCTCGCCAAAACGATGGAACGCCTCTCCCCCGGCAGCCCGTCCGCCTCAAGCCGATTCAAGGCCTCTTCATGGGCCTCGCGCTCGAGATTCCGCCGCTGGCGGTTCCATTCTTCGAGTTTTTCCGCGCGGCCCCTCGCCTCCGCCCCATCGTCCCCGGTGAGCAAATCCACTCCCAGCCGGGCATCCCCCACCCG
>DNYS01000248.1:9358-18291 GCA_003506735.1 Nitrospinota bacterium
CCCCACCCGGCCCGCGGCATTGAGCCTGGGAGCCAGCACGAATCCGATGTGGCCCGCCGTCAATGCATCCGCCTTCAAATCCGAAGCCGCCACAAGGGCGCGAAGACCCGGCTTGCCCGGGCGGCCGGACGGCAGGGAGCCATTCCGTCCCAACGCGGCCGAAAGCACCTCCAGCCCGCCGCGCACCAGGATATGGTTTTCGTCCCGAAGCGGAACGATATCGGCCACCGTTCCCAAGGCCACCAGGTCCAGATGCTGTTTGAGGTTCGGGAGCGCCCCCTCGAACCCCTCATCCCGCAACCGGCGCCGGACGGCCGCCGCCAGTTTGAATGCCACGCCCACGCCGCTGAGTTCCTTGAACGGATATTCGCACCCCGCCTGGCGCGGATTGATCACGGCCACCGCCTCGGGCAGTTGATCGGCCGGGCCATGGTGGTCGGTAACGATCAGGTGAATGCCCTCGGCCTTGGCCACCCGCGCGGTTTCCACCGCTGTGATGCCCGTGTCCACGGTGACAACCGTTTCGCATCCAGCCGCTTGCAACTCTTTTAAACCTGAAAGATGGAGGCCGTACCCCTCCCGCATGCGGTGGGGGATAAAATAGGGCGCGGCCACGCCCAGCGAGGTGAAGAAAAGAACCATCAGGGCGGTGGAGGAAATCCCGTCGGTATCGTAGTCCCCATACACTCCGATGGGGCGGCCCTGCATAATTTCCCGGACCAGGTGCGCCGCCGCCTCCTCCATCCCCTTCATCAAGAAAGGATCGTGCAAAGCCGCAAGCGGCGCGTTCAGGAATGTTTCGGCCTCGTCCGGACCTGATATCCCACGCAGGGCGAGTAATCTTCCCAGCAAGGGGTGGAGGTTCATCTCCTCCGACAAACGCCCGGCGATTGCCTCATCGACACCCTTCAAGGTCCACCGCCGCGGAAATACCGGGGGGCCAGGCGATGAGAGCCGGTTCGGCTCCTCTCCGTTAATCTTGGCTTTTTCCGCCGGGGACATTCGAACTCCTTCGATTCGCGCACTTATTCAGGAATTTAGCGCGCCCCGCCCAGGGCCCCTTCTCCGCCGCTCCGGGCCCGCCGGCTGCGCCGCCAGCGGTCCCTTTTTTGGGGAATGGGCATGGGGCGCGAAAGCATTTGCCGGGAGGGAAAGAGTCTCCGGTAAAGACCCTTGGGAAGCGGCCTATCCAGGTGAACCATGGCCAGGGAAATCCGGTTCATCAACCGTTTCGGGCGGCATCCTTGCGAATTCGAAAGAATCGAAAACACCAGCGTTTCGCCGTTGTCGGCGGCGGCATATCCGCTCAGCGCGTGAACGCCGGCCAACAGCCCCGTCTTCGCCCGAACGCGGCGCGCGGCCGAACTCCGGCGGAGCCGTTTGCGGATGGTCCCGTCCACGCCGACAACGGCCAGCGAAGCGAGGTATTCGGGAAACAGACGAAAATCATGAAACATGCTCTCCAGCACGGCCACGATGGCTTTGGGCGTAATCTTGTTCAGCCGGCTCAATCCCGAGGCATCGGCCAGATCGAACGAACCCGGCGGAACGCCCGCCTGGATGAGGAGCCGTTGAACCGCCAGGAGCCCCTTTTCGGTGGTCCCCGGCAGGCCGAACATCTCGGCTCCCATGGTTTTGAGTATCAGCTCCGCCATCAGGTTGTTGCTGTGCTTGTTCAATCCGCGAATGATTTCGCCAAGTGGGCGGGAATTTTGCCTGATGAGGAGCCGGGCCTCGGGCGGCGTCGTTCCGGTAAGAACCTTTCCCTGAATTCGGATTCCCTCTCTCTTAAGAAGCGCCGAAAACGTACCGGCGGCGAACCGGGTGGGATCGGACACCGCCACCGTGTAGCGGCGCGTCCCCTTCCGAAAAGGGATCCGGCCGCTGACGTGAATCCAATCCTTCCTTTTCCCGGCCCGGCGCCTGACCAACACCCGCGCCCGCCTCCGGCGCGATGTCGTTTTTAAAGTGTTCTTCAGGCCAATGGCGTCCGAGGGAGGAACAAGCTGCACCCGGGCAAGGGCACCCGGTTTCGGGCCCGCTTCGGCCAGGACGCGGACAAGGCTGAAATTCACGGCGAGCGCCGAGTAGGGAGCCAGGTAAGCCTTGGCCGAGCCTTTGACCTTCCATTTTTTCCCGTAGCGCTCGGAGTCGAAAAAACTGTCGTCCCCGATCAAATCGCCCGAAATCCGGCGGATGCCTTTTAAGTGGATAGAATATGCCAGTTCCCTGACCCGCTCCTGAACAAGACTCGGATCTCCGTATCCCTTGAGGTATAGATCGCCGAACAGGTAGCCGCCCTCGATCTCCCCATGCGCATAGACATCGGTGGGAAACGTGTAGTCGGGGCCCAAATACCTCAGCGCCGCCGCCGTCGTGAGCAGCTTTATGTTCGAGGCGGGGATGCGCTTTTCCGTGGCCCGGTGAGCGAAAAGGGTCTCCCGCGCCGATATGGAGCGAATGTAGACGCCGACCTTGCCGGTGATTCGGCATTCGCGGCGAATGGCGGCGCGGATTTTTTTCCGGAACAATTCCTTCGACAATATGCGCTGGCTTCCATTCCGCTTCGCCCTTGCGGCATGTGCATCTGGCGGAGGAGCGGACACCGCCAAAAGGAGCACGCAAAATCCGCAAAGCGGTCCGGCAAAGTAGGAGCGGAAAATTTTCATCCAATACCTAGAATTTCAACGGACGGGGTGGCAAATCGAACGACGGGCCAAATCCCGAAACGGCGCATCCCCTACAACCAGGCCAACGCTTGAAGAAGCCCTTTTATCGGCGGCCGGTCGGAAAAGTCCTTCCCGATATGGCGATAGCGGACAACGCCCCGCTTGTCGATGATAAAGGTGGCGGGACGCGACATTCCTTCCTTGGGATGAAGCACGCCAAAGAGGTTGATGATCCTGCGTTCGATGTCGGAAATCAGCCGAAAGCGAACGCCAAGCTCCCGTGAAGTTCTCAGGATCGCTTTCTCGCCGTCCGTGCTGATGGCTACAATCTGGGTGTCGCTCTCGGCAATTTTCTTTGAATATTCCTGCAGCTGAACCAGCTGCCTCTGGCAATAGCTTCAGAACAGGCCCCGGTAGAAGACCAGGAGAATATTCTTCTCGCCCTGAAGCTTTTGGGAATTGAAGCCCTGAATCTCGAACTGGGGCGCCCGATCGCCCACCCGGACAGCACCGGCAACCGCGCCCGAGGGGGCAAGAAGCATGGCGGCAACAATCAATAAGGAAAATACAACCGCCGCGGCATGGAGGCCCGGTCCGAAAATAAAGCGCCTTTTTTTCATGGAGGAAATCTCTCCTAATTGATAATCCAGCGGCATTCAAGCGGAAATGGTAGACCCTGCTCCCTCGGCTGTAAACTGCGGAGAAAACCTCTTCATTGACGGAAGCTCCCTTGTGTGACAAGTTCGCGGAATTAACCCCGCCCGGCGCCGGTTCTGCCTTGAAATTGAACGAGATACATACCCGCTTTCCATCGGATTCCATGGCGGCGCGCTTGGCGGGGGGGGTGCTCCTTGTAATACTCGCCGGGTGCGGAAGCGACCCGGTTCCGCCGGGACGCAACGTCATCGTCGGCCTGGAGAGCAATCCCACCCAGCTCGACCCCCGCCTTTCCCAGGACGCCGTTTCGGGCCAGGTTCATCGGTTTTTGTTCAGCCAGCTTATCGGGCACGACGAAAACAACCGCCTGCAACTCGAGCTGGCCGAGTCCTGGGAGCGGCCCTCCCCCCTCATCCACCGCTTCCGCCTGCGCAAGGGCGTCCGCTTTCACGACGGGACCCTCCTCACCTCGGCCGACGTGAAATACACCTTCGACTCGATACGCGATCCCGCCCTCGCCTCGCCCCGGGCGGCGGGCCTCCGCGAACTCGACCGGGTGGAGACGCCATCGCCCGATACCGTGGTGTTTTATCTGAAAGAGCCCTCGGCGGCCTTCGCGGAGTCGCTCATGGTGGGCATTGTTCCCAAAAGCGCTGGGGGCGCCGGAAAAACCTTTGCCTCCCGCCCCGTCGGCTCCGGACCGTTCCGGTTCGAACGCTTCAAGCCCGACGAGCGCATCACCCTCGCCGCATATCCGGAATATTTCGGCGGAGCCCCCCGTTTCGACCGGCTGATCTTCCGCATCATCCCCGAGGAAACGATCCGCATCCTCGAACTCGAGAGCGGCGGCCTCACCATAATTCAAAACGCCTTCTCGCCCGACATCCTCCCCCGGCTCGCCGCCAACCCCCGGCTGCGGATTCTCAAGCGGGCCGGAACCAACTTCACCTACCTGGGGTTCAATCTCACCGATCCGATCCTTTCGCGGAAAAAAGTGCGCCGGGCCATCGCCCACGCAATCGACCGGGGCCCCATCATCCGCTACATCCTCAAGGGACTCGCCACCGAGGCGGACAGCCTGCTGCCCGGGGAGCACTGGGCCCATCCCGGGGGGCTGCCCCGCTACCCCCACGATCCGGCGCTTGCCCGGCGGCTCCTCGATGAAGCGGGCCTTCGCGATCCTGACGGGCCGGGACCGCTCCCGCGCTTCTCGCTCGTCTACAAGACCTCCCAGAACGAGCTCCGCAGGCGGATCGCCACCGTCATCGGGAACCAGCTCCGCCGTGTGGGGATTCGCATCCGCGTCCGGGCGTATGAGTGGGGAACTTTTTTCGGGGACATCCGCAACGGAAATTTCCAGCTTTACAGCCTTACCTGGGTGGGCATCTCCGATCCCGATATCTACCGCTCCATTTTCCACAGCCGCTTCACGCCGCCTCGGGGGCTCAACCGGGGCCACTACAAGAATCCGCGTTTGGATGCGCTGCTCGGAGCCGCGCGCCGGAGCGCCAACCCCCGGGAAAGGGCCCAGCTCTATGCCGAGGCCCAAAAAATCGTCGGCACCGACCTGCCCTACGTGAATCTTTGGCACAGCGTGAACGTCGCCGCACTCGACCGCCGCCTGCTCGGATACCGGGTCTACCCGAACGAAGACCTCATCTCCCTGGCCAGGGCGCGCCTCGCCCCGCCGGAAAAAGGGGGCCGCTGAAATGCGGCGCTACCTTTTCAGAAGACTCCTTCTCCTCGTGCCCGTCCTGTGGGGGGTCGCCACCCTTGTGTTCGCCGTGACGAACATCCTCCCGGGCGACCCGGTCGATCTCATGCTGGGCGAGACGGCCCGGCCCGCCCAGCGGGAAGTCCTCCGAAAAGCCCTGGGGCTCGATCGCCCGCTTCGGGTCCGCTACGCAAGTTATCTGGCCGGCCTCCTCCGCGGGGACCTGGGCACCTCGATCCACCAAAAACGCCCTGTCGCCCAGCTTTTGGCCGAGCCCATTTTGGCCTCGGCCGAACTGACCTTTACATCGCTGGCCATCGCGCTGGCCATCGCCCTTCCGCTCGGCGTTCTGGCCGCCCGGCGGGCGGGCTCCGCGGTCGATTTCGCCGCCGGTGGGCTTGCCGTTCTGGGCGCGAGCATTCCGGTTTTCTGGCTCGGCCCCCTTCTCATCATCTTGTTTTCCATCGACCTGGGATGGCTTCCGGTTTCAGGCCGCTCGGGCCCGCTGAGCCTGATTCTCCCCTCCCTCACCCTTGGGACCGCCCTTTCTGTTATTTTGATGCGGATGACCCGCTCAAGCCTTCTGGATGTCCTGCCCCAGGACTACCTCGCCACCGCGCGGGCAAAAGGGCTGAGCGAGCGGCGGGTCCTCTGGATTCACGCTCTCTCGAACGCCGGGCTTCCTCTCATCACCATCCTGAGCCTTCAACTCGGAGCGCTGCTCTCGGGGGCCATTATTACCGAGACGGTTTTCGCCTGGCCGGGGGTGGGTCGGCTGACCATCCAGGCCATCGCCGCCCGTGACTATCCCCTCGTCCAGGGATGCGTCCTGTTCATCTCGTTCGTCTATGTGGCCGGAAACCTGATTGCCGATATCGCCTACGCTTGGCTCGACCCGCGTGTGAGACTTGGCTGATATGCGGCGCTGCGCCTCCATCCGGGCCGGGGCTGCGGTGCTCGGCGTCATTATTTTCCTGGCGATCGCGGCCCCCCTCCTCGCTCCCCAGGATCCTTTCTCTCAACGCCTCGCCGAGGGCCTCGCCACCCCTGGCTGGGCTCATCCGTTCGGCCAGGACAAGCTGGGCCGGGACATTGCCAGCCGCGTTCTCCACGGGGGCAGAATCTCCCTCATGGTCGGATTCACGGCCGTGCTCATATCGGTGTTGATCGGAACGATGGTCGGGGCGGTGGCCGGCTACGCCGGAGGGATATGGGACGAAGTGTTGATGCGGGTGACGGACGTTTTCATGGCGTTTCCCGGAATCCTTCTGGCCATCGCCCTGATGTCCGTCCTTGAGCCCCGCGTGGCCAACGTCGTGTTCTCGCTCGCGGCCTTCGGCTGGGTGGGCTATGCGCGGCTGGTGCGGGCCCAGGTGCTCTCCCTCCGCGAGCGCGAGTACGTGGCCGCCGCCCGGGCCGCTGGCGCACGGCCGCTCCGGGTGGTCGTCCAGCACATTCTTTTAAACGTCATATCGCCCGTGATCGTGGAGGCGAGCTTCGGAATGGCGGGCGCCATCGTCGCCGAGGCGGGGCTTTCGTTCCTGGGGCTCGGCGTTCAACCGCCGGACCCGAGCTGGGGGGCCATGCTGGCCGAGGGGCGGGACTTTCTTCTCATCGCCCCCCATCTGACACTGTATCCGGGGATCGCACTCGCCCTGACCGTGATGTCGCTGAATATTTTAGGAGACGGACTTCGCGATTGGCTGGACCCGGCTCAAAACAGATAGAGGAAATACCACTTCCTTTCTTTCTTTTCTTCCGTTTTCTTCTCTTCTTTTTTCTTTTTCACCACCGGCATTCTGGCCGCCACCTCTCTGGGGATGGGGATGGTCGCCATCTCCAGGAGCCGGCCATGCGGCCGGGTGGTGCTGCGCAGCTCTTTCCGGAATATCGACTTCAGGCGCAGGCGATGGCACTCCAGGCATTCCTTCGCCTCGCGGAGCGGATTGCCCTTCGGAAATTTGGCCTTAACCTGTTCCAAGTGCGAATTGGCCAAAAACTGCGCATGAATATGGCAGCTCCGGCAATGCTCGCTCACTACGACATTGGCCTCGCTCGGGAGAAGCTCCCTTTTCACGGCCCGCTCGATCGGAGTGGGTGAGCAGCCCGATACCACCACCACGCCCAACAAGAGAGCCGCCCACAACCACCTGCGATTCATAAAAACTCCGTTCATCAAAATGATCCCAAGGAAACCAATGCCCAATCCGGGCCAAAGTATAGAGAGGCGCAACGAGCGGGGTCAATTTGCCGCGGGGCGGATTACCGCTTGGCCCGGTTATTTTTTCAGGGCCCTCCGGTAGCGCGACATGTCGGCCAGAACCCCCCGCCAACGCTTTTCCCGCCACAGGGGGTTCACGTCCACCGCCTTCTGGATGGTCCGGATCGCCCGGGCCGTCCGGCCATTGCGGAAAAACCGGCCCGCCCGGCCCCGGTAGAAACGGACGGGGGCGTCGTTTCCCGCCTCGACGACCTCCCGTCCGAGCTCGACCTCCCATTTATCCGCCCCGCCACGCTCGGCCACGCTCAGCCAAAGCCAGTAGCGCCCCGCACGGTGCCCGGGCGAGATGCGAGAGGCTGCCTTGAAGTGGTAGACCGCCATCGCCATCTGGCGGCGGTTCCGCCGAATCAGCCCCAGCCGGTAGTGCGCCATGAAGGAATCCGGCTTGAGCGTGAGGGCCTTCTCCAGGTGAAAGATGGCGCTCTCGCCGTTTTTCACCGCAAGAGCCAGCCTCCCGAGCGCGATGTGGCTTTCCGCATTGCTGGGCCGAAGTTCCAGGACGCGCCGGTAGGCTCCGGCCGCCTTCGCCTTTTTCCCCAGCTTCTCGTAGACGCGGCCCAGCGCCTCATGCGCCGGGAAAAGCTTCGAATCCCGCCGCACCGCCTCCACGAGGAGGGTTTCGGCGGCAGGCATCCTGCCCCGGGAGATCTCCTCCTGGGCCCGGTTAAACAGGCGGATGGCCTCCCCGCTTCGGGGCGCCCCCGGTTTTTTCGGTGAAGACGAAAGGGAGGATTTTTTCGCGCCTGCCGGCGGCGAAGCAGGCCGAATTTCCCTTGAAGAGCACCCCGCTGCGAAAACCAACGCGGCGAGAACCGCGGGGACGCAAGAGGTGGACACTGCGGGCCTCATGTCAGGAATGATCGCGCGCCCATTTTTCTTCAACGGCCTTCCGGACATAATCGACAATGGCATCCAGCGTCGTTCCGGGCGTGAAAATTTCCGCCACGCCGTTTTTCTTGAGGGCGGCGATATCCTCCTGGGGGATGATTCCGCCCCCGAACAGGAGCACGTCCCCCATCCCCTGCGCGTCGAGGAGTTCGCGGATCTTGGGAAACAGGAAATTATGGGCCCCCGAGAGGATCGACAGGCCGACCCCGTCCACATCCTCCTGCAGGACGGTGGCGGCGATCTGTTCGGGCGTCTGGCGGATACCCGTGTAGATGACCTCCATCCCCGCGTCCCGGAGGGCGCGCGCCACCACCTTCGCACCCCGGTCGTGCCCGTCCAGTCCCGGCTTCGCCACCAGTATCCGCGCCCGCCTGTTCATCGCTCGCCTCCTCCTCATTTCCCAACGCCATCCGATTCTACCATTTCAGGCGAACCTTCGAACCCGCTCCGGCAAACCCGGCGGCCTCCCCAGAATAAACCGGCCCGGCCGTCTTTCGCTTTGGCCTCACCCCTCCAGCAAATCGTCTTGGCGGGCGGCTCCTGCGGGCCTTGGCGCGGATTCGGCGCATCGCCCGGAGGCCTTGGCAATCAGAGGTTTTCTGGTATGGTCGTTTAAATTTTTTGGCCATGACACCGGCTGTATCTAAATGGCGGCGCGCGCCCGCGCGGCCAACGGAGAGAGGCGAGAAATGACGCCAACGAGGGAGATTTACTGGAATATCAC
>DNYS01000248.1:18329-22253 GCA_003506735.1 Nitrospinota bacterium
TACGGCTTCGCGCTGATCGCGGTGGGGTTCCTGGGCTACGGGATTTACCTGCGGGTGCGCCTCTGGCGGCTGGGGGAGGAGGAGGCGCGTCTCGACCATCTGCCCGAGCGGCTGTGGGGGCTCCTGGCGGAGGTGTTCGGCCACCGGCGGCAGCTTCGGGACCCACTTCCGGGCATCGCGCACCTGTTTATATTCTATGGCTTTTTCGTCTCGCTCGTTGCGACCTCGCTCATCGCCGTCCAGGAGTGGACGGGGATTCATTTTCTCCGCGGAAATTTTTATCTTGCCTTTTCGCTCATCAGCGATGTGTTCGGCATCCTGGGCGTTATCGGGATCTGCATGGCGATCTGGCGGCGGGCCGTCATCCGCCCGGCGCGCCTGCATTCGGTCATGGACGATTGGGTCGCACTGGCGCTGCTTCTCCTGATCTTTCTCCAGGGATTTCTCGTCGAGGGGCTCCGCATCGCCGCGACGGAACTCCATCAACAGCCCGATTTGGCGCCCTGGTCGCCGGGGGGCTACGCCGTTGCGTTGGTTTTGCAAAACCTGGGCCCGGGGCGGATCGAGGCCTTCCACCGGTTCAGCTGGTGGTTCCACGCGGGAACGGCGTTTGTCTTCATCGGCTACATGGCCTACGGAAAACTCGGCCATATTCTGTTCGGGCTAACGAATATTTTCTTCCGCAACCTGGAGCCGAGCGGGAAGCTCTCGTTCATCGATATCGAGGCGGCGATGGATACCGACCCCGATTCGATCGAGACGCTGGGCGTGGAGGCAATCGACCAGTATTCCTGGAAGGGCCTGCTTGACCTGGACGCGTGCATGAACTGCGGGCGCTGCGAGGATGTCTGCCCGGCCCATCTGAGCGGGGTGGCGCTGAGCCCGCGCAAGCTGATCCGCGACATGAAGGATCACCTGAGCGGCGCCGGCCCGGCCCTCATCGAGGCGCGCGCGGCCGGCGGGGGAGAATCCGGGGAAAGCGGACCGCCGCCGGAGGGCGCTCCCCTTTTCGGGAAAGCCCTCGATGAGGGCGCCGAGGGTCTTCACCCGGCCGTGACCGAAGAGGTCCTATGGGGCTGCCGGACCTGCGGGGCCTGCCAGCGCGAATGCCCGGTGTTCATCGAGCACATCCCCAAGATGGTGGATATGCGGCGCTATCTGGTGATGATGGAATCGAAGATGAGCGAGGACGCGCGCCAGTTTCTCAAGAACATGGACGAGCGGATGCACCCCTGGACCGGCGCCCAGCACAACCGCGAGGAGTGGTACGAGGATCTGGAGGTCAAGGTGCTCGGCCAAGGGGAGACGGCCGAGTATCTCTACTGGGTCGGTTGCACGGGCTCGATGATCGACCGCAACATCAAGGTCAGCCGCGCCATGGTGAAAATCCTCCAGGCCGCCGGCGTGGATTTCGCTCTCCTCGGACCCGAGGAGGTTTGCACGGGCGATCCGGCGCGGCGCGCGGGCGGAGAGTTCACCTTTCAGATGTGCGCGAAGAAAAACATCGGGACCCTGGACGGCTACGGGGTCAAAAAAATCATTACCACCTGCCCGCACTGCTTCAATACCTATAAGAACGAGTATCCCGATTTTGGCGGCAAGTATGAGGTGGTCCACCACACCCAGCTCATCAGCGAGCTCATCCAGGACGGGCGGCTCAAGCTCAAAAGAACCCTCGGTTCGGTCACCTATCACGACCCCTGCTACCTGGCCCGGCACAACGGCGTCGTCGATGCCCCCCGTGAGGTGCTCGATCGAATCTCCGCCCCCGGCGGGTTCGAGGAGCTTCGCAGGAACAAGGACCGCGCCCTTTGCTGCGGGGCGGGCGGGGGATATGCGTGGATGGACGACGACCCGAAGCAGCGGATCAACCATCTCCGCATCGAGGAGGTAAAAGCCTGCGGCGCCAAGACCGCGGCCGTATCGTGCCCCTTCTGCATGCAGATGTTCGACGACGCGCTCAAGACGCTGGACCCCGATCAAACGATCCGGGCCGCCGACATCGCCGAGCTCGTGGCCGAGGCGCTGGAGGAATAACCCCCCCGGCATCTCCTATTGCCGGAAATTCACGCTGGGTGCATGATAAACGGAGTCATTCGCGAAATAATTTTCATGGAGGTTTGCCCTCATGTCTTCGCCCGAAAAAATTCAAACCCTCGGCCCCGACGATGTCATCGCGCGCCTGCGGGGGTTGAGAGAAAAGCAGCCCGTCCCGTTCTCCGCTTTTTATTCAAGCTACCTCGGCGGGGTGGTCACCGACCCCTCGCTGATGGTGATTCCCTTCGACGACCATATGGTGCACCGGGGGCACGGAATCTTCGATACGGCCTCCATCGTGGACGGAAAAATCTACGACCTCGAGGCCCATCTCGACCGCTTCCACCGCTCGGCCGAGGCATCGAAACTGACCCCTCCCTGCAGCCGGGACGAAATGCGCGAGATCATCGTTCAAACGGCTGCGGCCTCGGGCCAGAAAAAAGGCTCCATCCGGTACTGGATGTCCTCCGGGTCCGGAAATCTGGGCCTGGTGCCCGCCGCCGACGCGGAAACCGGATTTTTCGTCATGATCTTTCCGGGCCTGGCCTACGATAAAAGGTTTTACACGGACGGGATGCGGGTGATGACCACCACCTACCCCATCAAACCCGCCCTTTACGCGATAACCAAGAGCACGAATTATCTTCCGAACGTCCTGATGCAGCTCGAAGCAAAAGAAAAAGGCCTGGATAACGGAGTTTTCATCGATGCGGACGGCAACGTCGGGGAAGGCTCGAACATGAACATGGCCTTTGTCACCAAGGATGGGGTCCTGAAACATCCCCGCTTCGACAAAATTCTCTCCGGATGCACCGTATTGCGCCTCCTCGAACTGGCCCCGGTCCTGGTGACCCAGGGAATCATTCAGGACATAAAAATTGGCGATATCCCGGTCGAGGAAGCGATGGACTCCGCCGAAATGATGTTGATCGGAAGTTCGATTTACGTGGCGCCCGTGGTGGAGTGGGACGGCCATGTCATCGGAGACGGAAAGCCCGGCCCTGTATCGAAGGCCATGCTTCAACTGCTCGAAGAAGATATGAAAGCGGGCGAAGGCAGGCTGATCGACATCCCCTATTAAACCTTCCACCCAGATTCAATCCGCTCATTGCACCCAGGATCGTCTTTGTCTGCCGGGGATTCCCCGTCCTTGCCCATAATTTCTGTATCGAAGACGAATTCAGCGCCATTCAGGAGAGATGGCCGGGGCCGTACCCGGACAGCCGGTCCCGTAAGGCCGTTGGACCGGAATCTCCCTAGAGGTCGCGTCACTCTTTTTTGGCCTGCCGCAGGACACCCTCCACCATTTCCCCCAAATCGCTTTCGGGCAAATTCACCGAATTGAAAGTAATTCCCCTCTCTCCGGTAAACCGGATACCTCCCGCGACGTTCGTCCAGATGGCCGATGAAAACCGCCTCGCGGAGCGGAGCGATTGAAAGTGCATCCGGTAAACCCGGCGCCGGAACATTAGGACAGCCACCCGGTGATATACGGTTTCGCCGGGCTTGAAATAAACCGCCCCTTGCTCCTTTCCGGGCGGCCCCTCGAAATCAAATTGTACGCCCCGCGCACCCCCTATCGTGGCGAGGTTGCCCCCGATCCACCGCCTTCCGGGGAGGGTGCGGGCAAGGCGTTTTCCTTTTTCCAATAAACCCCGAAGCACGCCCTCTCCGCCTAGTTCCCTCCGGCGCCCGCTGCCGGAAACGCGCCCTACCGAAAGAATCAAGCTCCAATCGCGCCGGCGGGAGGACAAGAAGACCGAAGACCGGTCGTAGATGATTTCAGCTCCCGCCGGAACGGGCATTTCGACCCCCCAGGGAACGGAGTACAGGCGGTCGCCGAACGTGTAGGGATCGGGGCAGCCGGAAGCGAGAATGGAGAGCAGG
>DNYS01000248.1:22316-30612 GCA_003506735.1 Nitrospinota bacterium
GGCATCATCGAAAATTCCTGGCTGGCCGGCCGCTATTTTTTCGGGGGATTGTGAATGGCGGTCCCGTGCACATCGTGGGCGGCCTCCATGATGGCCTCGGAAAGCGTCGGATGAGAATGGATTGTCCCGCCGAGGCCGGAGGCCGAAATACCGTTGCGCATCGCGACCGCCGCCTCGTGTACCAGGTCGGCCGCATGGGATCCCACCACATGCACCCCTAAAATAACATCATCGGCCGCTCCGGCAATGACCTTCACTTCTCCGGCTATCTCCCGCTCCGAGTGCGCCTTCCCGAGCCCCCGCATCTGAAAGCGCCCCACGCGCACATCGAGGCCCTTTGCCCTGGCCTCCCCTTCGGTAAGGCCGACGACGCCCACCTCGGGATGAGTGAAGATACCCGCCGGAATCCCAAGGTAGTCCATTGAGGAATCTCCCCCCGACGCGTTTTCGGCGGCGACGATCCCCTCGGCCGAGGCCACATGGGCGAGCATGAGCCCCCCAATCACATCTCCGGCCGCGTACACGCCGGGGACATTGGTCTCCATCTTCTCGTTCACCGAGATCTCGCCCCGGGGTCCAAGCTCCAAGCCGATATTGTCCAGACCCAGGCCGTCGGTATTGAAGGTCCTCCCGATGGATACGAGTACCAGGTCCGAGGCGATATCGTCGCTGCCCTCGATATGCGCAACCATATCGTCGCCGCTTTGTTCGACCTTGAGAATTTTCTTCCCGGTCAGAAGCTTGATCTTTTGTTTTTTCAACTCCCGCCCGATCAGCTTGGATACATCCTCATCGCCCAGCGGTAGCGCCCGGTCGAGCAATTCGACCACAGTCACATCCACCCCCATTTCGCGGTAAAAACAGGCGAATTCACACCCGATGGCCCCCGCTCCGATGATGAGGAGGCGGCCTGGGAGTTCTTTGAGGTGTACCGCCTGATCGCTGGAGATGATCCGCTTGCCGTCAATGGGGAAAACCGGAATCTGGGCCGGGCGGGATCCGGTGGAGATGAGTATTTTCTCGGCCCGGATCTCCTCCTCGCCGCCCTCCTTGAGCCGGATTCGGATCCGGCCGGACTCCTCGATCGATGCTTCTCCAGCGAGATGATCGACCCGGTGCGCTTTAAAGAGGCCGCCGATGCCCCGGACCAAACCGGCCACGATCTTGTCCTTGCGGTCGATCATTTCAGCCAGGTTGGCGATGACCTCACCTTTGATCTCGATACCGAAGGCGGAGGCGTTTTTGATGGTCCTCAACACATCGGCCGCGCGGATAAGGCTCTTGCTGGGGATGCATCCCCAGTTGAGGCACGCGCCGCCCAAGGCGTCCCGCTCGATAACGATGGATTTCACGCCCCGCTGGGCCGCCCGGACACCCGCGACATAGCCCGCAGGGCCGCCCCCGATGACAGCAAAATCGTAGCTGGAATCTGTCATGGTTTCTCCCGCATCCGGCAGCGCCGGAATCGATGATTTTGTATATATTTTCTTTCGGCCATCCCGCCTAAGAATACTCCTGGAGACGAAAACTGTCTGCTCCCTATCCCTATTCCCCCCCGCTCCCCCGAGTTTCGGCGGGCAGCCGGGGATGACTCAGGGCGCTCTTCTCGTGCGGTGGTCCATTGACCTGCCAAGGCCGCGCCCAGTAGGATTCGGGCCACATTCGGGCACCCTGAAAGGAGAAGCGGTGGCAGAACGCGTTCTAATTACAGGAATCACGGGGTTCGTCGGCAGCCACTTGGTGGACTACCTCATCACCCTAAAGGATATCGAAATATTCGGCATGCGGCGGTGGCGCAGCCGAACCGAGCATATCGATCACCTCACCTCCCGGGTCCCAATCCTCGAGTGCGACCTGCGCGACCAGGGTTCCGTCAACCGGATTCTCGCCGAAATCCGGCCCACGAGGATTTTTCACCTGGCGGCCCAAAGCTTTGTGCCCGCCTCCTGGACGGCCCCAGAAGAAAGCCTCCACACCAACATTATCGGCACCCTCCACCTCCTCGAAGGCGTACGCCAGGCCGGCATCGACCCCTGGATCCAGATCGCCGGAAGCAGCGAGGAATACGGTCTCGTCCACCCGGAGGAAACCCCTATCCGGGAATCCAACCCGCTCAGGCCCCTTTCCCCCTATGCTGTGAGCAAGGTTGGCACCGACCTGCTCGCCTATCAATTTTTTCAAAGCTACGGCATGAAACTCGTCCGCACCCGCGCATTTAACCATACCGGTCCTCGTCGTGGGGATGTTTTCGTTTGCAGCGATTTCGCCAAGCAAATCGTCGAGGCCGAAAAGGGGAGGCGCGAGCCCGTGATCTATGTGGGAAACCTGGAAGCCAAGCGGGATTTTACCGACGTGCGCGATGTAGTGAAGGCCTACTGGCTCTCGCTTCAACATTGCGAGGCGGGCGAGGTGTACAACATCGCCTCCGGCACCGCCTGGGCCATCCAAGAAATACTGGATATGCTGATCGCCCGCTCGGCCACGCCCATCGAGGTGAAAGAAGACCCCGCCCGGATGCGGCCTTCGGATGTGCCGATCCTTCTGGGGGATTCATCGAATTTCCGCGAAGCCACCGGCTGGAAACCGGAAATACCCTTCGAGCAGACCCTTCAGGACATTCTGGACTACTGGCGGGATCGTTTGTGAAAGCCCTGATTACGGGCATCGCCGGTTTCGCGGGAAGTCATTTGGCCGAGCATCTTCTAGCGCAGGGCCATGAAGTCTCCGGCATCTCCCTCCCGAACATCGCGCCGGATAACCTGAAGCACATCATCGATCGAATTTCTCTCTACCGGAGCGATTTGCTCGACAAGGAAAACACACGAGCCATTATCGAAGACAACCGCCCCGATCGCGTATTTCATCTGGCGGCCAAAAGTTCTGTCGCCGCATCATGGGACGATCCGGCCAAGACGTTCGAGACCAACCTCATCGCAGGGATTCACCTGCTCGAATCGTGCAGGGCGCTCGGAAGCCAGGTGCGCATCCTTCTCGTTGGCTCGGCGGAAATATACGGTGGCGGCGAACTTTCGGGCGAGATCAACGAAGAAATCCCCTTCGCTCCCAAAAACCCCTATGCCATCAGCAAACTTGCCCTGGACCTGGCTTCAGAACAAATCGCAAAAGCCAATGGAATGCACCTTGTGCGCATGCGGCCGATGAACCATACGGGCCCGCGCCAAGCCACCGGATTCGCCATACCCGATTGGGCAAAGCAGATATCGGAAATCGAAGCCGGAGAAAAAGAACCGATAGTGCGAACCGGCAATCTGGAGTCCTGGCGGGATTTTTCCGATGTACGCGATGTTGTCCGGGCCTATGCCCTCGCGGCCGAACATGGAACCCCCGGAGAGGCTTATCTCGTTTGCTCCGGCCACTCGATAAAGATTCGAGAAGCCCTGAATATACTCCTGTCGCTGGCGAAAGTTTCCATTTCCATCGAGCAGGACCCCAAGAAAAGACCCAACGATTCCAGTGTATTTTCCGCAACCTACTCAAAACTCGCCCATGCCACCGGCTGGCGCCCCGAAATCCTTTTCGAGCAAACTTTGAAAGATACCCTGGCCTAT
The DNA here is from genome assembly GCA_003506735.1 of Nitrospinota bacterium. GTDB lineage: Bacteria > UBA8248 > UBA8248 > UBA8248 > UBA8248 > UBA8248. The sequence continues at coordinate 25,886 of DNYS01000248.1, forward strand.
TGGCAAACAAAAACCGCAAGTTCCTCCCCGTAAATTATATAATTTATATTATATCTGAAAAACACTCCATTTTCGGCCAGGAATTTTGCTTTTTTGTCATTTTTATACCCACAATATCTGGGGATAAAATGTGAATAATGCCACCTGTTGTTGTGGATTATCATAAATTATTCTTGACAACCCCATATCTAGTGTAATATCTTTAAGTCCTTATACAACATATACTCAACTAAACCCCTTGTTTCTGGGTTTAGGAAGATAGTCTGGTTTGATCGCGAAATTAGAAAAGAGTACTCGGCACAGGGGTTGAAAAAAAACGAATAGGCGAATAAAATGCGATAATAACCAGCATTTTTTGAATTTCGCCCGAAATTCAAAAGGACGTTTTAAATGAAATTTGAACGACTTTTCACTCATTCCGGGAAAAGCTCCCGCAGGGAAGTCAACTTCGTTCCCCGCATCTCCCGAATCATCAATCCAGACGGCACCATCGTATTCGAAGCCAAAGACATCCTGGTTCCCGAAAACTGGACCCAGGTTGCCGTCGATATCATCGCCCAAAAATACCTCCGGAAAGCGGGGGTCCCAGCGAAGCTCAAAAAAGTGCCCGAAGAGGGCGTCCCCGATTGGCTCCTGCGTTCCATACCAGATGAAGAAGCTCTTTCCTCTCTTCCAGAGGACGAGCGGTTGGGCATGGAACGGGATTCGCGCGTTTTATTTCACCGAATGGCGGGTTGCTGGACCTATTGGGGATGGAAAAACAATTACTTCGACAGCGAAGAGGATGCCAGGGCGTTTTACGATGAAATTACCTACATGCTTGCCAACCAGATAGCCGCGCCCAATTCCCCTCAGTGGTTTAACACCGGCCTCCACTGGGCCTACGGAATCGAGGGCCCAGCCCAGGGTCATTACTACTGCGACCCCGACACCGGAGAAGTGAACCGATCGCAAAATGCATACGAGAGGCCGCAGCCTCACGCCTGCTTTATCCAGTCCGTCAGTGACGACCTCGTGAACGAAGGCGGCATCATGGACCTCTGGGTCAGCGAGGCGCGCATCTTCAAGTTTGGCTCGGGCACGGGTTCCAATTTTTCGAACCTGCGCGGCGAGAACGAGCCCCTCTCCGGAGGAGGGAAAAGCTCCGGTCTGATGAGCTTCCTGAAAATCGGCGACCGCGCGGCGGGCGCCATCAAATCGGGGGGCACCACCCGCCGCGCAGCGAAAATGGTCATCCTCGATGCCGATCATCCCGACATTGAACAATTCATCAACTGGAAGGTGAAAGAGGAACAAAAAGTAGCCGCCTTGGTATCCGGCAGCATGTTGTGCAACCGGCATATGAACGCCATCATCGCCGCTTGCGATCCGAACAAGCAGGCCGAGTTGAACGGCGGGCTCTATCAACCGGAAGAAAATCCCGACCTCCGCAAAGCGGTCCGTGCCGCTCGCAATTCCGGCGTCCCGGGCAGCTACATCCAGCGGGCGCTTCAACTCGCCCAGCAAGGGTTCAAGGAAATCCTTCTGGATGAACTGGACACCAACTGGGAAGGCGAAGGATACGCCACCGTCTCGGGCCAAAACTCGAACAACACGGTTCGCCTGAAGGATGAATTCATGAAAGCCGTCGAGGACGACGGGACTTGGAAGCTGACCCGCCGTACGGACGGCGTAGTCGTGAAGGAGCTCCAGGCCAAGGATTTGTGGGACCAGATCGGATATGCCGCCTGGTGCAGCGCGGACCCGGGCCTTCAATTCGACACCACTATCAACGATTGGCATACCTGTCCGGCGGAAGGCCGAATCAACGCCTCCAACCCATGCTCGGAATATATGTTCCTCGACAATACGGCCTGCAACCTCGCCTCGATGAATCTCATGCGGTTCCTCGACACGGAATCGGGCGGCTTCCGGGTGGACGAGTACAGGCACACCATCCGTCTCTGGACGGTCGTACTCGAAATTTCCGTCCTGATGGCCCAATTTCCGAGCCGGGATATCGCCAAAAGGTCTTTCCTGTACCGCACCCTGGGCCTTGGCTACGCGAACTTGGGCACCCTGCTCATGGTGCTCGGAATTCCATACGACTCGCCTCAGGCCGAGGCATGGTGCGGCGCGCTCACGGCCATCATGACGGGTTTCTCGTATGCAACGAGTGCGGAAATGGCTTCGGAACTGGGGCCCTTTGAGCGCTTCGATGCCAACCGGGAAGATATGCTGCGCGTCGTGAGAAATCACCGCAGGGCGGCGTATGCGGCATCTCCTGCGGAATATGAAGGCATTTCCAAAACACCCGTCGGGATCGACCCCAGCCTATGTCAACCCTACCTTCTATCGGCCGCGCGAAAAGCTTGGGATGAGGCGCTTGAACTGGGCGAGCGGCACGGTTACCGCAACGCCCAGGCCACCGTCATCGCCCCCACCGGCACGATCGGTCTCGTGATGGATTGCGACACCACCGGAATCGAACCCGACTTCGCACTTGTGAAGTTCAAGAAACTGGCCGGCGGCGGATACTTCAAAATAATCAATCACTCCGTACCGGCGGCCCTCAGAAGGCTGGGCTACGACGAAGAACAGATCAAGGAGATCGTCGCCTACTGCCGGGGCCGGGGAAGCCTCAAAAATGCGCCTCATATCAACCCGGAATCGCTCCTCGAAAAAGGGTTTACCGAGAAAGCGCTCGAATCGGTGGAAGAGGCGCTCGAGGGGGCGTTTGAGCTTCAGTTTGCCATCACCAAAATTACTCTTGGCGAAGACTTCTGCCGGGAAAAACTGGGCCTCAGCGATGAGCAACTCGCCGACTGGAACCTGAGCATCCTTGAAGCCATCGGCTTCACTCCGGACCAGATCAAGGAAGCAAACAGCTACATATGCGGAATGATGATGTTGGAGGGCGCCCCGCACCTCAAGGAAGAGCACTATGAAATATTCGACTGCGCGAGCAAGTGCGGCCGGGAAGGGACCCGGTACATCAGCCCCATGGCCCATGTGCGGATGATGGCCGGGGCGCAGCCGTTCATCTCCGGTTCGATCAGCAAGACGATCAATCTGCCAAACGAGGCGACCATCGAAGAAATCAAGGGCCTCTACATGGAGTCCTGGAACCGGATGACCAAAGCCATCGCCCTCTACCGGGACGGCTCCAAGCTCAGCCAGCCGCTATCGGCGCAGTTTTCGGTCGACTTGTTCGATGGGCTCGATAGCGACGAGAAGGGCTCGGCCGAAAGCGGCCCCGTCCGCGTGGCGCAGCAAATCGTCCGGCGCTACTTATACCAATCGCGCCGCCGCAAGCTTCCCTCCCGACGGGCGGGATACACCCAGAAGGCCATCGTCGGGGGTCACAAGGTTTATCTCCGGACCGGGGAATACACCGACGGGACGATTGGCGAGATATTCATCGATATGCACAAGGAAGGCGCCGCCTTCCGAAGCCTGATGAACTGTTTCGCCATCGCGATATCGCTCGGCCTCCAGCACGGCGTGCCGCTGGACGAATTCGTGGACGCCTTCGTGTTCACCCGGTTCGAGCCGGGCGGCATCGTCGAGGGCAATCAACATATTAAAATGAGCACTTCCATCATCGACTACATTTTCCGCGAGTTGGCGCTCAGCTACCTCGGCCGGAACGATCTCGTCCAGGTCAAGCCTGAAGATTTACGCGGTGACACCATCGGCCGGCCCGAGGACGAGATTCCCGAGTTCGACGCCGAGGAAGAAGAAGTGATTGAAACCTTGCGCGAGGGAGTGAGCCCAGACCTTCCCCGGAGCGAACATCTTCATCTCGCACCAGAAAGGCGATCTTTTGATCAGGGGACTCAAGAGGCGGTTCCTGGGTCCGAGGTGAGAGCTATTTCCGAACCGGCCAATTCAAATGTCCGCGTAGAAGCCAAGGCCAAAGGATACGAAGGTGAGGCTTGTTCGGAATGTGGGTCCTTTTCTCTTGTTCGAAATGGCACTTGCCTCAAATGCATGACATGCGGCTCGACAAGTGGATGTTCGTGATTTGACGATATTTCCCGTCACAGGGGGAAACGGGCGGACTCTGTGGCGGGACGAGGGCCGGCAAACGGCCTAGGCGGTTCGTCTGCCGGCCCTCCCCAATTTGTGGAAGTAAGATTTCCTGGTGTGGGGCAAACGGGCGGACTCTGCACCAGGATGAGGACCGGAAGGCGGCCTCGGAGGCTTGCCTTCCGGTCCTCGCCAAAAAAAAAGTAGTATCCCGTCGTGGGGGTAACGGGCGGACTCTGCGACGGGCCGAGGGCTGGTGGGTAGCCTCGTAGGCTTACTCACCAGCCCTCCCTTTTTGAGAATTTTCTATCGCTTGACACCAGCCAAGCGTTGACCTAATTTCATAAATCCTTTTGGGGGGCGTAGCTCAGTTGGGAGAGCGCGTGGATCGCACCCACGAGGTCTGGGGTTCGAGCCCCCACGCCTCCACCAAAAAACTCATGGGCTTCGGAAAATCCGAAGCCCATTGTATTTTCCGGATAACCATCCGCGGGGTATTCCGAAAATTTTCCTCTGAAACCATTCTACAGAGTGCTCCAGGGTAGAACTTCCGGGTTTCAGGCGTCACTCATTTTTCCATAAAAATAGCCCCCGCCGTAAGGCGGGGGCTTTGCACGTTTGCGGACCGGGATAGATCAGGCGTATCTCGTCCCTTTGGATGGAGCCGAGCCACCCTCCCCGTCGCACAGGCTGACCTCTTGGTCCGACAAATTGTC
>DNYS01000248.1:30804-34637 GCA_003506735.1 Nitrospinota bacterium
TCCTTCCCATTCGGCGGCCCCGGCGATGGGCCAGGGGTCATCCGCCAGCCTGCCATTCGCAGGCGACATCGGGCGGCAATCAACAGCCGCGTAATATGGTCCAAAAACTTCCGGCATGCAAGATTTATTTGGGGGTTCCGTCATTTTTTTAAAAATTGTTTTTTACTAAGGGACATTCTTATAAGAACGTACCGGCACTGCATATTGGATTCAATTCATCTTGTACCGAACCACCACGAACGCCCCCATATGTAGTATGCCGCCGGACCGAGGAATCCCCGGAGAAATCTACAAAAGCGAAATTATTTCGAAATATTCGCCCTTAGGCGGACTCGAAACGCTGAGATGGTCGGAGGAGGAGGCGCGCCTTTGTGCCGGATAAGCTCCAGGAACCCCCTCCCCCCTATTGATTGAGATCGAGGGTAGCCCGGACCGGGATCATGCAGACGAACTCCATCGTCTCTTCCGAGTCGTTATGGAAGGTGTGCTTTTCGTTCGGCCCGATGAAAATCGCCGCGCCGGGCGCGAAATCCTGGGCTCCCTCCTCGGTGATCACCCTTCCCTCGCCCTTGAGGACGAAGACCTGATGATCCCAGGGATGGGCATGATGCGGAGTCTGGCCCCCTGGCTCAATCTCGACCACCCGCATCGCCATGTCCGTCATCCCGTCCCGGTCGCTCAGGAGCCAGCGGATTCCGGCCCCTTTTGCCGCCGACTCGGTCTTGAGCTCAACGTCCTTGTAGTTTTTGACCTTCATCGTCCCGCCTCCTCCATTCGCCCCGGCGGCCCGGCGGCTAGATATCTTTTTCCTGAAACGCAATCCGCCCGCCGGGCGGCTCGACCACCAGATGCAGCGCCTCGGCCAGGCGGCCCGAAAGATGCCACATTCCGCAGATGAACGTCAGCTCCACGATCTGGCGTCGGTTGAAATATTTTTCCATCTCCTCGAAGGCGAAATCATTCTCACTGGCCGTGAGGCCCGAAACCTCGTCCGACCAGCGGATCGCCGCCCTCTCCTTTTCATTGAACAGCGGGCTCTCCTTCCACCCGTCCCCGTCGAGGAGTTCGATCTGCTCCATCGTGAGGCCCAGAGCTCGACCGAGCTCCGAATTGTGGCCGTATCAGTTGTTGCACCGGGTGATCAGCGCCGCCTTGACGATGACGAGCTGCATGTGGCGAATATACTCTGGGTCGGTCTTCAGCCGGTCGATGCGCAGCTTCTGATCGAGCATCATCCATGCCTCGGCCGTGGGCGGCGCGTTAGATAAAAGCTGGATGAAGCGCGGCACCGTGCCCCACATGGCGTTGGCCCAATCGTGGACGGCCTGGACATCGGCCCGATCTTCATCAGGCACGTTTTCCGGCGTCGCGAATGGCACCCTCGGCTCCGGATTCGCCATCATCTCCCCGGTCACGCCCATCTTTTCGGGCAATCCCGAATTTTTATCGACCGGCATCGAATCTCCTTTTCATTTGAATCGAACTTTACATGAAACCCATCGCCGTTAGCCGCCAACCGCCGCCGGGGCGCTTTTTTCCATGGCCGCGCGGACATGGTGAGGCCCGATAGGGATCGTAAACAGCGGAGCGCCAACGGCATCATGAATGGCGTTCACAATCGCGGCCGCCGTCGCCACGATGGGCGGCTCGCCCACCCCGCGCATACCGTAGGGGGTTCCCTCGGCCGGATTGTCCATCAGGATCGCCTTGAGCTCGGGCATGTCCAGGCTCGTGGGCACTAAGTATTCGTGCAGCGATTCGCCCGCGAGTCCTCCGCTCTCGTTGTGGGGAAGCTCTTCCATCAGAGCCAGGCCCAGCCCCTGAATCATCGCGCCCTCGATCTGCCCCGCCACCGAGATCGGATTGATCGCGAAACCCACGTCTTGGACGCACAGAAGCCGGAGCACGCGCACCTCGCCCGAATCCGGGTTCACCGCCACCTCGGCCACCTGGGCCGTATGAATCGGGCAGGGTGGCGGCTTGGCCGTCTCGCCCGACCCGATGACGAAGCCATGGACACCGGGGGCGGCTGCGGCCACCTCGGCAAGCGTAAGAGAGCGATCGGGCGCCGAGGCGACGTGAACCTTGCCGTCTTTGAGGACAAGGTCGTTCGGATCGGCCTCAAGCCGGGTGCTCGCCACCGCAAAAATTTTCTCCCGGATATCCTCCGCCGCCCCCAGGATGGCCTGGGCCACCGAGCGCGTCGCCTTGCTCCCGGACGCGGCGGTGGACTGGGGGACGGTGTCGGTGTCGCCCGTGCTGTAGCGAACCTCATCGAGGCCGATGCCGAACTCCTCGGCTGTGAGCTGGCAAAGGGCCGTGCTCATTCCGGTCAGGTTGACCGTGCCCGCCATGATCTGAATCGATCCGTCATCGTTCAGGCGGAGCGAACAACTCGCCGACTCTCCCGGGCCGCCCCAGTAGCCGCAGGCGATTCCCCGCCCGGTTTGCCATCCCTCGGCTTCGAGCTCCGCTGCGGAGGAGACCGCCGAGCCCCATCCGCATTCCTCGGCAACGCGGTCCACCACGGCCCGCATCGAGGGATTCTCCTCCGGAGGGGCCAGGGTAACGTCCCCTGGCCGGAGGGCGTTGATCCTCCTGATCTCGAGCGGGTCAATGCCCAGCTCCCGGGCGATGATGTCCAGATGAACCTCGGTCGCGAAGTGGTATTGAGGCCCGCTCGGGGCGCGCACCGGACCCGAGATGGGCCCGTTCGTGTAGACCGTACAGGCCCGGATCTTGACGTTGGGGATGCGGTAGGTGCACGAGCCCATCATCATTTTGCTCTGGCACTGGAAGGGGGCGCCGCGCCCGTAGGCGCCGTGGTCCATGGTGACATCCAGCTCGCGCGCGATAAGGGTGCCGTCGTTTTTCACGCCTGTCCGGATGGTGATGAAATGCGGATGGCGCGGGCTGGCGGAGTGGTGGTCTTCCTCGCGCGTCATTTCGATGCGGACCGACTCGCCGCTCCGCAGGGAGAGGAGAGCGGCGATGTGCTCGATGGAGGATTGGAGCTTGGCCCCGAAGCCGCCGCCGATCTCGGTTGGAATGACGCGGATCCGGTTTAAGGGATAGGCCAGCGCATCGGCCATCCCGGCCCGGATCGACCAGGCGTCCTGAGTGGAGGTCCACACCGTCACATCCCCGTCCGCCCCGGCTTCTGCCGTACAGGCATGGGGCTCGATATAGGCGGCGTGGGAGCGGGGGGTGAAGAAGGTATGTTCGAAAATACGGTCGGCCTCGGCAAATCCCACTGCCGCATTCCCCATTTCCCGCTCGAAGCTGGCGATGACGTTTCCCTCGGAATTCGGGCCGAGCTTGAGATCGCGCCAGTTCTCGTGCACGAAGCCTCCCTTGCCCGCACGGCTGTCGAGCGCGTTCACGACGGGTTCGAGCACCTCATATTTCACGCGGATCGCCTCGATGGCGGCCCGGGCGGCGTCCAGGTCGAGCGCCATCTGCTCGTCGCCGGACGGCGAATGGCCGCCGTCGATGAACGCCACCGGGTCGCCGTCGAGGGCCTTGCGCAGATCGGCCAGGTACTCTTCGAGGGCCATCCGGACGATGTCTTTGAAGTCCACGCGCAGGCCGGCTCAGTTCAGGGAAGGGGGCGTGATCTCGATGATGCCGCCGGCGACCAGCTCGTCTCCCCTGTAGAAGACGACGGCCTGGCCCGGCGTGATGGCNNGAATCTTCTCGGCCGCACGGCTGTCCACCGAGACGACCTTGGCATAGGGATGGGGGCTTCTGAGCACCAAACCGTGCAGCCCGCGCGGAGGAGGCGGCACATCGGCCGCGAAGCACGCCGTCCCGGCGGCCTTGTCGGGGGCATC
>DNYS01000081.1:0-3257 GCA_003506735.1 Nitrospinota bacterium
CGCCGTGGCGATTATCGACGACTAGGGGCTCGGCGCCGCAGACTCCCGCCCCGCGCTCCGTCAGACTCCCCAACCCCTGTCCATCTCGGGCAAGGCCGTCAAAAAAAAGGGCCGGCTTCCGCTTATCCACTTATTTTTTAGTCGGAGCGCACCGGATTTAAACCTCCGATTCCCAGCACCGCCATAAGGTTTTCTAGAAGTTCCCTCCGCTTGGCATGGTCTAGGAGATTAAGGTTTTCCATCTTCCACCGAATAGCAGGTAGGTTTTCGATTCCGCTCAAATCGAGTAAATACCAGTTGGGTTCTCCGCGCTTGAAGGAAAGCAAAAACTTCCTGTGAGACGGAGGCATTTTTCCGACGATCTCCGATATGAGCGCCTCTCTTGCATCAATCAGCTCTTCCAGTTTAACTGGAGTCTCCGTCATCCCGCTGAAGCCGCGCTCGAACTCCTGGGAGATATCCCGCCTCGTTGGAGCAAGCACTTCCGCCATGGGGCGGTTGTGGCTTAGGAGATAGACAATGAAGGCGTTGCGCAGGCCATCGTCGATCCCTTCGTTTGCCAAGAGCCCGCGTACATCGAACAAGTCCCGGGGATGCTGGCGATCGAGGGCCGCAACGATCTTCCCAGCAAAAAGGTCGGCGAATGAAACCATCTGAACCTCTGCGTAGCCGAAGACCTTTTCTACTCGGGGCGACACGGTTCTCATCTCAGGCTTGTAAACGCAGCCCCTGAGAACCGGCGTTACTTCAATTTTGATCTGAATGCCCTGGTCGCGCACCAAAAGCTTGTTTACCGTTTTCTCGCTGTGGAGCGGGATTTCGTCCACGTTACTGCTGGGCAGTCCGTCAGAGATGCCCTTGGCGATACGGCGCATGGCTGCATCGATTCCACGGAGGGATGCTTCACGGCCCTCCACGGGCAGGTAGGTGAGGTCAATATCAACAGAGAGGCGAGGCATATCCCTGATAAATAGGTTGATGGCCGTTCCGCCCTTCAGGGCGAAACACGTTTCTTCCGCAATGAAAGGGAGAATCCGCACGAGCATGGCAGCCTGGCGGCGGTATTGCTCATCCGCGGTCATTCATGTCCTCAGGCACTGTGATGAGAAATTTCGAATCGAGCTTTCCACCCCGCACGAGCATCCGCTTGCCTTTACCCAAATCGATGCATTCCCGCTTGATTTTGGACAGCCATCGGAATCCATGCCGCTCGGCGAACCACAGAAACAGGCGCTTCACCTTGACGCTTCGGCAATCTTCCAGGAGTCTCTGCAACCGGCTCGGACGAAGCGTTCGCAGGCCCCCCATCAGCATCTCGGCCTGATGGAACGTCTCTTTCTGAGGGACTTCGTCCAGAAGCTCCAGAATGGCGCGCTCCGGAGTGGACAAGACCAAAAGCCAATCCCAGTGCCCCCATGCTTGGCGGGTCAAGCTGCCTTGTATGGATGCGTTGCTCGGGATGCTTTGAGCTTGAATGTTCCTATTCCCGCTACCCAGCGCCCAGCCAATCCGCTCCTCGCGGAACAGCTTTCGGGCGTTGTGGAAGACGAAGCGGATATCCAGCTTCAGCTTGTGCACCCAACTCGGCAGTGACCCATCGCCGTACAGGTGAACCTCTTGCATACCGCCAAGTGGCAAATAGTGAGCGAACCCCTGAAGTTCCAAAGCCGTGCGGCCACCGGCGATAACCGGCATTTTCAGAAGGGTTTGCACGGAAATGAGCACGTGCTGCCATTGCAGCTTTCCGCTGGGCCGCCGGTATACCCCTCTGGCGGGCTGATCAAGCCAACCGGCGGAAACGTACTGGCTGCGGAGCGCGCTGGAATAGCCTTTTTCCTTTAGCCAGGCGGCATCGGCCAGCAGCCCTTCCGGGAGACTCTGCTGAAGCTGGTTTAACTTTTGTCTGCGTTGCTCAGTCATGCTAAGTAAAATAGCGCTTTTTCAAACCAAAGCAAGTTTGAAAATCGGCTATTTTGACAAGCTAAGCTGTGCAAAACAGGGCGAGTTTAAACCAAATCTTGGGCAACCCCTTCCTTCCCCAACACACCGGGGATATTTTGGATCGCCCCCCAACTGGTGAACAAGGACATAGGGGAATCACGGGGACACCTGATGATTCGAGTAAGGATCTCAGGGCAAAAAGGGCCGGCCACCGCCGGCCCCTTGGATTTATTGGTCGGGGCGAGAGGATTNNCTCCCAAAGCAGGTGCGCTACCAGACTGCGCCACGCCCCGTGAATGCCGGACCGAGCCGCGCTCCGGCCCTCTCAATCTAAGCCGCCCGGCGCATAGGGGCAACTTCGACGATGGATAACGGACACGGCTCGACAGCGGGACGCCATCCGGCAAGGTGCGCCGCGAACAGAGGATCCGACGTCCCGGAGAATGTGGCCTTTCCTGAAAGACAAACAAATCCATCCCCGATCCGGAGCGGTTGGCCTGAGATGAAATCTTCCGGAACCACATCGCCATTGAACCCAGCGGCCGGGTCATGTTGTGTTCCGCAATCGTTTCTGATATCTGTGTCCCTCAGGGGATTTGCGATCCCCTACTTTTGAATTCACAACCGAAGATCTCACTGAAAGGTCGGGGGCGGGATGCCGGCGGCCCCTGGGTCAACCGCGCCCGAAGCCGGCCAAGTGGATTCTTTTGCCGATGGAGGAGGTAAAAAATGAAAAGAAGCCTGAACTGGAAATTCGCCGCCGCATTCTGCGCGTTCTTGATGCTCGGAGCGCTTTCCTCGGCGTCCCTTGCGGGCGCGGCCAAGTACGTGATCAAGTTCTCTCATGGCATGCCCATGAAGATGGCATCGGACCAGCATGCCCTGGCGGTGGTGTTCAAGAACATCGTCGAGGCCGGCTCCAACGGCGAGATCGAGGTCCGCATCCTGGGCGCCAACACCGGCGGGAACGAGCGACAGCAGATAGAGCGCGTCCAGAACGGCATCAACCAGATGGCCAACGTGAGCGAGGGCACGCAGCCTTCGTTCTTCAAGCCCGCCCTGGTATTGGGGATGCCCTTCCTGTTCAGCTCCTCCGCGGTGGCGTGGGAGGTCCTGGACGGCCCCTTCGGGAAGAAGTACAACGAGGCGTTCCTCAAGGCCACCGGCATCCGAATCCTCGGTCACACCGAGAGCGGGTTTCGAAGCCTGTTCAACAGCAAGCGGCTCGTGAAGATGCCGGCGGACTTGAAGGGGCTCAAGATCCGCACCATGCAGAACCCCGCCCACATGGCCATGATGAAGGGCCTCGGGGCCAA
>DNYS01000081.1:3477-3758 GCA_003506735.1 Nitrospinota bacterium
CACACCACGATCATCAACGAGCGGTTCTTCCAGTCCCTGCCCAAGAAATATCAGGACTTGGTCACGGGGGCCGCCCGCACCGGGACGGTCGTCGGACGGGGGGTCGGCTACATCGCCGAGATGAGCGCCATCGGCAAGCTGAAGAAGAAGGGCATTCAGGTGTACGTTCCCAATGCCGAGGAGTACGAGCAGTTCCGCAAGCTGGGCCGTCCGCCCGCGGAGAAGTACATCCGGAGCAAGATCGGAGACGAGTGGGTGGACGCGGCCTTGAAGGCCGTGGC
>DNYS01000110.1 GCA_003506735.1 Nitrospinota bacterium
GAGAGGTATCTGCGGGTGAGCCTGTTTCACGGGCATAATGGTCTCCGAAAAGAGTCCTTGCTATTGGACCTCGGAGGCTATCATTAATGCTGTAAATTCAAGAGATTCTGGTCAGGCTGCATCACCACAAATTCGCTGGACTAGGACACCCCCCAGCCGTTCAAGTCGCTGTGGCCGATGAGTTTCACGTTGTTCGCTTCTTCGGGTCGCCCCTTCACCTGGCTCATCGAAAATCTCTCCTCTCTTCATGCCTTCTAGTAGCAGTCAATCGGCATTCCATTGCCGCATAATTTCAGATAAAACTCTTCTTCCTTGCGGCATACCCTAGCACCGAGGGCCATCCTGAATGGATTCGGCGAAAAATATCAAAATTACCGCCATTGCCGCGAGCCACGGCGCCAATTCATTCTACCTCTATTTCCTGACGCCAATTATCCCGATCATCGCCAAGGAATTTAATCTGAACTATGTGGAAGTCGGCATCATTGCGGCTCTTTATGCTTTTGCCAACGGCATTTTTCAATTTCCCATTTCATTTCTGGGCGACTATCTTGGGCGATGGCGCACAGTTTTGACCGTCTCGCTCCTAGTGCAATCCATCCCCGTTTTCCTCCTCGGATTTTCCCCGACATACGGCGTATTCCTGGTTTTTGTCTTTATCAGTGGGCTGGGATGCTCGGCCTATCACCCCCCGGCAATCGTGCTCATCACTCGAGAGAGACCCGACCGGCGCGGCTTCATCATGGCGATTTTCGCGGGCGGCAGCGATGTCGGGAGCACTCTCACCCCTGTCATCGTGGGTTGGGTGACGGTCTATTTCTCCAGCTGGCGTATGGCCGCCCACTTGGCGCTGATTCCGGGGGTGATCATGGCGATAATCGTCTGGCGCCTGTTCGACGACATTCAGCGCGATGACCGCCCGATTAAACAGGCAGCGAGGGCGACCCTGAGCGCCCTCATCAGGAACAAATCTTTGATGCTTCTGGTATCTCTCTCTAGCCTCCGCATCACTGGGTTCAGGGGGCTAATGACTTTCCTCCCGCTTCTGCTGGCGCAAAATTTCGGATTCGACACTCAGAGCGTCGGCTGGGCCATCTCCTCTTATTTCATCGTGGGCACGGTGATGACGATCATCGTAGGCCGCTGGTCGGACAAGGGAAGCAAGACGTTGTTCATCCTTGTCTTGACACTGCTCTGCGGGGTGGCGCTGGCTTCCATTTCGATGGTGACGACGACGGTTGGCGTGATATGCGCCATCGTCGCAGTGAGCGCTCTTCTCTCGCCGGTGCCTATTCTGGTGCTCTCTATGGGAACCGAACTTGTGGAAGAAAGACAGCGCGCCAGCGCCATCGGCCTCGTTTATGCCATCAATGCGGGGGCGAGCACGCTATCGCCCCTCATCGGCGGACTCGTTGCCGAAGCCGTGAGCCTGAGATTTTCGTTTCTTTTCTTTGCCGCGCTGTTCGGCATATCGAGCGTCATCGCTTTCATTCTTCACGGAATGAGTAAAAATCTCAACCCCTCCGCACCGGAGGGTGCCACATGAGCCACGGCATTGACGAGAAAAACCCGACCGCACACGAACGCGCCTATGCCTCCTGTGCATGACGAATTAATAATTCGCCATGCACAGGAAGATATTTGCACCATCACCATGCATAACAGCCCAATGTGACTCTTACAATCCGAGTATTCTGAGGTAGAATAAGGGATCGTATTATTTTGAAAATTTCAACTTTTATCAGGAAGCAGGAATTAAAATGAACGAAGCTGTTGATCCTTTTGAATTTTTTTTTGATAAATCGTGGTCTGATGGTTTGCCTGTAGTGCCCCCAACCAAGGAGCGGATTATTTGGATGCTTCAAGGAACAAAGCGTCCGCCGGATGAATTATTGGGTTCAATCCCTCCTGCTGGATATGAGGCGACAGTGGAACAAGCGGCAATTCATGCTGTCATGGCTGGGGCTAAACCTGAGTACTTGCCCGCCATTCTTGGAGTTCTTGAAGCTGTTCTTGTTAAGGAATTCAACCTCAATGGTATCCAAGGAACGATGGGGCCGGGTGGGCCTATGGTGATTTTCAATGGCCCATTTGCTAGGCAAATTGGAATTCATGGTGGCTCCGGATGCATGGGTCCTGGTTTTCGGGCCAATCTCTCCATTGGGCGAACGTTGCGATTAATGATGATGAACCTTGGAGGAGGAATACCGGGAGTTTCAGATATGAGTTGTTTTGGAAGCCCGGTGAAAATCAGTTTCTGTATCCGAGAAAACGAAGAACAGAGCCCTTGGCCTTCACTTTCTTCGGATTTTGATTTTGGACCAGATGATGATGTGGTCACCGTTTTTCCCGCTGAAGGTCCTCACCGTGCCTTCGACGATGCAAGCTCCAAACCCGAAGGGGTTCTTTCCATGATCGCCTCTGTCATGAGCACGATGGGTTCTACCCATGCTTATTTGAGACAGCACATGATTATCGCCATGGGGCCGGATCACGCCGAGATCATGCGCAAGGGAGGATTCTCACGCTGGGATGTGAAGCAGCGTCTCCATGAACTGGCGCGCTTGCCGGTTGGCCAACTAAAAAGCGGGGGGAGATATCATGAAGCCGCCCCCGTAGGTTGGCCCGATTGGGTGGATCGAAATGATGATGAATGTCTTGTCCCCATGATACACGACCCTGAGGACATTCTTCTGCTCGTAGCGGGCGGGCGGCCCGGGCCGCACACCGTGGTCGTTCCCGGGTGGAACAACGCGAGTAGGATGGTTTCG
>DNYS01000072.1:0-7200 GCA_003506735.1 Nitrospinota bacterium
CGAGGCGAAGACGCCGCCGTTTCCGATTGAGGACGATTCCGACGCCGGGGAAACCACCCGTTTGGAGTACCGCTATCTCGATCTCCGGCGGGCCTCTCTCCAGAAAAATTTTTATCTCCGCCACCAGGCCACACAGACGATACGGAACTATCTGACCGAAAACGGCTTCGTCGATATCGAAACCCCTGTCCTGATCAAGAGCACGCCCGAGGGCGCGCGCGATTATCTGGTGCCCAGCCGGGTGCAGCGGGGTTCGTTCTTCGCCCTTCCGCAGAGCCCGCAGATGTTCAAGCAGATTTTGATGGTCGCGGGGTTCGACCGCTATTATCAGATCGTCAAATGCTTCCGCGACGAGGACCTTCGGGCCGACCGGCAGCCGGAGTTCACCCAGATCGACATCGAAACCTCTTTCCTGAACCGGGATTCGTTTTTCGGCCTGATGGAGGGACTGATGGCGGCCATCTGGAAAGAGACGCTGGGGATCGATCTTTCCCCGCCTTTTGAGCGGGTGCCCTATTCGGAGGCCATCGAGCGCTACGGGACGGACCGTCCCGACCGGCGCTTCGGGATGGAGCTGGCCACCATCTCCGATATCGCCGAGGCGAGCGGGTTCAAGGTTTTCAAGGGAGCCATTGAGAAGGGCGGGGTGGCCCAGGCGATCGCCGGCCCTGGGATGGCTTCGGCGTCAAGGAAAGAGATCGACGGCATTATCGCTCGGGCGCAAGAGCTGGGCGCGGGCGGCCTCGCCTGGGTCAAGAGGACCGAGGGCGGGTACGAGTCGAACATCGCGAAGTTTTTCGCCGAGGGCCAGCTGGAAGAAATCGGAGCCCGCGCGGGAGCCCGGGTGGGCGATTTGCTTATGATGGTGGCGGATGCGCCCGAGGTGAGTGCGGGCGTCCTCGGCCAGATCCGCAAGGAGATCGCCGAGCGGCTGGGGCTGGCAGAGAAGTCCGGAAAAAAATTCGATTTTTGCTGGGTGATCGAATTTCCGCTTCTGGAGTGGAATGAGGAGGAGAAAAGACATTTCGCCCTCCACCATCCCTTCACGGCGCCCGTTCCCGAGGATATCCCCCTCTTCGAGAGCGAGCCCGGCAAGATCAGGGCGTTGGCCTACGACATGGTGCTCAACGGCATGGAGATCGGCGGCGGGAGCCAGCGGATCCACCAAAAGGAGGTCCAGCGGAAGATGTTCGCCGCCCTGGGCATGGACGATGAAGAGGCGGAGCGGCGCTTCGGGTTTTTCATGGAGGCGCTCGAATACGGGACCCCCCCGCACGGGGGCATCGCCTTCGGGCTGGACCGCATCGTCATGCTCCTCACCGGCTCTCCCTCGATTCGCGAAGTCATCGCCTTCCCCAAGACGCAGCGCGCGATTTGCCTCATGACGGGCGCCCCCGCGGGGGTGGAGCAGATCCAGCTCCGCGAACTCGGCATCCGAGGGGCCCCGGCGCAGCGCTGAGGCCTTCCCCTGTGGCGAACAAAGGCAGACTCCGCCCAGGCCCGCCAGGGGCCGGATCCATGGATTTCCTCCTGACCGGCGCCGGCGCGAGGGAGGCCCCGCCGCCCGGCCACCGCTCGGGATTCGTGGCCATCGTCGGGCGGCCCAACGTTGGGAAATCCACCCTCCTGAACCGGATACTGGATCAAAAGTTGGCCATCATCACCCACAAGCCGGGCACGACGCGCCGCCGCCTCCTGGGCGTCTACACCCGGCCCGAGGTCCAGATGGTTTTTACCGACACCCCCGGCCTCGAGCGCCCGGCCTCGAAGCTGGGCCGGTTTCTTCTCGAGGAGGCGAAAGCGGCCGCCTCCGGGGTGGACATTATTCTGTTCATGACGGACGGCCACGATGAGAGGGCCGATCTCCAGGCTCTCGAATTGCTCGAAAGTGCGGGCACATCGTTCTTCTTCATCCTCAACAAGGTGGATCTCATCAAGGACAAGCGGAAAATGCTTCCCCTGGTCGAGCGGTATTCCCGCATGAAATCGTTCGAGGAGCATTTTCCGATCTCGGCGCTCAAGGGCGATAACGTGGAGGCCATGCTCGAGGCGCTGAAAGCCTCCCTGCCCGAGGGGCCTCGCTATTTCCCTCCCGGCATGGTGACGGATTCGCCGGAGCGGGTCCTCATCGAGGAGTTTGTACGCGAGCAGATCTACCGCCAGCTTCACCGGGAGGTCCCCTATGCCGTGGCGGTCCAGGTGATCGAGATGGAGCGCGATCCGGAGACGGGGCTCATGCGAGTCGAGGCCAACATTTTCGTGGAGCGGAAGAGCCAGCGGGGAATCGTGATCGGCAAGGGGGGCTCCCGCCTCAAGCAGATCGGGCAGTTCGCCCGGGCCGATATCGAAAACAGGCTGGGCGAGAAGATATTCCTGGGGCTCCACGTGCGGATCAAACCCAACTGGCGCCAACGCGACTCGGCGCTACGCGATTTGGGGTTCGAGGTTTAAAACGGTTGAAGAAGAGCGGGGACATCGGTGCCGGACGAGGATCGGTTACCGGCGCTGGGCTCTGATCCTCTTTTTCCGGGCGGCTAGCATCTTTCGCTTGCGTTTGACGCTGGGTTTTTCGTAGTACTCTCTCTTTTTGATTTCGGTGAGGATCCCCGACTTTTCGCACTGTTTTTTGAACTGCTTCAGCGCCTTGTCGATGGAATCTCCCTCGTGTACCTTTACTCCTGGCATATGTGGTTAACACCTCCTTCGCCTGTAGCCGATGAGCAAGACATTTAACGCGTGAAATGCTATCCCATATCTATTTCATTCCGTCAAGAGCCAGATTCCTGCAAATGGGTTGATTTAGGACCCATTCCCCAGTATCGGAGCAAGGTTTTGCGGGCCAAAGCCCGGCGGGAGGGGGGGCGGTGAGTATCCATGCGGACGAGGCGGTCGTACTGGGTACGAGTCCCTACTCGAACACCAGTCTCATCGCCACCTTCCTTGCCCGGAGCGAGGGCAAGATACGGGTAGTGGCGCGGGGCGCCCGATCCCCGAAAAGTAAAATCGGGGTGGGGTTCGAGCCCGCGAGCCGGATCCACGCCGAGTGGTCGATGCGCGCGTCGGGAAATCTGGGGACGCTTCGCCATTGCGATACGGTGGGCGTGTTCCACCGCCTTTGGGCGGACCTGGACGCGATGAACGCGGCGGCGGCTATTCTCAAATCCATGGACCGGATTTTCGGCGCGGGCGAAGGGGACGAGGAGCATTTCGATTGGCTCATCGCCGCGCTCGAGGCGCTGGACGCGGGAGCGGATGCGGGGAGTGTCGAGGCTATTTTTATTGCGGGTATGCTTCGGAGGCTGGGCATTTCGCCGGGTTTGATGTATTGCCATTCATGCTCAAAAAAGCCGGGGAGCGAGAGGGCCGCCCTCGATATTGCGGCGGGCGAGCTTCGTTGCACTCGTTGTGCGCTTCCCGCGGGGCAGGCCGTCCGCCTCAAGGCCGGCTCCGTCAAGGCGTTCGCGGAGGCGCTTGGCCTCGCCCCCGGCAAAATTCAATCCGTCCGGTTTCATCCCACGATACAGGGTGAGATCGTTCGGGCGGCCCGTGCGCTCATTTCGTTCCACATGGGGATATCTCTTCCGGCGCGGCAGCCGCAATCGTCCTAGGAGTTTGTAAGGTGATCAAGGAATTGCTGGAGACCATGATGCGCGAGGCCATGGAGGCCGCGCTCGATAGCGGCGCACTGGTCACGAAAGAGTATCCTCCCATCGAAATCGCGGTTCCCGGGAATGAAGCGCATGGGGATTACGCGACGAACATCGCCATGCTCCTGGCCAAATCCGAGCGCAAGCCCCCGATCGTCATTGCCGAGTGCATCAAGAAATGTTTCGTGGACACAAGCGGTGTGCTGGCGGATGTCCGGGTGGAGAAACCCGGTTTTTTTAATTTTTTTCTCAAGACGGATTTTCTGGCCACCAGTCTCTCTTCGGTGCTGAACGAGCCCGCCGTCTTTGGGAAGAGCGATTTCGGAAAGGGGAGCAAGGTCCTGCTCGAATTCGTCAGCGCCAATCCGACGGGGCCGCTGCATATCGGGCACGGAAGAGGGGCAGTCGTCGGGGATGTACTCGGGCGAATCCTCGAGGCCACCGGACACCGGGTGCACCGGGAATACTACGTCAACGATGCGGGCAACCAGATGGCGATGCTGGGAAAGTCCGCCCATATCCGCTACCGACAATCCGGGGGAGAGGATGTCGAATTTCCCGAAAATCTCTATTCGGGTGATTACATCAAGGATATCGCGGCGGACGAGAAGTATCAGAGCTTGATCCTCGGCGCCGGGGATGATGAGGAGGCCATCACCAAGGCGTCCGCAACATATACATCCAATTTGATACTCGAAAATATCAAGGACGATCTGAAAGCCTTTCGAGTGGATTTCGACGATTGGTTCAGCGAAAAATCCCTCTTCGACTCGGGCACCGTGGACAAGGCCGTCCGGGCGTTCGAGGATTCCGGACACATCTATGAGGAAGATGACGCTCGATGGCTGAAGTCCAGCCAGTACGGCGACGAGAAGGATCGCGTCGTCGTCCGCAAGGATGGAAGGCCCACCTATCTGGCTTCGGACATCGCCTATCACCAACAAAAATTCGAACGCGGATTCGAGCGGTGCATCAACATCTGGGGGGCCGACCATCACGGCTATCTCCCCCGGGTGAAAGCCTCCCTGGATATGCTGGGAATCGACCCCTCGCGCCTGGAGGTGCTCTTCGTCCAGTTTGTCAGCCTTCGGCGCGGCGGCAGGCCGGTGCAAATGAGCACGCGGGCGGGGCAGTTCGAAGAGCTTTCCACGGTGGTGGAAGAGGTGGGTGTCGATGCGGCCCGGTTTTTCTTTCTGATGCGGAGCGTGGACAGCGCCCTGGAATTCGATCTGGATCTGGCCAAGGAGCAATCGAGCGAGAATCCCGTTTTTTATGTGCAATACGCTCATGCCAGGACATGCAGCCTGTTTCGTCAGGCGGAGGAACGAGGGGCCGTGTTCGATTTGGCGGGGGGGATTCCGGCCGGCGGGCTGCGCCTGCCCGAGGAGCATGTCCTGGCGAAGACGGTGCTCGAATGGCCCGGGGTGGTCCAGCTCGCGGCCGAGCGGCTGGAGCCCCACCACATCACGTTTTATTTGATGGCGCTCACAAAGCAATTTCACGGCTACTACAACGCGCACCGGGTCCTGGATCAGGAGCCCGCCGTTACGAAGGCGCGGCTTTGCCTGGTCCAGTGCGTCCAAACCGTTTTAAAGAATGGGCTCGATCTTCTGGGCGTGACCGCACCCGGCCGCATGTAGATACTTGCACCCGGGCCGTCCATTTGAGGTAGAATGAATGTGCGGCCGTGGTCCATCGGGTTTTGAATTTCCAAGGGAGCCCAAGGGGTCCCGGTCGCCCTCCATCCGCCCGGTGGAGTTCATTGACAGATGGCGTTGAAACCCAGGCCGCATTCCCCTGGCCCTTCCGGGATCGCCTATTCCTGCACCCGATATCAGATGTATTTGGCCGCTGGCGGGGCGTTGGTGGTGCTCGTCATTTCGTTTGGCCTGGGATATGTCATGGCCGAGCGCCAACTGAGCGAAGAGGCCCGGCGCGGATTGGCGATAGCGAGGTCGGCAACCGCGGTTTCATCCTCGAACGAGCGGGAGGCGACCGTTCGGATTTCCAGCCTTGGCACAGATTCGGGACGGAATAACGAGACAACGAGGATTGAGCCGAGTTTTTACAAGGTTCTTTTGGAAAAAAATAAACCAAATGGCGAAAAAATGGGCCCCCTGAAGCTACTGAACGCTCCCGCTCCGGCGAAGAGTGCCCGCTCGGGGCGCGCTCCGGTCCCCGCCCCGAGAACTCCCGCGCAGGCGAAAAACGGCTCCACCCCCAAAACCAAACCCGGACTCATCTCCATCGGCGGCAGGGCTCCCGCGAAAGCGATCTCCCCGAAAACCAAGTCAACCAATCGGGGGATGCTCTTCACTATCCAGGTTCTTTCGGTCCAAAATCCCGAAAGAGCCATCCGCATTTTGCGAAAACTTCGAGACAAGGGTTTTTCCGCCTTTATTCAGCGGGTCGAGATCAAGGAAAGGGGCGCATGGCTCCGAATTCGGGTGGGCCGGTTCCCGGACCGGGAGTCCGCCCTGCGGACCCTGCAATCACTTCGGGCAAAAACCTCGCTACAGGGGGGGCAAATTGTCCCGCTCTAGAATTCAGATATCCCATTCAAGCCCTATCCGCACCGTTTCCGTCGGATTCCCCGCTCCTTGACACTCCCGGACGGCGTTTCTAATATGCCTCGGCTTGTTATCCGGAGGCAGAGGATTTTCAATGGTTTCGCGCAGATTTCCGCCATGGCTGGTCAAGCGCCTTCCGAATCCGAGTCAGGCGCACAGACTCAAGGCTCTCTTGAGGGAGAACCGTCTTTTCACGGTGTGCGAGGAGGCCCGGTGTCCCAATTTGTTCGAATGTTTTGCCCGGGGGACCGCCACTTTTATGATTGGCGGCGATATTTGCACGCGGACATGCGGATACTGCGCGGTAGAAAAGGGCGATCCGGGGCCTCTGGATTGGGAAGAGCCGGGCCATGTGGGTGAGACCGCCGCCCGGCTCGGGCTTCAGCATGTGGTCGTCACGATGGTGAACCGGGACGATCTCCCCGATGGCGCGGCGGGGCACGTGGTGGCCACGATAGAGGCGATTCGCGAGCGTCTTCCCGAGGCGACCGTCGAAGTGCTGGTTTCGGATTTCATGGGTAATTTCAGGGCCGTGGAAACGGTCGTTCGGGCAAAGCCGGACGTTTTCAACCACAATATCGAAACGGTGAAGCGCTTGTTCAAAAAGACGCGGCCCAAGGGAGATTACGAGCGTTCCCTCCGGGTGATCGGGATGGCCCGGGAGATCAATCCGGACATGACG
Source organism: Nitrospinota bacterium (assembly GCA_003506735.1). Lineage (GTDB taxonomy): Bacteria > UBA8248 > UBA8248 > UBA8248 > UBA8248 > UBA8248. The sequence goes on from DNYS01000072.1 coordinate 6,900, forward strand.
ACCAAAAGCGGAACGATGGTGGGGCTGGGGGAAACCGAAGAAGACGTTTTCGAGTTGATGGAGGATCTCAGGCGGCCTGATGTAGATTGCCAGATCATGACCATCGGGCAATATCTCCAGCCGCGAAAAAAGGCGCTCCCCGTCCGCGAGTACGTTCACCCCGACACCTTCGAGCGTTACCGGGCGGTGGGAATGAAATTTGGATTCGCCCACATATATGCAGGCCCGTTTGTCCGCAGCTCCTATAACGCCCGCGAGGCCATGCTGGCGGCGGTGGGTGAGGCAAATGGCCATTCGGCGG
>DNYS01000072.1:7239-16982 GCA_003506735.1 Nitrospinota bacterium
ATGGCCATTCGGCGGGAGACCCCGAGGGCCGGGCATTCATGACCGGTGACATGTCCGGGAAAAATATCGCGGTAGGCCCGGATCGCGTTCCGATTTACCCGTAGAGGCGGATTGACGGAAAATGCATGAATTTCAGCGGATCACCCGCCTTCCGCCCTATGTGTTCGCCGCCGTGGACGAGCTCAAACTCTCCGCGCGGCAGCGGGGCGAGGACGTGATCGATTTCGGGATGGGAAATCCGGACCTCCCGACGCCCCCCCATATCGTCGAAAAGCTGGTCGAGGCAGCCGCAAATCCGCGAAACCACCGCTACAGCGCCTCGCGCGGCATCACCAAGCTGCGAAAGGCCATCTCGGACTGGTACGGGCGCAGATTCGACGTGGACATCGATCCCGACCGGGAGGCCATAGTCACGATCGGGGCGAAAGAGGGAATCTCCCACCTTTGCCTCGCGATCACGAATCCGGGCGATTTGGTCATGGTTCCGAGTCCGACCTATCCCATTCACACCTACGCAATCGTATTGGCGAACGGAATCGTGGTGCACGTTCCGCTCGCCCAGGGAGACGACTTTTTCAACAACCTGACGGATGTGATCCGGCCCATCTGGCCCCGGCCCAAAATTTTGATCCTGAGCTTCCCGCATAATCCGACAACGGTGTGCGTCGATATCGGTTTCTTCGAGAAGCTGGTGGCCTTTGCCAAGGAATACAATTTGATATTGATCCACGATTTCGCCTATGCCGACCTGGGGTTCGACGGGTATCAGCCACCGAGCATGCTCGAGGTTCCGGGCGCCAAGGACGTGGGGGTGGAGCTCTTCTCCCTGTCCAAGAGCTACTCGATGCCCGGCTGGCGCATCGGGTTCGCGGTGGGGAACCACCAGATCATCGAGGCGCTCCGGCGAATTAAAAGCTATCTCGATTACGGTGCGTTTCAGCCGATTCAAATCGCCTCGATCATCGCCCTGAACGGGCCCCAGGATTGTGTTGACGACATCAGGCAGACCTATCAGAATCGCCGCGACGCGCTTTGCGAAGGCCTCGGGCGACTCGGTTGGGCGGTGCAAAAACCGCGCGGGACGATGTTCGTCTGGGCGGAAATTCCCGAGTCCTTCAAGCACATGGGCTCGCTCGAATTCGTCAAACATTTATTGAAGGAAACCAATGTCGCGGTCGCGCCCGGAATCGGTTTCGGGGAACTTGGCGACGGCCACGTCAGATTCGCCCTCGTAGAGAACGAACACCGAATCCGCCAGGCGATCCGGAATCTACGCCCCGTATTTCAGGGCCAAACCTCGGATCGGACGGCGGGCTAACCGGCGCTCCGAACCGTTGAAGAGAATTCATGGATAAAATTCGAGTGGGTATTTTGGGCCTGGGGACCGTGGGCTCCGGGGTGGTTGAACTGCTGAACGAGCAGAGCGACCTCATCCGGCGGCGCCTCGGCGTGGACGTCGTGGTGGGCCGCATCGCCGACCGGAGCGCCCACAAAAAATCCGCCAAAGGGGTTTCCAGGGAAAATCTGAACACGGACTACGATGGCCTGATCGACGATCCGGAAATCGATATCGTCGCCGAACTCATCGGCGGGATCGATGACGCGCGCAAGCATATTTTGCGCGCCTTTCGCAAGGCCAAGCCGGTCGTCACCGCCAACAAGGCGGTTCTGGCGGTGCACGGGGAGGAGATTTTCGCCTCCGCGGAAATAGCGGGATGCCCCCTGGGATTCGAGGCCTCGGTGGCGGGCGGCATTCCCATCGTGCGCAATTTGCGCGAGGCGTTCGCCGCCGACCGGATCGAGGGCATCGCGGGCATTCTCAACGGAACCTGCAACTACATTCTCACCGAAATGACCGAGAAAGGGGCCGACTTCGGCGAAACCCTCCGTGCCGCCCAGGACCTGGGCTACGCCGAAGCCGATCCGGCGTTCGATATCGACGGGGTGGACGCCTGCCACAAGATCGCCATTCTCGCGAACATCGCCTACGGAACGCCGGTGGATATCGACGCCATCCCGACCGAGGGCATTCGCACCATCGATCCCATCGACATCTCGTTCGCACGCGAGCTGGGCTACCGGGTGAAGCTCATCGCCATCGCGCGCCAGGCCGGAGGAAAGCTCGATATCCGCGTTCATCCGGCCATGTTGCCCGAGCGCCATCCCCTCGCGCAGGTGGGCGGCGTGTTCAACTCCATCGCCCTCTCGTGCGCCAACGCAGGTCTGCAGGCCTTCATCGGGCAGGGCGCCGGCTCGACCGCCACGGCGAGCGCCGTGGTGGGGGATATCGTCGAAATCGCCAGGTGGCTCCGAAGCGGCAGCCAGTCGCGCCTTCCGGCCGCGGCCTTTCTTCCGGACTCCCGGAAGAGGCTTGAAATTCTCTCGGCCAAGGAAGTGCGCTCACCCTTCTACATTCGTTTCTCGGCGCTGGACAATCCAGGGGTCCTGAGCCGCATAACCGGCGTATTCGGAAACCAGGCTATCGGCCTGGAGACCATTCTCCAGAAAGGGCGGGCCGGAATAAACGACCACGTGCCGCTGGTCATCATGACGTATGAAGCGGCCGAGGAGAGCATGCAAAACGCCCTCAACGAAATTCTGGAGCTGGATGTCGTGGCGGCCCGCTACGCCCTCATCCGCGTGGAATCGGGAGCCAACCAATTCGCCTAATCCCCAACACGATGTGGGCAGGGAGAGAGTCTTGAAGGTCCTCGTTCTTATCGGCGGCGGCATCGCCGATAGGCCGCTTCCCGAGCTGGAGGGGCGGACCGCTCTCGAAGCGGCGGCGACCCCCGCGATGGATCGAATCGCCTCCGAGGGGGAGGCGGGCGCGTGGGTTTCGGTTTCCGGCAAATCCTCGCCCAGCTCCGATGCGACCATCCATGCTTTGCTCGGATCCGGAAAAAAAATGGCCCGCGGCCCGCTGGAGGCGGCGGGCGAGGGAATCGATTTGCGCGCGGGCGAGATCGCCTGTTGCGCGAATTTCGTTTGCCTGAGGCCCGGAACGACGAACGTGGTCATGCTCGACGCCATGGGGGGTGGCCTTTCCGACGAGGAGGGAACCAGCCTTGCGGCCTACCTGCGGGAGCATCTCCCTTCCGAGCCGGACGAGGAGATCGGTCTCCGCGCCATGGGTGGTTGCCGGGCCCTTCTGACCTACCGGCAAAGTGGATTCCGGATGCCCGATGAAACGCTTGACGCCTTTTCCCCGCCCCACGAATTCCAGGGGGAGCCGATCAACTCGCACCTCCCCTCGGATGAACCGGCCAAGCGGTTTGTGCATATCGTTAACGACTCCCAGATGATCCTCTCTCAGCATTCGGGGATGAAGGAAAAACTTGAAACCCGGATGTTTGTCGCGAACAGTCTTTGGCTTTGGGGGGGCGGAGCGGCCCAGGGCCCTCCTCCTCTGGCCCGGGGAATGGACCGCCGCAATCTGGCCTTCGTTTCCCCCAATCCGGCTGTGGCCGGATGGGGCCGCTTGTGCGGGGCCGAGACGATTCGGCCTCGAAATTCGGGCGGGGCCGGCAGAAAGGAAATGCTGGAGGCCGCCCGGCATGCCGCCCAATCCAGCGATTTCATCCTGCTCTACGGCGAGGAGGCCGCCGAAGCCTCTCTCCGGGGAGATATCTCGGGAAAAATCGGGGCCATCGAAGCCTTCGACCGGGAGGTCGTGGCCCCCCTCATCGAGGACCCGGGAGGGGAAGGCCCCCGGCGGATTCTTTTGCTCGTCGATCACGTTCTATCGCCTGAACCCGTTCCCTTCGCCATGGCCAGCTGGGATAACGGGCGGATCGGCCCGCCCCGGCAACCGGGTGGACTCTTCGGCCTCTGGCGCAGATTCACCGCCCCGGCCCATGCGAGGGCGGACGCCTTCAGCGAAAAACTGTGCGAGAATCAGACTGCTATATCGGGCAAAGCGCTTCTTCGCCGCCTGCTGGCGGCCTGATCGACCTCTCGGCCCTGGAAGGGATCGTTTTCGATGGGACTCGTCGTTCAAAAATTCGGCGGCACCTCGTTGGCCGACCTCGATCATATCCGTCGCGTCGCCGAGCGGGTGGCCGCGGCGCGGGAGAAATGGGACCAGGCGATCGTCGTGGTCAGCGCTATGGCCGGGGAGACCGACAATTTCCTCCAGATGGCCGAGAGCCTCTCCGAGTCGCCCGCCGGCCGCGAGGTCGATCTTTTGCTGGCCTCCGGGGAGCGAATCACGAGCGCTCTCCTGGCCATTGCCCTGGACGGACTGGGGGTGAAGGCGATCTCCCTCACCGGGAGCCAGGCGGGGATCATGACCGAAGGCGCCCATACGCGCGCCCGCGTCCGTAAGATCCAGCCCAAGCGCATTCGGCGTGAACTGGAGGAGGGTCGGGTTGTTATAGCCGCCGGATTCCAGGGGGTGGACGAATTCAACGAAGAACAGACGCTGGGCCGTGGCGGCTCGGACCTGACGGCGGTGGCCCTTGCGGCGGCTCTCGAGGCCGACCTGTGCGAGATTTACACCGATGTCGAAGGCGTCTTCACGGCCGATCCGCGGATCGAGCCTCGCGCCCGCCTCCTGGAGCGGATATCGTACGATGAGATGATGGAACTGGCCTCGCTGGGGACGAAAGTCCTTCAGTCGCGCTCGGTGGACCTGGCGGCCAAATACAAGCTAAAACTCGTCGTCCGATCTTCGTTCGATGAAGGAGAGGGTACCTTGATCACCCCGGAGCAGCCCGGATTCGAAGCGCCCGCCGTCACCGGCGTGAGCTGCGATAAAAAACAATCGAAACTGACCGCTCAAGGAGTGGCCGATCACCCCGGCATCGCCGCCACCTTGTTCGGGACCCTGGCCGAGAAGTCGATCGTTGTGGACATTATCGTCCAAAACGTGAGCGCCGACGGGTTGACGGATATATCCATCACCGTGAACCGCGACACGGCGGACGAAGCCGAGCGGATCATGAAGGAAACCCACGCGAGTTTTGCCGCCCGCGAAATTTCGCGCGACGACAACGTGGCCAAGGTCTCCATCGTGGGCATCGGCATGAAAAGCCAGGCCGGGGTCGCCTCCAGGACGTTCGCGGCCCTCGCCCGGGACCGGATCAACATCATGATGATATCGACATCCGAGATATCCATCTCCGTCATCGTCCGCGAGGATCAGGCCGATGACGCCGTTCGCGCCCTTCACCGGGAATTTATGGCATGAGCGCCGCCGAAACTTTTCAAGACTTGATTCTCGGCCTCCAGGAGTTCTGGGCGCGGAAGGGGTGCATTATCCAGCAGCCCTACGACATCGAGGTGGGAGCCGGGACCATGAACCCAGCGACGTTCCTTCGGGCCCTCGGGCCGGAGCCGTGGAAGGTGGCCTATGTGGAGCCGAGCCGGAGGCCCACAGACGGCCGCTACGGGGAGAATCCGAACCGCCTCCAGCACTACTACCAGTTCCAAGTCATCCTGAAGCCCTCGCCGATGGACGTGCAGGAGCAGTACATCGAAAGCCTGCGCCATTTGGGAATCGATCCTTTGGACCACGATATCCGCTTCGTCGAGGATGACTGGGAGTCCCCCAACCTGGGCGCCTGGGGCCTGGGCTGGGAGGTCTGGCTCGACGGGATGGAGGTCACCCAGTTCACCTATTTTCAGCAGGCCGGGGGCCTCGATCTCGACCTGGTTTCGGCTGAATTGACTTACGGCATCGAGCGGATCGCCATGTATCTCCAGAAGAAAGAGTCGGTTTACGATCTTCTCTGGTCGCGCGACCCCGGTACGGGCGCGGAAATCACCTACGGCGACGTTCACCACCAAACCGAGGTCGAGTTCAGCCACTACAATTTCGAGGAGGCCGGCACCGAATTGAATTTCCGTGCCTTCGATATGTACGAGGCCGAGGGTTTCAGCCTGATCGAAAAAAGCCTCACGTTCCCGGCCTACGATCAGGTGCTGAAATGCTCTCATGCGTTCAACTTACTCGACGCGCGGGGAGCCATCAGCGTGAGCGAGCGGGCACGCTATATCGGGCGGATCAGAAAACTGGCCCGCGCCTGCGCCGAGGCGTATATCGAGTCGCGCCTGAGAGCGCTTTTTTCGCTCATCAAGGACGATGTGGAGCGGGAAAAATGGGTGGCCGAGTACCAAGGCCGGTCCGCTCCCCGGGACGGGAACGAAAAACCGAAAAAAAAGAAGAAGAAAAAAGCCGATGCGGCCAGCACCGCCTCCTGATTCTCCGCCGCCAGTTTACTGAGAGACGCCATTGGGCAAGGAACTATTGTTTGAGATCGGGACGGAGGAGATTCCCTCCACCTACATGCCCGGATTGCTCGATGCGCTCGAGGAGGGCGCGGTCCGGGCGTTTGGGGAAGCACGCCTGGATTTCGAGGGCCTGAGCGTGTTCGGCACCCCGCGGAGGCTCGTGCTCCACGTCGCGGACCTCGCCGAGCGCCAAAATCCCCTGAGCGAGGAAATTCTCGGCCCCCCGGCCTCCGCCGCCTTCGATAAAGACGGCAACCCCACCAAGGCGGCCCTCGGCTTCGCCAGGACGAACGGGGTCGATGTGTCCGCCCTGGAGCGGAAGGACACCCCCAAGGGCGAGCGGCTCATGTTTATGAGGGAAGATGCGGGAAAACTTGCCGCCGAAATCCTGGGGCTTGATATCCTCGCGAATCTCATTGTCCGCCTTCCATCCCCAAAATCGATGCGATGGGGGAGGGGAAAATTCGCCTTCGTTCGCCCGATTCATTGGGTGCTCGCCCTTTACGGCGGCCGGACAATTCAATTCGATTGGGTGACGCAAGAGGGGGAAGTTGGGTCGGGCGAAATTCCCTCGTTTGGAAACACCACCCGGGGCCATCGCTTCATGGGGAGCAAGACATTTAAAATCAAAGGATATGATGACTATATCGATAAATTACGAGAGCATTTTGTCGAACCCATTCTGGACGATGGCGAGGAAGGGGGGCGTATTCCCCTTGTGCGCCGGGGGGTGGAGGAGGCGGCCGGTGAGGCCGGGGCGGAGCTCGCGGCCGATGTGGTGGGCGTGGAGCGGCTGGTGGAAAAAGTGGCCCACCTCGTGGAATGGCCGGTGCCTGTGGTCTGCGGCTTCGATAAGCGTTTTCTCGATCTGCCCGAGGAAGTGATCGTCACCACCCTCGAGGAGCACCAGCGTTGTTTCGCACTGAGGAAAAAGGGCGATGGGCCGCTCGTGGCGAATTTTGTCGGGGTGAGCAACACGGTGGCGCGCGACATGACGGTGGTCGCCCAGGGGTATGAGCGGGTGGTGCGGGCGCGGCTCGAGGATGCCGAATTTTACTGGAAACGGGACCTCGAAACCCCGCTCGGGGAAATGGCCGAAAAGCTCAAGAAGGTGGTCTACCATCCGAAGCTCGGGACGAGCTGGGAGAAGGTGGAGCGCTTCCGGGTCCTGGCCGGCTGGATTGCCGAAAAGCTCTTTCCGGAAGATAAAGCCTTTCATCAACGGGTGGACGAAGCGGCGCGCCTTTGCAAGGCTGACCTGTCGAGCGGGATGATCTATGAGTTTCCAGAGCTTCAGGGCCTGATGGGGAGCCGGTACGCCGAGCGGGCGGGATTGGACCCGGAAGTCGCCGGGGCCATTTTCGAGCACTATCTTCCCCGGGGAGAGGGGGACGCCCTACCCTCGGGCGATGTGGGCATGGTGGTCGGCCTCGCCGACCGGATGGACACCCTGGCCGGAATGATCGGCCTGGAGTATGTTCCCAGTGGTTCCGAGGATCCCTATGCGCTGCGCAGGGCGGCGAATGGAGTGATTCAGGTTCTCCTGTGGAGCGCCTGCCGCCTTTCGCTGGCAGAGGTGGCGGAGCGGGCGCTCGATCCGTTGCTGGATAAGTTCAAGGATGATCGGGAGACGGTTTCCGGACGGCTCAAGGAATTTTTGCGGAGCCGGGTTTCGGCCTATCTCTCGCGTTCGGGCGCGCGGGCCGACCTCGTGGAGGCCGTTCTATCGGCGGACGCTGGCAGGGGATGGCATGATCCGGTCGATGCCAACGCCCGCCTCGGGGCTGTCGAAAATCTGGCATCGAGCGCGGAAACGTTCGAGCCTCTGGCAACGACCTTCAAGCGGGTGAGCAATATCATCCGCCAGGCCGCGGCGGAAGGCCCCTCCGGCGAGGCGGCGCGGGCGTTCTCGAAAAACCTTCTGGAGGACGAAGGGGAGCGTGCCCTGGACGAGGCTGTCCAGGGCCGGGCTGGGGAAATCGAGGAGATAATGGCCCCGCTCCGCACGCTCACGCGGGACGGGGAGGGTGAATTGACGCGGGCCTACGGTGAGGTGTTTGAAAAAGTAGCCGCGCTTCGGCCTGCCGTTGACCGGTTTTTCGATGAGGTTCTGGTCATGGCCGAGGACGAGAAACTTCGCGCCAACCGGTTGGCTCTTCTCGGGCGGGTGGGCGCCCTGTTCGCGCCGGTGGCCGATTTCTCGAAAATTCAGGGCCGCCCGAAGGATTAGCCCGGGAATATCGCCAAATCATCGCCTCGGCCGTGCAAGCAGAGACGCTCTGGATTTTCTTGATGCACGCATAAGCTGCGCGGGAGGAACAATTGAAATGGCGGAACAGTGGATTTACGCGTTCGGGGGCGAGAAGACCGAAGGCAGCGCGGCGATGCGTGAACTGCTCGGCGGCAAAGGGGCGAACCTCGCCGAAATGGCGAGCCTGGGCATTCCGGTTCCACCGGGTTTTACGCTGACCACGGCGTGCTGCGTCGAATATCTCAAATCGGACCGCCTTCCCAGCGGCGTATGGGGTGGCGTCCGCGCCCAGATGGAGGCCCTCGAGAGCCTGATGGATGCGAAATTCGGGGGCGACGAAAATCCGCTGCTCGTCAGCGTCCGATCGGGAGCGCGCGACTCGATGCCGGGGATGATGGACACCGTGCTCAACCTGGGCCTGAACACCCAGACCGTGGCCGCCATCGGAAAAAAGAGCGGGAACCGCCGCTTCGCCTTCGACAGCTACCGCCGCTTCATCAACATGTTTGGAAACGTGGTCCTGGAGATGAAGCACGCCGATTTCGAGGCCTTGATCGATAGCATGAAAAAGGATCGGGGCGTTTCGAGCGATGTCGAGCTTTCGGCGGAGGATTTAGAAGAACTCTCATGCCAGTACGCCGCCCTGGCCGAGGAGAAGACGGGATCGGCCTTCCCGCAGGACCCCTACGAGCAGCTTCGCCTGGTCATCGAGGCCGTTTTCAAATCCTGGAACAACGAGCGGGCCATCGCCTACCGGCGGCTCTACCAGATTCCCCACTCCTGGGGGACGGCGGTCAACGTTCAATGCATGGTTTATGGAAACATGGGCGATGACTGCGGGACGGGCGTCGCCTTCTCGCGGAATCCCTCCACGGGGGAAAATGCCCTTTACGGTGAAATCCTTTTCAACGCCCAGGGCGAGGACGTCGTCGCCGGCATTCGCACGCCCGAGCCCATCTCCTCGCTGAAGGGCCGCATTGCGGAGTGCTTTAAGCAGTTCGAGGACATCAGCCGGCGCCTCGAGGACCACTACAAGGACATGCAGGATATGGAGTTCACCATCCAGAACGGCCGCCTCTTCATGCTCCAGACCCGCAACGGCAAGCGCACGGCCTCCGCCGCAGTGCGCATTGCGGTCGAAATGGTCGGCGAGGGGCGCATTGACAGAAAAACGGCCCTTTTGCGCGTGGAAGCGGACAGCCTGGACCAACTCCTGCATCCTGCCATCGACACATCGGAAGACATCAACGTCATCGCA
>DNYS01000114.1:0-3437 GCA_003506735.1 Nitrospinota bacterium
ACTCCAGCGGGCGGGAGGGGCCCTTCAAGTATACACTCGCCCGTTCCATAGCGGCCTGAAAAGGGACTTTTTCAGCAGCCTCTTAAATTTAAAGATCCCTTCATTCGAAAGGTACCGAAGGCGGACAATTCACGGACAGCCCCTCGGGAATGCCTGATACGAGCGGCCATTTAGCGAGCAGGTGCCTTAGGAAGGCATAGGACGCGTCAGTAGGGCTGCCTGGTAACCGGCCCAAAGAGGACCTGAGAATTCAGTTGGCAGTTGTGCTTCCGCAAGGGATTCTTGACCTTTGTATAAGTTGGGAGCAGGCCGGAGAATCCGGGACATTAATAATCCGCGATATTCAAACGCCAGTTCCATACGCAATTATGCGTCCGGAGCAAATCTGCCTCCAATAGATTGTTCGTCATAAAATCCAGGCCAAAAATCCCGATACTCTTATTCCAATAACTTGCTCTACGGCGCAGTGATGGCCAAGCGCCACTATGGTTCCGAGGGAGGTGTAGGAGAGGGTTTTTTTTGTTTTTCCGTTAATCGAGGCGAGGATGTTGAAAGCAACGCATCTTCCATCCCGGACCGCATATTAGGCCGTAGGGTGGCAGGGCCGCTTCGTTTTGTGATCAATCACATGGGGCGCAGTGTCCAGCTGCCCATACCTCAGGATAACCGGGCACCTCCAAAAAATCATTGACGACGATGTGCCCCCTTTTCTTTTCGCACTCACGCTCGCTCTTCCAGCCGGGGCCCAGGCCGCTGGAAATCCTTGTGCGGCGAAAAACCCTTGTGCCGCAAAGAATCCCTGCGCGGCCCAGAATCCGAGTGCGGCCAAGAATCCCTGCGCCGTGAAAAATCCTTGCGCCGCCAAAAAACCTCGCAATCCATGTGCCCGGAAATAACCTCAGAGTGGTAGAGTCAGGCGGTAGCCCGGCGAATTCAACCGGGCTACCGCAGACCCGAATAAAAGCATATTGGGCCATTTTTGCATTCAATGAAAAACCAAGGGGAGAGGCAAGCCATGAGAGACGGAGGCGGTGATGGCACTTTAATTCAATTGATGATTCCAGGAGCCGAGAGCGCTTCCGCTCCAGTTCCGGTTTATGCACCTTACGATGGATCGGAGATCGCCGCCGTCGCCACCGCCGACAGGGCGGCAGTGGATAAAGCGCTCGAGACCGCCTTCGCACTCTACCGCGACCGCGACAAATGGCTGGAAGGGCCGCGGCGCAGCGAAATTCTTGAACGCACCGCGGCGATCATGGCGGATCGGGCCGACGAGCTTGCCCTCGAAGCCGCCCGCGAGGGCGGAAAACCCCTGATCGATTCGCGTGTCGAGGTCGCTCGCGCCATCGACAGCATCAAAATTTGCATCGAAACCCTGCGCACCGATACTGGAACCTCGATTCCGATGGGTATCAATGCCGCCTCAAGCAACCGCTTGGCGGTAACTCGCAAGGAGCCCATCGGTGTGGTCGTCGCGGTCAGTGCATTCAACCACCCACTCAATTTAATCGCGCACCAGGTCGGCCCGGCGGTGGCGAGCGGATGCCCCGTTCTGGTCAAGCCGGCGGACGATACGCCTCTTTCATGTATGCGATTTGTCCAGATTCTTCGCGAAGCGGGCCTGCCCGATGAATGGTGCCAGCCAATGGTCACCGCCGACCTGGAAATTGCCACCGCTTTGGTAACTGACGAGCGGGTGGCGTTCTTCAGCTTCATCGGGAGCGCGCGGGTCGGCTGGAGCCTGCGGGGGCAGCTCTCTCCCGGAACCCGAGCCGCGCTGGAACACGGCGGTGCGGCGCCGGTAATCCTGGCGGCCGACGCGGATCTCGAAGTGGCCCTTCCGTCGATTCTCAAGGGCGGCTTTTATCATGCCGGTCAGGTATGCGTATCGGTTCAGCGGGTATTCGCGCACGAAAGCGTGGCCCGCGATTTCGCCCAGCGGCTGGCCTCGGATGCCTCGAGGCTGGTGATTGGTGATCCGACCGATGAGGCAACGGAAGTCGGCCCATTAATCCGTCCGCGAGAAGTGACGCGGGTCGCCGAATGGGTCGAAGAGGCCCGAGACAAGGGGGCCACCGTATTGTGCGGCGGCGAGGCGCTCAGCGAGACTTGCTACCAGCCGACCGTGTTGCTGGATCCTCCCGATGACGTAAGCGTTTCGGCCCAGGAAATCTTCGGGCCGGTTGTGTGCGTCTATTCCTTTGCGGATACCGACGAGGCGATCCGACGTGCCAATGAGCTCCAGTTCGCCTTCCAGGCCTCGGTATTCACCCGCGATCTGGATATGGCCATGCGGGTCTATTCCCGTCTAGATGCCTCGGCGGTCATGGTCAACGACCACACCGCCTTTCGGGTCGATTGGATGCCGTTTGCCGGGCTCGGGCGCTCGGGTCTGGGCATTGGCGGCATTCCGCATACCATGAATGACATGCAAATCGAAAAAATGATAGTTATCCGCTCGCCGGAACTGTGAGCAATATTCCGTCAAAATAATAGATTCTTTTCCGTTTCGGTGCGTCTAACTGTTTGTATGGGAGGAACGCGTAATTTTGGATACTCCCTAAGAGATGCTTACCGTGGAGGATGGACTTCGTGCTGATCAAAACAAATTCAGAAATCCAATCTTCTGAAATCACTCCCGAAAAAATTTATCTCAACCGCAGAGCATTCATGACGGGCGCGGCGGCGGATTTGACGTATTCGGCATTGCCGAATTTATCTGACGCCAGTGAGAAATTAAACTCTCGGAGAAATCCTGTCTTTTCCACAAAGGAGCCCTGGACCAAATTTAAAGATTCAACCCGTTACAACAATTTGTACGAGTTCGGAACGGACAAAGGAGATCCGAACCGAAACGCACACACGCTTGTTACCAAACCGTGGAGTATCGAGGTATCCGGGCACTGCAAAAAACAAGGAAAATATGCTCTCAAGGATGTAATTGATCTCTCGCCGCTTGAGGAGCGGATATACCGGCTTCGTTGCGTGGAAGCATGGTTCATGGTCATCCTATGGGTGGGAGTCGGCCTGGGGAATGTTCTTAAAAAATTTGAACCCGCCTCGAAGGCCAAGTTCGTGGAATTCAGGACCCTGTATGATCCCAAACAAATGCCCGGGCAGAGAAAAAATCCCTGAATTGGCCTTACCGGGAAGGCTTGCGGATGGATGAAACCATGCACCGTTGGCCCTTTTGGCGGTGGGGATGTATGGGAAGGTAATGCCCAATCAAAATGGCGCGCCCGTTCGGCTCATTGTGCCCTGGAAGTATGGCTTTAAAAGTATCAAATCCATTGTGCAAATCCATTTCACCGAAACCCAGTGTAAGCGGCGGTGTAAAGTTTATCGTCGATTAATAGATCGAAGTTATTCAAGAACGCGGTGTGCTCCCCGGATTCTGACCCAATCTGAATGCGACTTTTTTGACATAGATAATCCTC
>DNYS01000114.1:3556-3703 GCA_003506735.1 Nitrospinota bacterium
CCCCCCCCAGACGTGATTTCAGATTTTTTGGGTGGTGAATTGGTAATTAGCCATGCACACCTACCTGTCAAATATCCCCGCCGAGTGCAAGGTGGAATACATTGCAGAGGCCCGGGCGGCTAAAATTTTGCCATGAAACACGGACAA
>DNYS01000114.1:3821-21425 GCA_003506735.1 Nitrospinota bacterium
TAAGGCAACGGTCCTCTGAATTGCCGCTCGTATCAGGAATTTCTGAGGGGCCGTCCGTGAATTGTCCGCCTTCGTTACCTTTCGAATGAAGGGATCTTTAAATTTAAATGAGGTCTCCAAAATACGCCTCCAATCGTCCCAGGAAGTCTTTTTCTGGGGCCGTTCTTCCTTTCTCCCAGTTCCCCCCTCTTCCAGCTCAGCTGTCTTTTTTGGGGTCATCTGGGTCGGCAGGGTAACAAATTGGTAGCAAATCACGGTAATCCTAAGAGACTTAGAATTCAGATGAATTCTTGGGCGGGACGCGATTCCTCGTGCTGACATAGTGCTGACACAGACAAAACAAAGGGCTACGGTATCACTGTAACCTTTTGAAATATTTGGTGGTGGGGCGAGTCTCCTGCGAACCCTTCTCTGCTAAATTCCCTGTTTAACAGGGAAATGCTAAATTATTATCTCCTAAATACAAAAAATTAAATTCGGATGAATTTTTGGACAGGACGTGCGGCTGGCCCGGCAAAGAACGCCGGTGCTATGATCGACCCTTCATTGCACACGAAATGGTGGAAAATCGATGCCCCTCTGGATGATCCGGATTCATGATTCTTCCGGCAATGCTGCACTCGGGGCCGGGCGCTTCTTACCCGCCAGTCCCGGGGAGGAGATGATCCGATGAGTTCCGCCACCGGCCGTCACGAAACCGATGTATTGATCGTCGGGGGAGGCCTGGCGGGTCTTCGGGCCGCGATCGCCGCCTCGGAGGGCGGTGCCCGCGTCACGGTAGCCTGCAAACGAAAATCCGGTAAAAGCGGAAACACCATCGTCTCCGAGGGGGGAATCTCGGTGGGATCGCCCAACGTTGACCCCGAGGATTCGCTCGAATGCCATTACGAGGATACGCTTCGAAGCGGAAAAGGCCTGTGCGACCCGAGGCTCACCCGCTTGCTCGCCGAAAACTCCGAAAAAGAGGTCTTCGCCCTGACCCGCTACGGTGTGGTTTTCGGGCGCGACCAAGAGGGAAACCTGCTTCGCGGGCAGCCGCCGGGCCACACCAAGCGGCGAAGCGTCCGGACCGAGAGCGGCCACCTGCCCAAAAACGCGCGCGGGCTATCCATTACCGAACCCCTTTTGAAGCATGGCCAAAAACTGGGCGTCACCTTTCTGGACCGGACTCCCGTACTAAAAATTCTCGCCCGCAAGGGAGTCATATACGGGGCTCTGGCCATGCGGGAAGAGGAGGAGCGCTACCTCACCATCGATGCCAAGGCGGTCATTTTGGCGGCGGGGGGCGCCGGCCAGATATTCGCCTCCACGAACAACACGGCCGACATCACGGGAGACAGCTACGCCCTCGCCCTGGGGGCGGGGGCCTCTCTCCGGGACATGGAATTTCCCCAGTTTTATCCCAACTGGGGCATCAGCCCGTTCCGCTGCACCATATCGAGCGTCATGATGGGCGACGGGGCCAGATTCCGGAATGCCGCCCAGGAGGCGTTCATGTCCCGCTACTATCCCCAGGCCAGGGACATGGCGACGCGCGATCAGACCAGCCTCGCCCTGTTCCGCGAAATGCAGGAAGGCCGGGGGGTAGATGGCGGCGTTTATCTCGATGCCTCCGGAGTCGAGCGAGAGGTGTTGGAGACCAAATACCTCCACCTTTGCGAAGCTATGCGGAAACTCGGAATGGAGTTCGGCCGGGACCCCGTCATCGTCACCCCAGTGGTCCATCACTACATGGGCGGAATTGTCGTGAACGAAAACCTCGAGAGCGGGATCGCGGGGCTCTACGCCGCCGGAGAGGCCTGCGGCGGCACCCACGGAGCCAACCGCCTCAGCGGAAACGCCTACTGCGAATGTATCGTTTTCGGGGCGATTTCGGGCGCCCGGGCGGCCGAATTCGCCAAGGGCAGGGATAGGCCCGCCCCGGCGGACGAGAGTTTCGCCGATTCATCCCCCACGGGGGATTTCCGCGAGGATGGATTCGACCTCGCCGACCTGAGGCGCGAATTGAAAAATATTCTCTGGACCAAAAACGGCATCATCCGGACCGGAGACACCCTCCGCTCGGCCCTGGAAGAGGTCATGCGCATCCGGGAAATCCTGGCCGGCGGGAACCTGAAACGGCCGGATTCTCTCACCCGCTATCACGAAATGTGGAACATGCTGGATACGGCGGAGGCGGCCGTGCGTTCGGCTCTGATGCGGGAGGAATCGCGAGGCTCCCACTTCCGAGAAGATTTTCCCGAACAAGACGACGAAAACTGGCTCGGGAGCGTGTTCGTCCGGAATGCCGGCGATTCGATGGAGAGCTGGTTCGAACCCGCCGCCGCAACGATTCCCGGCGCAAGAGGCAAACCGGATGCATAACGGGCCGGACACTCGGACCATGACCGGACCGCCAGGTCCGATCTGTCCACCCTTTTTTTGATTTGCTAGAATGGGATTCAACCTGAGATTTTTTTCATTGCCGAAAAAGCGGGAAAGGCTTCCGACCGCTCCGTGCGGGTTCCCGCCGGCACCTCCTTCGCCATAAGGAGAATCAAGATGGCAGAGCGGATTTGGGACAAATACATTTCAACGCGGGACCGCGAAATTTTCGAGGGGTCGGGTTATGGAAAACGCGGAGGACTCGGCAGGCGGCCCGCCGTCCTGGTGGTGGACTTGTTCTACAACTTCACCGGGGATGTTTTAAAACCGATCACGGAAAGCATCGGAGAGTGGCGAAACTCCTGCGGGGAAGAGGGCTGGGCCGCCGTCTATAAAACGGCGGAACTTCTCGAGGCTGCCCGCTCGAAGAATCTCCCCATCATTTATTCCAACGCCCAGCGCCGGGCCGACGGCCAGGACAGCGGCCGCTGGAAAGCGAAAAACCACCGGGCAATGGAAAAAACCACCTCGGGCGGCCTGGGAACCGAAATCTGCAAGGAAGTCGCCCCCCAGCCGAAGGACATTCAGCTCCTCAAGCTGAAGCCCAGCATGTTTTTCGGCACCCCGCTTGTCAGCATCCTCAACGATCTCGACGTGGATACCGTCCTCGTAACCGGCCTTGTGACGAGCGGCTGCGTTCGCGCCACGGTCACAGACGCGTTTTCCTACAATTTTTCCGTCGGCGTGATCGAGGATTGTTGCGGCGACCGGTGGGAGGTGTCCCATGCAGTGACGCTCTTCGAAATGGACGCAAAGTACGCCGATGTCATCTCTCTTCAGGAAACAAAAGAGTACCTCGGTACCATCGATGAATTTTCGCTGCCCAATAATATTTTACAGGAAACGTGCTGACCCGAATGGCCCGCGAGAGATGCCCTGGGCCGCTAGGAGGGGGGTGGTATGGCAAAAGATCTTCGAGGTTTCATCGCGCTTCTTGAGGACTCGGCCCCCGAGGAAATCGTACGCGTTCAAAATCCCATTTCGACCAAGTATGAGATATCCGCTCTTCTGACCCATCTGGAAAAACGCAAGCACCTGCCCGCGCTAGTCTTCGAAATCGTCGATGGCGGGGACACCCCCGTCGTACTCAACATCCACGCCTCGCGGCGGCTTCTGGGGCTGGCGCTCGATACGGCGCCCGAAAACCTGGCGGAGCGGTTCCTGGAGCGGCAGATGAACCCCCTGCCCCCGGTCGAGGCGGCCGAAGCGCCGATCCACGAGGTGGTCCTGATCGGAGACGAGGTGGACCTGAC
Source organism: Nitrospinota bacterium (assembly GCA_003506735.1). GTDB lineage: Bacteria > UBA8248 > UBA8248 > UBA8248 > UBA8248 > UBA8248. The sequence continues at coordinate 7,499 of DNYS01000114.1, forward strand.
CAAAATTCCCCTTTTGACCCATTACGACGTCAACGCCGCCCCCTATCTCACGGCGAGCATCGTCGTCGCTCTGGACCCCGATACGGGGCTCCAGAACACGAGCTACATCCGCATGATGCTGGCCGGAAAGCGCGAGCTCCGCGTCTTCATGGCCATCGGGCGGCACCTGTGGACCCTCCACAACAAGCTCGAGCGCCGGGACGAGCCCCTTCCCCTGGCGGTGGTAATCGGGGTTCATCCGGCCTTCGCCCTGGGGTCCCAGGCCTTCACGCCCACGGACGAGGACGAATACGCCGTCATCGGCGGGATGATGAACGAGCCACTTCGCGTCGTGGACGCGAAAACGATCCCTCTCAAGGTGCCGGCCGATGCCGAGCTCATTATCGAGGGAAAACTATTGCCCCACCTCCGCCGCGAGGAAGGGCCCTTTGGAGAGTTCACCGGGTATGCCGTCGAGAAGGACGAGCGGCCGGTATTCGAGGCAACCGCCATCACCCACCGCGAGGGGTATCTGTTCCAGGACATTCACGCGGGATACACCGAGCACCGGCTCATGGGGGCGATCCCCCGGGAGGCGTCCCTCCTCCGCGCCGTTCGCCAAACGGTCCCGACGGTGAAGGCCGTTTGCATGCCCATCTCGGGCAACTGCCGTTTCCACGCCTATATTTCCATCGCCAAGCGAACCCCGGCCCAGGGCATGAACGCCATCTGCGCGGCTATCGCCTCCGACATGCTTCTCAAGCACATCATCATCGTGGACGAGGACATCGACGTTTTCGACGAAGAGGCCGTCCTGTGGGCGGTGGCGAACCGCTTTCAGGCGGACCGCGACCTTCTCGTCGTTCCCAACGCCCAGGGCAGCGAACTCGACCCGAGCGCGGGCCCGATGGGCGTCAACGCCAAGATGGGCCTCGACGCCACAAAGCCACTCTCGGGATTTCCCTCCGTGCTCCGGGTGCCTGGCGAGGTGCTCAATCGGATTCGGGTGGAGGATTTCATCCCCGGCCTTTGAGCCCTCATCCAAAATTCGTTACGGGCCCATCCCCACGGGGCGTCCACTCCCGGAAGACCCCTCTTATCTCCCGGCCGGAAGGCGCCCGATTGCCGCCCTGCTGTTTAATTGGAATTCCTCGGCACCAGCTGGCGGGCTAAATAAGGGAATGGATCCAGGGCCGTCCCTCAGGAATATGTCTTTACCGGCAATCTTCACTTTGGTAGAGTTCTCTTTGGTCATCATCACATCCGAAAAGAAATTCCGGGGGAACCCGAAGGCAACGGATCCATACGCGTCCGCCTGGGAGGAGAAAAAACAGGCCAAAGTTTTCGCCCATTCACCCGACAAAACCTTTCCATACCCGCTTAATGGGTATTGCAATTTAGAAGTTCCTCTTTGACAGGAGTGATTCCCATGAGAAAAGCGACCCTTGTTTGGTTCATCTTCTTGTCTCTTCTTGTCGTTGCCCCCCAAAGGGCCGCGGCCGCCCAGAAACTTCTTTCCTTCGCCACGGCAAGGCTCGGCGGCTCATGGGCCGGAATCGGCGCCGGCCTCGCGAAGCTTCTCACCGAGAAAATTCCGGGGATCTCCATTAAAGCCGAATCCACGGGCGGCGGCGTGGCGAACAACAAGCTCGTGCATTCGGGCCAGAGCGACATCGGCCTCACCGTCGAGCGGCTGACCCTCCTGGCCCGTATCGGGAAAGGCCCCTTCAAGAAAAAAAAGTTCACCAAAAACCGCATGCTGCTTTCCGGCATCCAGGTCGGCGTGCTTCAGATCGCCACCCTTGAGGGCTCTGGGATCAAAACCCTGGGAGATCTGAAGGGCAAGCGCGTATCCGCCGGCCCGGCACGCGGGGGCGGCAACCCGGCGCTCAAGTTTTCCTTGTTGGTCCACGGAATTACCTACAAGGATTTCAAGGTAAGCTACCTGAACTACGCACAGGGCAAGAACGCCCTCATCGATGGCAATCTCGATGCCGCGCTCACCTACGCCGCCATTCCCGTGCCCGCCCTGAAAGAGCTTCAGGCCGGCAGGAAAAAATGGCGCTTGGTGGGCATCAAGCCGGAAAAAGTTGTCCAGATCGCGAAGCGGTTCAAGGGGTATTTTCGCGTCACCGTCCCGGCCAAAGCCTATGGGCTGGCCCAGGACACGATCACGATCGGCGCGCGTAACGGCCTAATCGTCAACGCGGATCTGGACAATAAACTCGTCTATCAGATCATCAAGACGATCGACCAAAACCTGGATACGGTGAAAAAAATCCATCCCAGCCTCAAGAAGATGAACCGCAAAATATGGGCCAAATCATCGGTTCCGGTTCCTTATCACCCCGGAGCCATCCGCTACTACAAAGAGGTGGGACTCCTGAAGTAAACGAGTCCTCGCCCTCCCGGCCCGCCGGGACCGGGAGGGCGTTCCTCGTATGACCACCGGAATCGCCAATGAATCAAGATCCCTCGGCTCCCCGCTCCGTCCTCTGGTGGTGCCTGTCCGCGATTCTCATCGCGGCCTCCATCTTTCACTTTTATGCCGCCGGCTACGGCGTTTACGCCGGTACGACCCAGCGTTCGATCCATTGGATGTTCATGTCGGTTCCTCTTTTCTTCATGTACGGGGCCAAAGGCGCGCGGGCCCGGGGCGAGCGACCCACGGTTATCGACGTGCTTTGGGCGGCGGTCTCGTTCGTATCGGGCTTCTACATTCTTTGGACCTGGGAGGAAAAAGCGGTCTCGGTGGAAGAAATCGAGACGATCGATCTGGTACTGGGCATAGCGATGATCGCCGTCTCTCTCGAATCGGCCCGCCGGGCGGTCAGCGTCTTTTTGCCCGCGACGGCGTCTCTATTTCTCCTCTACGCCTATTTCGGCCCCTACATGCCCGGCGTTTTCGCCCACAAGGGCTACACCATCGAGCGCATCGTGGAGCATCTCTACATCGTGACCGAGGGGATCTACGGCATCCCGATGGGGATTTCGGCCACCTTCATCGCCGTCTTCGTGTTGTTCGGCGCGTTCCTCAACAGTTTCGGCGCCGGAACCTTCTTCGTCGATCTCTCCTACAGCCTCGCGGGCCGCTTCCGGGGAGGACCGGCCAAGACGGCCGTGGTGGCGAGCGCGTTAATGGGCACCATCTCGGGCTCGCCCGTGGCCAACGTGGTGACCACCGGCTCTTTCACCATCCCCCTCATGATCAAGACGGGCTACCGTGCGAGGGTCGCGGGCGCCATCGAAGCCTGCGCATCGACGGGCGGCATGTTCACTCCCCCTGTCATGGGGGCGGGCGCGTTCATCATGGCCGAATACCTCCAGACCAACTACGGGGCCGTTGCGCTTTCGGCCGCGGTTCCCGCGTTCCTTTTCTACCTGAGCCTGCTCCTTCTGGTGGATGCCGAGGCCGCGAAAACGGGCATGAAAAGAATTCCCGTATCCGAACTCCCCCCGGCCTTGAAGACCCTCCTCGGGGGAGCCCACCACCTGGTCCCTCTCCTGGCCATCATCGTATTCATCGTTTTGGGCTACAGCCCGATGAAGACCGCTTTCTGGGCCATCATGCTGGTCGTTGTGTTTTCCTTCGTGCGCAACCCCCAGCGCCCGGGCCTCCGGCATTTCCTCGTGGCCCTCGAGGATGGGGCGAGAAGCGTCATGCCGATCGCCGCGGCGTGCGCCTCGGCCGGAATCATCGTGGGGGTGGTCTCTCTCACGGGATTGGGAAACACCCTCTCGATTGTACTTATCCAGTTTGCCGGGGGCTATCTGATCGTTGCCCTCGTATTCACCATGCTGGCCGCGCTGGTCCTCGGCTGCGGGGTACCGCCGACGGCGGTCTACGTGATCATGGCCGCCCTGGCGGTTCCCTCGCTCATCAAATTTGGAATGCTTCCGGTCAGTGCCCATTTTTTTGTTTTTTATTTCGGCTGCGTCGGCGCGATTACCCCACCCGTTGCGCTGGCTTCGTACGCGGCCGCGGGCATCTCGAAAAGCTCGCCGGTCGAAACGGGTGCGGCGGCGTTTCGGTTCGGGCTCATCGGCTTTATCATTCCGTTCGTGTTCGCCTATAGCCCCGCCCTCCTGGCCGTTGGATCATGGCCGGAAATCATTCAGGCCTCGGTCACGGCCGTTTTCGGCGTTATTTTTTTCTGCGCGACCATTCAAGGCTATCTAATCTACGAAATTCCGCTTCTCTCCCGACTGATCTTCGCCGTCGGCGCGATTCTCTTGCTGAAGGAAGGAACCTGGACCGACCTGGCGGGACTTGGGGTGGGCGGGACGGCATGGGCGGTGGTGGTCATGCGAAAACCCACCGGAGGGAGCCTGGAGGCGGGTCCGGACTCCCCTCGGGGATTCAGGTAGATTTCAGGGCAAATATCCAGCGCGCGGGAGCGGAGTCCGGCCCGGCGGGATTATCCCCACCACAAAATTTCGTTGGGATTCTCCGGGCGGCGTAGTCGGCGCGGCCTGAAAGTTCGGGACCAGTAATTCCAGGGAGTCGGCCCCGGCACAGCCCCAATGCCTCATCTCAGGGATGAGACATGGCGCACGCTGGAGATCATCGAGGTATCCATCATGAACCTCCGGGCCCGGTTGGGGTCGGCGGCAATTTGCTGAAGCTCATCGTGGTTTTTTCGCCTGACGGCCGAATCGCTCTCCTCGAGCCGCTTTTTATTCAGCATGGTCGCCTTCTGGATATATTGAACAGCCGCAGTCCGGCGCTGCTTATCGTAGAGGTCCAGTTCCGCATCGTCTGCATTGCCGGACCAGACCGCCTCGATCTTTTCCGCCAAGTTGATCGCGTCGTGAATGCCGCTGTTCATCCCCAATCCGCCAATCGGATTGTTTACGTGGGCCGCATCGCCAGCGATAAAGGCCCGGCCTTCCCGGAAGCGGGCCGCCACCCGCTGATGGATTTTATACAGGTTGCGGTGGACCACATCGTATTCGCCGCTTTTCGGGAAAAATTTTCGAAGCCGCATCTGAACGCTCTCATCGCTGATCACGTCAGCGTCATCTTCCCCCGGCCGGGCCGGAAACACCGCCCGCCACAGGCCCGGCGGGCCGTCCGCCGCGACCTTGAACAGGTTGCACCATTCCTCGGGGTCGGAAAAATAGGTCCGGTAGACATAGCCGCGATGGGCGGCAAAATCGAACGGCGTGGTCAAAACCAAAAAGCGCTCGGCAAAGGTGAACCCCTCGAACGGAATTTTCAGGCATTTTCGAATCGTGCTGCGCCCCCCGTCCGCGCCGATCAGGTAGGCGCCCGAAAACCGCTTCATCCCCTCGGGCGTCTCGACGGTGAGGATCACCTTTTCGCCGGACTGCTCGACTTCGGCGACGCGGTGGGAAAAGAGCACCTCGCAGCCGGGCAGGCCTTCCAGGATTTCCAGAATCGCCCCGGCGATCTTGAATTGCTCGCACTGAACGACATAGGGAAACCGCGTTTCGCCGGCCAATAGCGAATGGTCGAAGGTGGCCAGCAACTCGCCCGTCGGCCGGTCCCGGAACTGAAATTCCACCGCGACCAGGCCCATCTCCTCCACCTTTTCCGCAAGTCCGACCCCATCCAGCATTTCCAGCGTGGCCGGATGGGTCGTCGCTGCGCGAGGGTCCGTTTGAATCTCCGGGGCCGCCTCGAACACGGTGATCGGGACCGAGCGGCGGGCCAGGGCCAGGGCGGCCACCATCCCGACCGGGCCGGCCCCGGCGATTAGTATCCGATTATCGGTATCCGGTGGAACCGCCATTGCTCCTCCGCGGAATCAGGTTTTCGGATGGAATCCTGCTCCCATCCGCTCGAAAACCAATTCCTTTTCCTCAAACCAAGATTCCCCGGATAGGCGCGTCCGCCACTCGGACGTCAGAGCCTCTTCGCGCTCCGGGCTGGCCAGGGCGTTTTCATCGCGCAAGTAGTGCAGGCCGAGATGGGTCACCTCCCAGGGCTCGCAAACGGCCACCGAAAACTGGCGGCACATCAGCCAGCTTTCGTTCTTCAAAAGGGCCGGGACATGCTCGCCAGCGTACCAGTCCTCGAACTCGGCACGGCAGTTTTCGGGGACCTGGGAAAAAAGCGCATACAAAACGGGCGCCTCGAGCGGGTCGCCGGACAGATCGGCCCGCCGCTGGACACCGGTTTGATTGGCGATGTAGCGCGAAAATCCAGAAACCGAGGACAGCATCCTCCGGGTCAGCGCGCTGGGCTCCTCTTTGACCCGGCGGTAGGCCTCGGTGAGCAATACCTCCTGGGAGTCCATTTCGTAAACGGCCAGGTATTTCGAATCCTCTTTCCGGCGATAGCGCTGCGCGCCCCGGAACCCCGGGACCGCCATCCGCAGAGGGATATGCTCGGAATCGTACCAGGCGTTGAATTCATCCTCCCAACCCGGCCCGGGGGTCATTTCGGAAAATAAAATGGTCTCGCCCGCCACCATCGGCCTCCAATTCCATTTCACGGCAAACCGCTTCGGAATCAAATTCGGTATTTCAAGGACCATGACAATACCAAGCCACGGGCGAATGAAGAAACTGCGCCATGGGGCGGCGCGGGGAATCCGCCCCCCGTCCGGGCCGCTCTCCTGCGCGCAGTTTCCCGGTGGACAGCGACCTCCGAGAGTTCAGACCGCCCCTTTTTTCACCGAAAGGATCATCCATACAAGATTGTTGTCCGATTCCGGAGGATGATACAGTAAAAATTCAGCCAGGAAAACGAAACGAGGGTTTCACTGGGACGGGGCTTCACCGGCCCCTCCCGTCATTTTGTTCTCATTCCGGTCAGGGGGATCGCACTGCCGGACGGAGGAGGAATTCATGCCGGCCAATTTTCGATCTCTACTCGATAAGCTGCGGGAAGCGGGCGAGCTCCTCGACATTCAAAAGCCCGTGGATATCCGCCATATCGCCACCCTGGTGGACAAGGCCGACAAGGCCCTGCTCTTTCACAACGTCGCCGGATACGAGATGCCGGTATTGTCGGGCCTTACCAACAGCCGGAACCGCATCGCCCTAGCCATGGGTTGCGAATTCGATGCGTGCGAATCATTGGTGCGGCGCGGCCTGAGCGAACCGGTGGAGCCGGAATTCATCGAAGGGGGCGCCCATCGGGAGATATTCCGGGAAGGTGGCGACGTGGACCTGTTTCATCTTCCGGTTCCCCTATTTTCCATATTCGACGGCGGCCCCATGATCACCGCCGGCGTCACCCTCGCCCAGGACCCCGAGTTCGGGCTCAATGCGGGAACCTACAGGTTCCAGGTCAAAGAAAAAAACCTGACCGGAATCGATATCGTCACCCCCAACAACCTGCGGAGATACGCCGAGCGAGCGCTGGCCGAGAACAGGCCGCTTCCCATTTCCATCAACATCGGAACCCATCCCATCGAACTGATCGCATCCCTCTACAAGGCGCCCATCGGGACAAACGAGATGGGAATCGCGGGAGGCATCCGGGGAGAGGCAGTCCGCCTCGCCCCCTGCAAGTCGGTGGACGTGCCCTGCATCGCCGATTCGGAGATCGTCCTCGAGGCGGAGATTCTTCCCACCGGCTGGACCAAGCCGGAGGGGCGGTTCGGCGAATTCACCCGCCTGATGGGGGGTCTTCACTGGAACCCCCATGTGCGAATCAAGGCAGTCTCGATGCGAAAAGACGCCATATACTACGGCCTGCATATGCCCTGGGAGAATATCTGGATCAGCGCTCCCATCTACGAGGCCGCCCTCCGCCGAATTCTCAAGGAAGCCGGCATCCAGGTGCGGGCGATCAACGTGACCCCGGGAGGCTGTTGCCACTGGCATGCCGTTATCGGGATCCGCAAGCAAGCGGGCGACGGAAAAAACGCCATCATGGCGGCCCTTTCCGTCGCCGACATGAAGCACGTCGTCATCGTGGACGAGAATATCGACGTATTCGACGGCATGGACGTGGAGTGGGCCATCGCGACCTGTGTCCAGGCCGACCGCGATGTCATCGTGATTCCCGACGCCCGGAGCAAGCCCCTCGATCCGAGTCTCGAACCGCTCGTGGACCGGGTTCCGACAACGGCCAAGTGCGGCATCGACGCCACCATTCCCGAAAATGTCCCCAGCGAGCGCTATCACCGGATTTCCTATGCGTATGCGGACCAAGTAAAGCTCGCGGACTATCTGGGTGAGGATGAGCGCGGCAGCGCCCTGGAGGAGGCGGAAGCCGATATCGCAGCACTGGCCGAATTCATCCGGGAGACCATCGAAAAAGAACCGCTCTACTTCGCGGAATTGGCGGAGAAATTTTCGTCCGAATCCTTTCAGTCCGTCAGCCGCGCTCTCGGGGATCTCCATCTCCGGGGCGAGATATGGCAGGACGCCGAAGGCCGGCACTGCCTGGCCGGCTCTCCATTCGCCGCCGCACCCCCCAAAGGCAAGGACGAGTGAGAGGCGATCATTCATAAAAGGAACTTGTTTTGAATATTGACATGCATGCGCATCTCGCTCCCCGGGAATTCGTCGAGGAAATCAAAAGGGGCGTCAACCGCTGGAAGATGGAATTCAGGGGCGGCAAAGATGACCCCGACGCCATCTATGTGGATGGCCGCTTTCTTCCATTTCCGCGCGCTTTCTACGATATCGACGCACGTCTTGTCGAGATGAGCAGCATGGGCGTCGATCACCAGGTGATCTCGGCGGTTCCCCTGCTCTTGTTCTATGATCGCGACCGGCGACTCGGCCATGCGATGGCGCAGATGACGAACGAGGCCATCGCCGAGGCGGTCCGGACGCACCCCGGCCAGTTCACCGCGATGGCGAGCCTCCCTATGCAGGACACGGCCCTCGCCCTCGAGGAGTTGAGCCGCGCCTGCGGCGACCTCGGGATGGGAGCCATCGAAATTGGAGCCAGCGCCGGGGATCGGGAGCTGGACCATCCGGACCTGGAACCGTTTTGGGCCGAAGTGGAGCGTCGAGATCTTCCCGTATTCATCCATCCGATTAAACCTCCGGCCCGGGAGCGGCTGGACGATTTCTACCTGTTTAACCTGATCGGATTCCTAACCGAGACTACGATGGCGACGGCGCGCCTGATATTCGGCGGCGTGTTGGATCGCCATCCGAATCTTCGGATTGTCCTCGCCCACGGCGGCGGGCAGATCATTTTCACCCAGGGACGCTTCGACCACGGGCGGCAGTATATCCGGCAGGCGCAGGGAACCTCGGCCGAGCCGCTCTCGGCCTACCTCCCCCGCCTCTACTACGATTCGATCACCTACGACCCGAAGGCCCTCCGCTACATCTCGGAGGTTGTGGGCACGGACCGTATTTTTCTGGGAACCGACCATCCGTTCGGCATCGCGGAGCGCGACCCGGTGAGTTTCATCGACCGAGTTCCGGGATTGGACGAGGAAGCGCGCGATGCCATCAAGGGGCAAAATGCCGCGCGCTTGTTCGGGATTTCCGCCTAGCCGGTATTCGCTCCCGGCGGCGAGCGTCCTATCCAAAAACCCAACCGAATTTCAAGTTCCTTGTCCTGGTCCATCGAATCTTCACTCCCAATTTCGACATGGATTGAATGGCAAAAGTTCGCAGGCGCCGACCGAATTCACAGCACGAACCGGGCCCACGATGATGTTCTTAGGAAATTCATGGAATGAATGCGGTTTTCCAGATACGGGTCCAATCTGGCAGTAAAGCACCTGTGCAAGGCGATTTAGTAATTCTACCTGAAATCAACCATTTCCTCTCCTTGTTCTTGGGCGTGAGCTCACCTAACCTCACTCGCCATGGAGAATCTATTCGTTGTTTTCGCCCACATCCTGGCCACGATTGCCAAACTGCTCATGCTTGGCGGTGCAAAGGCTCTCGTCTCCGAAAACCTCCTCTTAAAGCAGCAACTTCTCGTCATCAACCGATCCCGGCTACGGGCACCCAATCTCACACCCCAGGATCGACTCTTTATCGGATTTTTAGCTACCCTTCTTGGCCCAAGGCGCACATCACGGTTGGCTGTGCTCCCATCTTCGCATAGTTAACAATTCACCACCCACAGGATCTAATTTTTGCGGAGCACACAGGCTAGGGAAATTATACGTGGAATTCACTTAGTCGATGTCTGTTTCATACACTCAAGGCCGCTTAATTAGGAATCGCCATGCACAGGAGGCCTGGATGCGGAATCCCGTGCGACGGCGGGGCATCCTCCGTCTCTTCCCGACTATTTCGATTTTTTTCTGGGAGCGGCCCGAAGGCCGAGTATCTTTGCCGGGTTCCGGCGGATCATTGCGTCGATCTCGGCGGGCTTGATACTGTGTTCGAGCAGGAGCTGGATGAACACGCGGAGCCCTTCCCAGGGCGGGGAGTTGTGAATTTGCCCCAGGTCGGTGGCCAGAATGGTTCGCCCCGGCCCGACCGCCCGAATCATCTTCACCTGCTCTATCACCGAATTGGGCGGGCCGTCCTTCTTTGTGGGATAGGCCCCCCAGTGGGTAAAGCAAAAAATTGCCAGGTGTTCGATGAAGGCGCCCATGCGAGCGAACTCGATTTGCTCTTCGATGGTGGCGTCCACGATGTATTCGGGGTGTTGGACGATGATGTTTTTCACCCCCTCGTTTTTGGCCAATTTGATGAGGGCACGGACCTCGCCGGGGTCGAGATGGCCTGTGCTGAGGCAGATGCCGGCTCCGGCGATGAGGCGGCAGATGGTGCGGACCTCGGGGAGAATTTTTCGCCGCTTATCATCGGCGAAGATGGTCAGGGGCTTTTCCTGGAGGCGGACCTTGCCCACCTGCTTTTGGCCTGGAAAATGCGGGGCACCGAGCTTTTCGAGATGGTTCTTCGCGCTCAGTGTGGGCATCCAGACTATCTTAGCCCCCATGCGGATGGCGGTGTCCACGGCGAATGGATTGAACCCGCCCACGGGGTTGTTCAGAGTGATCCCGCCATAGACCTCGATCTCATCCCCCACGATTTGGCGGACTATCGGGATGCGCCCCGAAGTGTCGCCGTGGTGGAACTTGAACACCACCGCACGCATACCGGCTGCGGCGGCGGCACGGGCATACTCCACGTTATCGCATACCCGCGGGAAGAGGCTGGGCGAGGTGTGGCTGTGGGTATCTATCGCTCCCTGGAGAAGCTGCAGATCCTGGCGCATGGAACCTCCCGGAATAGATGGAAAAAAAGTGGCGATTTTCCGCAACCAACCTACTTTAAGTATGCTCTATAGGGCAACGGCTGGCCTTCCTTACGGAACTGCCAAATTCAAGCTTCATAAAGAACAATTTCGCGAATCCGAGCGTTTTCGCTCTGCCGGGCATCCTTTTGTGATCCAAGTATGTTTAAATAGGCGATTTTTTTCTACCCCGCCGCCCCACGCCCGGTTTTAAGCCAAGCGTAAAAGAGTTATATTTTTCGGTAACCGTTACTTAGATAATTAGAGAGACCGCTGAAAAACTATTCTAGGAGGCATTCGGCAAGAGATATTCCCCCCAAAATCATATCATAATAGAAGCTTTTCTATATAATTTGCTACTATTGGATATTTTATCGGTCCGGAGAAGCTCACTTTGGGACTTTTTCAGCAGTCTCTTGGAAATGAAAAAACCATGGCATATCGCATCGTCGGAAAACCAATTCCCAGAATCGACTCGGCCGAACAGGTGGCGGGAGAAGCGCGCTTTGGCGAGGATTGGCGCCCGGAGGGCTGCCTGGTGGCGCATCTTCTCCTGAGCCCTTATCCACACGCCCGTATCCGCAATCTCGATCTCTCTCGCGCCCGGAAAGTCCCCGGAGTTCTGGCCGTGGTTTCAGCCGGGGATGTGCCGGGGGGGCGCTACGGCCGTATGATCCGGGACGAAACCCTGTTCGCATCAGGCCGGGTTCGCTATGCGGGTGAGCGAATTGCCGCCGTGGCGGCCAAAAACCATGATGCCGCGCGAGAAGCCATCTCGCGCATTCGAGTGGAATATGAACCGCTTCCCGTTCTGCTGACCCCAGAAGAAGCGATGGCCGAAGGGGCTGTTCTCATTCACGAGGAACTGGAATCTTATCCCGCGTTTCCAGGGAGCATCCGCTACGGCAACGTGGCGGCCCGGATTCGGGTTCACTCTGGAGACGTGGAGCGGGGATTCTCCCAAGCCGACCACATCATCGAGGACACCTACCATACCCCCCGCGTCCATCAAGGCTATCTGGAGCCGCGGGCCGTCGTCGCCGAACCAACGGAAAACGGAATCACCATAGTTCGCACGCCCACCCAGGCTGCCTTCGTCGTCCGCGCCCTCACGGCGGAGATCCTCAAAATCCCTTTGAATGCGGTGCGCGTCATTTGCACCCATGTGGGCGGCGCCTTCGGCGGCAAATCCCAGCACTTGATTGAGGCGGTGGCGGTTCTCCTCAGCCGGAAGACGGGCCGCTCCGTGCGGCTGACGCTGACCCGCGAGGAGGATACCCTCACCGGAAACCCCCGACACGCCTACTCGATGCACTTCCGCTCCGGGGTAAACAACGACGGCCGCCTTATCGCCCGGCAGGTGCGGTTGGTTTCGAACAATGGCGCCTACTGCATGTCGGGGCCTGCCGTTCTGGGAAAATCCTCCTACACTTGCACGGGGCCTTACCGCATCGAGCATACAGAGATTGAATCTTTTCTCGTCTACACGAACCTCCCCCCGAGCGGCTCCTACCGGGGGCTGGGAGTTCCCCAGGTCGCATTCGCCTGCGAGCGCCATATGGATCAAATCGCGCATAAACTGAATATCGATCCATTGGAACTGCGCCTCATGAACGCCATGCGGGAGGGCGATACCGATCCCGCCGGAACGCGGATTCAAAGCGTGAGTCTTCGCGAAACCTTGGAACGCGCTTCGGAGGCCATCGATTGGCAGCAGCGGGATAAATCGGCGGGGGAACCGCGCGGCCCAGGTCCCGATATAATTCGCCGGGGATTCGGAATCGCCTGCGCCCGCTACCCCACCGGCGGAGGGGCATCGGGGGCAGTGGTCAAGGTAAACGAGGACGGCGGCATCGCCGTTTTAGCCGGCTGCTCGGACCTGGGCACCGGAGCGGCCACGCTCATCGCCCAGGTGGCGGCCGAGGTGCTTGGGGCCGAGATAAACGCGGTCCATGTCCGCATCGCGGACACGGAAACGACCCCATTCGATGCTATCTCGGCAGGAAGCCGCACTACATTTAATATGTGCCACGCTGTGCGCCGGGCGGCGGAGGACGCTCGTGATCAAATATTGGATCAGGCTGCGAGCATGCTGGAAACCTCTCCCGAGGATCTCGAAATCACCAGTGGGCGCATTGCCGTCCGGGGGGCACCCGGGCGCTCGGTTGGTCTGGCCGAGGCGGCGAACGCCGCGGTCTGGTCGGGCGAGGGGCCGCCAACGGGCCGGGGCGCGTACCGGGGGGTCAACCCGCCCCATGACCCGGCGAATGTGGAAGGCCATCCCGAGCCCTCCCGACCGGGCCCCGAATTCGCCACCCAAGTGGCGGAGGTCGATGTCAACATGGAAACGGGAGAAGTCCGGGTAGTCCGAATCGTCAGCGCCCAGGATGTGGGGTTCGCCATAAACCCCCTTTCCCTGTCGGGTCAAATCGAGGGGGGCATCGCTCAGGGATTGGGATTCGCCTTGGCCGAGGAGCTGCCGCATGAGGGTGGCCATCTCCTGAATGCAGGATTCGAGAACATGCACGTTCCCACCAGCCTGGATTCGGTGGATGTGGTGAATCTCATCGTGGAGTGCACGGATACGGAGGGCCCCTATGGAGCAAAGGGGGCGGGAGAGGTCCCCCTCATCCCGACGGCGCCGGCGGTGGCGAACGCGATCGCCGATGCCATCCGCGATCCGGGGAACCCATACCTGAACCGCCTGCCTCTCACCCCGGAATCGGTATTCAAGGCCATCCGTTCCAGTGCGGCTCCTGCCCGGAACCGGGGGTAACCTGTGCATGGCGAATTAGTAATTCTACC
>DNYS01000114.1:21528-21662 GCA_003506735.1 Nitrospinota bacterium
GAAATCAAGCAATTCCTCGCCTTGCTCTTGGGAGCGAGCTCACCTAACCTCGCCCGCCATGGAGAATCTATTCGTTGTTTTCGCCCACATCCTGGCCACAATTGCCAAGGTGCTCACGCCTGGCGGCGCGAAGG
>DNYS01000255.1:0-6800 GCA_003506735.1 Nitrospinota bacterium
CGGCTCGATAAGCTCCAGGCGCGTTCCTTCCGTGAGCATCCCCAGCCGGTAGAAGGAATGAGCGAGCATCTGGGGAGAGCGGATCAGGCGCACCCGCTCGTGGCGGTTCATCAACAAGCGCACAGCGTCCACCAAGCGTGTGACGGAAAGGCCATCAGCCAGCTCGGCCTCTTCCATCATCAACTCCACCAAACCGCTCAGGCCCGGGTGGGCTTCAAACGCCTCGAAAATGCGTCCCGCGCCATTGAAGTCTATGTCCCCCAGGAGGACGTACCCCACCCCCCCATCGAGCTCGAACCGCAGGAGTTCGAATTCCGAATCGAATACCACCAATTGTGGATGCGCGGACCCGGACATGGAATTCCGCTCCTCTAAAACCGACATTTCTCGGTTGGTTCCTTGGATGAAGTGATTCTACCATAATAGGACCACTCGATAGGCTGACATGCCCCAGTGCTCCGTAAATATTTACTCCCCCCATAAAATGAATGTTTTGCCGGGGATATTTGATCGGATCGACGCGGCGAGAATGCCTGGATCATATTATTCCACTGACCGGGGGCCATCTTTGGCGAATTCTCAATTGTTGGGTCTCCTTACTACAACCAGACAAGACCGCATTCAGCACCTGGGCCGGGAGTTCCCGAGCCGAAGAACATCCCTGTCCCCTTACAACGGGACCGGCATCGAATTGCTAACGGCAAAAAGTAATCTCGAAGGATGAGCGAAATGGGCCCCGCCGTGAATATTGCCTTATCTCTCATGCAGCATTACGGTGGATGGAGTTTTTGCGGAGTAAACTGGAATAGCAGGAACCCAAATCGATATTCACCATACCCCCCCTGGTATAAAAATATATTACGGGTTTCGGAATGAGGGCGGGAGACCAGGGAATTGTGGCCCAGCCGCATGATTCAGATTCCGACGGTCAAAATTATTTCTTGTCTATGAAATGAGGAATAGAGGGAACTGCAACAATGAATAAAATGGCCACAATCCCTTTGGAGCGCCATAAAAAAAAAGAATAATGACAGAAATTTATTTCTCGTTATTTGGCGCATGGATATCCCAGTTCCTGAAAATGGGGGCTCCCTTAAAATTAAGGTAGAGGATATTTCCATTTATAAATGGGGAATAGGGACTGCTGAAATGGCTGATGTTCATTCAAATCACCACCCTGGGCAGAAGCGGGCAAATCTAATTTTCACATAAATAATTGAAAGTATGTATTTTAATGCATAGGCAGCATGGAAGTAATTGACAATACCTATCTATTTGAATACACTAGAGAGTATAGTATTTGCAATTATCGTGATTTGGAAGCTCTCTTTCATTGTGCCGGCGGCAACCAGGGCCGATTTTCTGTTGGTGAATTTCCCTATGGAAATCCAGCCAATTGCTGGCAAATGGCTGGAGGGCTTCCGGGAGCCGTTGTATTCCCGCCTAAAGGCGATAAACGGGCCATTATATCCGGTTATCGATTATCACTGAAGCAAAAATGAGACCCGGGGAGCATCCCCCCCCTGGCCGTTGTGCTGTCTATTTGATGGGCTGGGCATTGAAGCATAGTTTCTGCCTAATGTGGTCTATTTTGATAAGATGAGAATCAATTTCAAACCAAGCGGCATGGAGATCTTCCCATGAAATCCGGGCGTTGGGTATGGACCCCGAGCAGCTATCGAAAGCGAATCGTTTGTCCGCCGTTTTGGATGATTCTGGCGGTCCTTTTCATCCTTTTAAATCTCTACGAAGGTAAAGCGCGTCTGGGCGCCGAAGGCGTGGGGCAGAGACCAATCGAAATCCGTTTCGGAAGCGAAACAAATGGTGTTCCCTGGGAGTTGAGGCCGGAGAAGGAGAGTTTGCTCGTCATCCCGGGAGAAGCGGTTCGCGGGGTATTTCGGCTGAAGAGTCTTGCCTCCCGCCAGCGGACGGTTCTCGTCCGTCACAAATTCGATCCCCCCGAGATGATTCGCTATTTGCCCACCCTTGAATGTGGGCTCCAGTTCACCATTACGATGGATCCGGGAGAGGAGCAGGAATTTGAAAGCGAGTTCTTCCTCCGGGAAGGCGTTCCGAATGGAAGCGGGCCGATTCGAATTGTTTTCACGTTTGAACTTTTGGATGAACCATACGGCTCCAAGGAGTTGAAACGGGGGCGGGATATTTACCTCAGCCGGTGTACCACCTGCCACGGATCGGACGGCAAGGGCGAAACCTTCCTGTCCAAACGGTTTCCGGCGCCGCCGGCCGACCTTCGGGCCTCGGTCCGGGAGAGGAACGACTGGCAGCTTCTTCGTTTTCTCACTGAGGGCAAGGGAATGATGCCCGCCTTCTCTCCGGCCATCGATGAGAATGAGCTCCGCAATGTCGTCCATTATCTCCGTACGAAATGGGGAGATAAAAGATAATGCGTTTGATTCTCTTTGTTCTTGCGGCGTTTCTCATAACCTTTTCGTCCTACGCCGCCGCGCACCGTGGCCCTGGCGATGCCAAGGCCAGGCCGGCCGAGATAAACCGGGATGCCCCCCCCTTTCGCCTGACGGCGCAGGACGGCAGGCGCGTGGCGCTGTCGGATTTTCGTGGAAACATTGTTTTGCTCAGTTTTATTTATACGACCTGCATCGATTTATGTCCCTTTGTTACGGCGGACATGATGTCCGTTTTTCGGCGCGACCGGAAGGCGGGAAGGCGTAACCTGCGGCTTTTATTTATCGCCACGGACCCGGAAGTGGACAAGCCCCGCGTCCTCCTCTCATACGCCGAGCGCTACGGCGCCGACCTGAGCGTATCGACATTCCTCACGGGTACAGAGGCGGAACTTCGCCCCGTTTGGGGATCCTATGGCGTCAAGGTGTCCAAAAAAGCGCGCGGGCTCGTCGAGCATACGATGGTCACGGTCCTTATCGATTCGGATGGGAAAATTCGGCGGCGGTACCTTGGCGGGCGAATTGAACTCGATCAAGTTTTAAAGGATATCGCGATGGTTCGGGCGGAGGCGTAGGAATTTATCAGCCTCGAAAATGTTTGAATCGATCGGTCGTAAAACAAAGATTTTGAGAAAAAGATGTTCTCGGCGGCTGTGGGCCGCGCTCCGGATGGGGGTCCGGACATCGCCCCGGGCCGGGATAATCGAGAAGGAGATTTGGGAGATGATGAAAAGAAATTTTACGGCGGCTCTGGCCATTTTCGCAATGTTGTCTCTTTTTGCATTTTCAGGTCCGGCTGGCGCGGCGAAGAAAATCAAGATTCTACCCGGCAAGGCGATCGATCTCCGGATTATCGAAAATGGAAAAGTCACCGCCCAGGGCGTCAAGGCCGTTAAGCAGATTTCTCGGGCGAATCTGGTGCTCTACCTGGCGGGCAATCAGTTCATGGCGATGGGTGACGTCATCGGCGCGTTTCAAAAAACCCATCCCGGCGTGAAAAAAAGTTTTCGTGGAAACCCTCCCGCCGGGGCTGATCCTCAGGCAAATCCTCCGGGGAGGCGGTGTCTTCAAGGGAGTCACCGTTCCTCCCTACCCGGATATATACGCCAGCGTAAACATCAAGCATCTCAAACGGCTGGCCAAAAAGGGGTTGATGACCCATTCGAGGCTTTATCTACATAACAAGCTCGAAATCATGGTGCCAAGGGAAACCCGAAGAGGATCAAATCCCCTCTCGATTTCATCAAGCCTGGGATTAAAAACTCGCACCCGAACCTGACGACCGAGGGCATCGCGAAGTTCTACATCTCGGCGATGTGGAAGATTTACGGCGGCAACGATCTGTTCATGAAAATCTCGAACGGGAAGACCTGCTTCGCGTGCGATGCCGGAAACAACCGGACCTGGTTTACCCAGGTTCACCACCGGGAGCCGGCCAAGCGGATCCTGGATGGCCGGTCACACGCGGGTATCGTCTGGGTCACCGAAATTCTGCATGCCCAGAGAACGGGCAAGGTGGTCGAGGGCGTCAAAATTCCGGCGCCCTACAACCTGGCGGCCAAGGTCAACTACGCCATCGGGGCGGTAACGGAGGGGCGCAACCGGGCCAACGCCGAGGCCTATCTGAAATGGCTGGCCACCCCGGCGGCGAAAGCCGCCTACGCCAAGCATCACTTTGTGCCCGCGACAGGGGCGGAGTTGTCGCCGATGGCGCTCAAATAACCGGGCTTCGTGAACCCGGCATCCGGATTGCGGTGCGGGATTTTTTTCGGAAAAAAAGGAGACGATGAAATGATGAGCGGATTGAGCAAGAAAAATTTTCTGAAAGCAGGCATGGCTGTGGCCGTCGCGGGTCTTTTTGTCGCGGGGATCGGGGTAAAGATGGCGGTTGCCGGTCACACGGCGCACAACTCGAAAAAGCACAAGATGATTCTGCAGTTGAACGATCCAAGATGGAAGCACGCCATGTTCGTTCTGGGAAACGCCAAGAACATTTTTAAGGGCGTCGGCGCGAAAAATATTGATCTGGAGCTGGTGGTGTTCGGCCCGGCTCCTCCACCCCACTCGTCTGGACATACAGGATGCTTTTTTCGTCTTCGCTCACGAAACTCTCCACACCTAAATAAACATGCTCACATTGGCGGATGAGGCATAATCAAGGAACGTCGTCGCCCCGCATACCTCGCAACCTTCGATCAAGTCCTCCTCGACAACTCCCATCATTCCCATTGTGGTTCCGCAGGCGAACATCCGCACGTCGGATTCCATGGAAATTTCCATCATTTCCGGAAGCGTGGGAATTTTTGCCTTGGCGATCCAGCTTTTCATCATTGCCGTCGCCACCGCAGTCATTCCCGGAAGGGCGGAGATCAGATTCGGTACCTTGAGGAAAGGCAACGCAGGAATCGGAGGCGGCATCGCCGGGTTTCCGATGGGACCCACTTTCAGCGATTTATAGCGATCCTTGTGCAGGATATCCAGACCGTAAAAAGTAAAGAAAATCCCGACTTCCCATCCCAGACTCACCGCAGTGGTGGCGAGAATGAAGGGAGGGTAGGCCATATCCAGAGTGCCCTTGGATGCCACCATCGCAAGACGCGGAGTTTTCTCTTCTTTGGGTTGGCTTGCCAGCGCCTCGGCAACCCCATCCTTAATTTTTCGATCAATATATTCCTGGAGCTTTGGGTCGAGCAAGGTTTGCTCATCGACACCCATCTCTATCTCCTTTGGCGCAGCGATCGGGCCTATTTCGTCAGACGAATGTAAAAGGTGTAGACTTTTTCCTCCTCCGATGCGCTGAGGAGTTCGTGCCCCGTTTGTCTCGCCCATGCTTCCATATCCGGCATCGACCCCGGATCCGTGGCCACCATCTTCAAAACCTGGCCCACCTCCATTTGCTTGACAGTTTTC
This sequence comes from Nitrospinota bacterium, assembly GCA_003506735.1. Taxonomy (GTDB): domain Bacteria; phylum UBA8248; class UBA8248; order UBA8248; family UBA8248; genus UBA8248. Next base: position 5,337 of record DNYS01000255.1, read on the forward strand.
GATGTCCTAATAATCGGGACAGGGCAAAGAAGCCCCTGGCAATCCAACTCTTGGTCAGCCACCGGTAACTCCATACTGAACTCCTATCTGAATACTGCTATACTGGGTAGAGTATATAATTCTACTTTGCCATCGGAACCCTGTCAATACATTTATCGCCTCCTCTCTTTTTATTCATTGCAACCCTCCCGCAAGGAGTAATTCCATCGGCCTCATACATGAAAAAATTCTAATTAATCAACATATTATCAAATAGTTACGTAGAAAAGTCCAGTTCCGCAACGGGGACCAAAGAAATATTTCAATACCCCCCCATAGTATATTGATACGCTATATGGTATAAATAGGACATTATGAATATGGAAAAATCGGTTTTTAACAGAAAAATACATAGTACTTCTATTGAGAATGCCGTTTATCGTCATGGCAGCAGCAGCATGGGGCGAACTGAAAATTTGAAATCGGTTGAAATTTGATGAAAAAAATCACAATAAACAACGGTCCCGGATAGATTGCTCTCCTCTTCGCCATTTAAAGGACTGAAAATGCAGATATCCGAAATTGGGTTCCCGAAGGAATTCGTCAAAAACATCACCACCCGCCTCAAGAAGGTCGAGGGACAAACCCGTGGCCTGCGCGAGATGATCCTGGAGGACCGGGACTGCGAAGAAATCATGCAGCAACTCTCAGCCGCATCGCGGGCCCTCGATCGTGTCTCGGCGCTCCTTTTAACGACCGGCATGGAAGTCTGCATTCGGCGCCAACTCTCTGGTGAAATAGAAAACGGCGATGTCATGGCGCGTATCCAAAAAATGTTTATGCGCTATCGTTAAGCCTAATCCCGAACGCGGTTCAAGCCTTTACCTCTTCCACGTTGTCCGTCAACCCCACCCGGATGGGGGAGTTTTCCTTGATGAACCCGATCAGCTCTTCGGCCGCGACCCGCCCCGTGTCACCCATCCTGAAGGGAATCCTCTGAATCCGGCCGCCCGAGGTGGCGATCGAATAAAACCTGCCGGGGACCAGGGGCTTTCCATCCTTCTCCACGCCGATGACCCGCCTTCCCTTGGGTCCCTTCCGCCGGAAGCGGACCCGCATCCCGGAGAAGCGAAACAGGTCTCCGCCCAGCCGAAGCAGCGGGTCCGGATTGAGAACGTTGTCCAGAATATCCTCGAATAATGAAACGATGCGTTTTCCCCTGAGCTTGGGAACGAAAAGATTGCTCGGCGTTCCCTTCATGGCGTCATAAACATCCTCACGGCGAATCTCTCCTGGAAGAATCGAGGATCCAAACCGCCATCCCGGACAATGGCCCATATCGGCATCCGCAATCTTCCGGTAGGCATCGGAAATAAATTGATCCGTCGTGCTCTTCCAGGTGTCGCGCCGATAAAGTAGCGTCTCGGTGGAGCCCACAACCTCGTTCAGTGATTTTTCATACGGCGCATAATGTTTCGCCACGAT
>DNYS01000255.1:6838-16751 GCA_003506735.1 Nitrospinota bacterium
GACACCGCCGGGTCGGCCTCAATTCTCTCAGCCAGCACAGGAAGCACGCGGTAGTCCGCTCGCTCCAGCCCCTTTTGGCCGACCGTCATAGTGAGGTCCCCGACAAACTTGTTGTGCGATCCGGCGTGAACGATCACTGTCCGGCCCACTCGAAGCGGGCGCACCATATTATCGTGCGAATGCCCGCCGATGATGACGTCGAATTCGGGGTGGTTTTTCGCAAAAGCAATATCTTGCGGAAGCCCCATGTGGGAGAGGAGGATAACCAGGTCCACCTTCATCTTTTTCCGCATGAAGCGGACGTGCTTCCGGAGGGCCCTGAAGCGGTAGCCCATCCGCCAGCCCCGGGTGAACGCCGGGTCCTCGGTGGTGAGCGTACTGAACGGGTAGGCCTGGCCCAATATCCCCACGCGCACCCCGCCCACATTTTTCACCGTAAAGGGTTTGAGAACGACATCCTCGAAATCATTGTCCACCAGGTTCTGGGCGAGAACGGGAAACTTCGCTTCCTTGATGCGCTTCATCAAGGTCTCTCGCCCCAAGTTGAACTCCCAGTGCAGGGTCATCGCGTCATACCCGATGGCATTCATCGCCTCGAGCGGGGCGCGCCCATCAGTAAACATGGCGATGGCAGAGCCATACCAGGCGTCCCCAGCTTCGAGCACCAAGGTGCGCTCGGGCGCCCGGGCGCGTTCTTTCCGAATGAGCGCCGCCACATGAGCAATCCCCCCGGCTTTCCCGAATTTTTTCGCCTGCCTTACGAACTCCGTATGGGAGGTGAGGTAGGCCATCTCACTCCCCGGTTCGATTCCGGACTTTCGGAGAAAATCGGTACCCTCGGGTTCCCGGTGGTAGAGAGGCTTCATGTGCCCATGGCTGTCGCCGGTGAAAAGCACCCTGGCGGTCCGCCTCTCGGAGGCGCCCGCCCAGGGAGGGCATCCCCCGAGATAGGCACCGGCGCTCGAGGCGGCCGCGGCCAAGAATTTCCGGCGGGAAAAATACGAACTCACACCTACCTCCTGACATCCCGGGGAAGAGACTTTGCCGGCAACATCAAGAGATCGCGAAGCATGGCAATCGCCCGGCCCCGATCTCCCCCGGCAATCTCCCGTGGCAACTCATCTTCTTCGGGGAAATATTGGGGCATATCCGTCCCCGGTTGAACTCGCTGGGGAGAGGCCAGCAACGCCGCCACCCAAACGGGCCGGAGCCGCTCGTTGACCTTGGATAAATCCGGACCCCACCGGTTAGGATCCCCCTCGGGCCTGGAGCTTCCCCAAGAGTGACACGAAACGCACCCCAGCATCTTTTTTCCCATCAATCGGCGCGCTTCCCGCAACCGTTTCGGAGAATTGTCCAAGGGCCGCGCATCCCCCACCGGAGAAGAAAGGGGCGGACCTTTCAGGGTGCCCAGAAACGTTGCCACCGCTCCGGCTTCGGCGGAGGTCAGGCGAAAATTGGGCATCCTCCCTGCGAGACGAGGGCGTATGCGGTAGGGAGCCTTCAAGAACGAAAGGAGCCATCTCTTCTGAACACGGACTCCCTCACTCCGTAAATCGGGGCCAGTTTTCTTTTTCCCTTTCGAAGAGAATCCATCTACTCGATGACATCCCCAGCATCCCAAATTCGAGAAAAGTTTTTTTCCTTTTTGAACTTTCACGCGGTCCAGCGCGCCTCTCACTGGCGAGCCGCCACTTTTTGTAAAGCCCGCGATATATGCGGCAAGATTCCTTGCGTCACTGGTCTTGAGAGCGAAATTGGGCATCATCGTCTTCTCATCGATGGCCTGCGGGTTCAGGAGCCACCGCACTGTCCAATCCGGCTTCAAGCGGGCAGAGGCGATAGAAATACTGGGCCCCAAGCGCCCCCCGCGCTGGCCAATGCGGTGGCAGCCGCCGCATCCGCTCTTTTGAAAAAGATCGGCCCCCTTTTGGGGGTCCCCGGCAGTTAATAGGCGTCTTTTCGGCACAGGGCGGTTTCCCTTCAAACTCATGAGGTATTCGACCAGCGCCTCGGCTTCAATTCGCCCAAGACGAAAATCCGGCATTCGAGATGCCGTCAGCGGAATGTAGCCAGCAGGCCGAATTTTTTTCGGCGATAGCAAAAATTCGACAAGCCACCGCCTCCGCAGCTTCGAGCCGGTATTGCTCAAATTCGGGCCGACCCGCTGCTGAGGCAGTCCAGGAATTTTGTGGCATCCCGTACATCCCAACTCTCCAACGAGCCTTTTTCCTTTTTGGGCCCTGCCTTCCCTGGGCGGGTCCATTTTTTCCCGCTTTGAAAACGCCTTTACATAGGATGCGAGCTCGTCGATCAAGCCAGCAGAAATCGTCTTGCCGAAAGGCGGCATGAAAGCCGACCGGCCCGTCCCCGCGCCGCCATCGCGTATCACCCGGCGAATTTGGCCCTTTGTGATGCGGCGCATATAGCGCCGCCGGGTCAGGTCGCGGGGCGGCGGGTCGAGAAACTGGGCGTTTGGACCGTCGCCCCGGCCTCCCGGCCCATGACAAGCGGCACAGTAGTGTCGAAACGCTTTTGCGGAATCCGGTGCCCGGGGCGCGGCCTCCGCCTCCACTGAATGCGCCAACAATGCCACCAGGACAATCCCGCCGAGCTTTATTGGCTTTCTCATAGCTAGCGGCAGGTCCATCTCGCTCGTGCCCGGCAAACGCATCTGTTCTCCATGAGGCGCCTTATTTCGAGAATTTCCGGATGAACCCGATGGCCTTCCAGATTTCCTCTTTCCTTAAAATCAATTGCCACGGAGGCATTTCGCCCCTGCCAACGCGCACCTTCCAAAACAGCGTCCCATCCGTCTGTGCATTCATTCGTTTTTTGTCCGTAAAATCCCCCGGCGGTATCCGGAGGCTCAGCGAACTGCTCCCCTCGCCGTCTCCTTTGCGCCCGTGACAACGGAGGCACCATTTCTGATAAACGGCCCCTCCCTCTTTTCGAACGCCCGGATTACCGGAATATGGATTTTTCATGGAGGCGATCTCCGGCGGAGCGGTCCAGTCGTAATAATATTTTTCCGCCGCCCAGGCGGCCGAGCCCGATAGAATCACGCCCGCTAAAATGAAGTACAATAATTTTTTTAAAATTCGATAAAAATTCCTATGCATCTTTTCCTCCATGAACTTCCGCGTTTCCGCCGCATCTGAGGAAACGGCCTCGAATCCGGCTCCAGCCAACCTTCAAGCACGCTCCAGGAACAAATCGTAAGCCCGTAAAACAAAAATCACCCGCGCCAATATCCTCCCGTCATCGTCCCATGCGTCCCCGGCACGGAGGTCTTTTATTGCTTTGCCAATAAATTTATTAAGCACCCTCTTGGCGATGCCGATATAACGCCCGTCTCTCTCGTGGCGACCCAGCCGCAACAACGCCAGAGCCATGACACCGTTCAAATCTATCGGCGCCTCGGTGGATATATCCTCCCCCCGCCGGAGAAGCTCCGGTTGTGGGTTTCTCCATTCGATGAAAATACCGCTTTGCCGATCAAACAGCCACCGGATCGAATATTCGATAATCCGCCGGGCCGCCAGGTGATCTTCGGCTCGCCCGTAGGCGATGTAGGCCTCCACAAACGCGAGCGCCGCCCATGAATTGCTCTCCAGCTGCCCCAGTAGAGGAGCGCTCCTGTTCCGGGAGCTCTCTTCATTCCAAACTCCTTCGTCCGTCAGCAAATCGCGCCGCATAAAATCCATGGTTCGGAGAATTTCTTCTTTCCAGTGAGATGATCGGATGATACGGGCCGCCTCAATGAGACCCAATACCACTTGAGCGTTCCATGCGGTGTACTTGGTCCGGTTTAAGGGAGGAGGGGGCACATTTTTCCTGCCCGCGGCATCTAACTTGTAGTACTTTCCCCGGGCCGATTGACTCCCGAAAAAACCACCGGCTTTCCGGTCGTAAAGGCGATCTATTATGAATTTCGCGGTCCGGCTGCCTGCCCGACGATATCGCCGGTTACCGGATACGGAAGAGGCCCGGTAAAGGGCCGGCAAGAGAGCTCCATTGACGGCAGAAATTTTTTCGGTCCGGGGAGCTCCCCAATTGCGCTTCGTTGCGTAGCGGAAAAATCCACCCTCAACCGGATCGTAGAGGCCGCCAAGCATTCCTTCGATGGTCTTCAAAACCATTTCCAAGTGCCGCTTATTTCGATCGCGGTCGTACCGATCCATCAAATAAGCGAGAACCCATCCCCGGGGAAATTTTTTCACCTCGCCGAATCCTCCGTACCGCTTATCGAAAAATTTTTCCAAGTATTCATCGACTTCCCGGAGCAACTCCTTGCGGTTCAGGATTTCAGTGGCTCCCGCGCTGGCCGTCATTGCTTTTTCGGGCGCCGATACGGCTCGAAGGGCTTCTTTGCGCGCTTTTTTGAGAAACCAGAGAAGATCTTTCCCTTTTAAGACTCCGGAAAACGACCGGACTACATTCCCCTTCGGGGAGAAAACCACTGTTGTCGGAATCCCCCGGACGTATTTGCGTTTCAAGTCCACGCGGCGATCGATATCAACGAAGACGCTGATAAAATAATTATTGAGATAATTGATGACATTCGAATCGCTCAATGCGCCCCGGTTATATTTCGCGCACCAACTGCACCAAACGGCGCTCATAACCATTAGAACCGGCTTGTTTTCCCTGGAGGCAGCCTCAAAAGCCCACCGGGAATATTCGCGGTAGCGAATCATCGATTTCGAATGGGTATGAGGGTTTGCAGCAGGGACGGAAAAAAGAAACGCGGAAAAAATCAAAAAGGCGGAAATTCCTGTAATAATCAAAACTGCCAGGCGGCTTTTTATTTTCAAAAAATAATTTTCGCTGTTCACGTCTCGCATATCAGGCCAGTATTCAATATCCATAACTTCGCTCGGCGGCGCCTCTCCAATCAATTAGAACTGAACCGCATCGAGTATGCGGAGAAGGACTTTTTCCACCTCCTCTGCCATTTTCTTTACCCCGGGGTCTTTAAAAACACGGGCCATATAGGTGGGACGCATCGCGGCGACGATCACCTCCTTCGAGCCCGTCTTCTGGTATACGGCAAGCCTGCAAGGCATGAACACCCCGATATTGGGATTAATACGGAGGGCCTGCCCGGCGAGACTCAGGTTGCAATACCCGATAATTTTGTAGTGCGCGACGCCTACCTTTTTCAGCTCACCACGTTTTTTCAGGCCGGTATCGACATTCGTCATTTCACCGACAAAAAAATTGTTGACGCGAATCGCTTTCTTCAAGTCGGCCACGACCTGGCTGAATTCACCCTCCACCCGGACCGTGAAATAAAACTCGTTTGGAGGCTCGACAGCATAGGCCGATGAAATGAAGGCGAGGGATATCCAAACCGCTACCGGCAGCATCAAATAATTTAAAAATCCTTGCCTGACACGGTACATGCAACCCTCCTTCCGTCGCCATCATCCGCCCTCCTAGCGAAAGCCGGGAGGGCGTGCGGTTCCCCTAATTGGCGGTGAATTTCACCATCCTTGAAACTTCCGATTGATCGTCGCGGTGATTGGTAAACACAATCCGAATGGGCGCTTCTTTATCGGCTCTCAGATGAAAACCTAATAAAGGATCGTCGCTCGTCGCCGAATTCGGCTCCAGCTTGGTCACCAATTCGCCACCGTAAAACACCTCGACAAGACGGATGTAAAACGGCGCCCGCCCGCGCACAAATGTGCCGATCGGCGTAAACCGAAGTCCCGTCCGAATCGGGTGGCTGATCTTCACCTGAACCCGAATAATATCGCCCTTTGCGATTTTCCGGGGGATGCGCATCCGCGGTTTTTGCATCTTGTATTTCTTCTCTTCCTCGATTTGATCCTCCTCCGCCTCGCGCATCTCGAATAATTCGTCGGGGGTAAAAAGAACCTTGGGCTTTTTCTCCGCTTTCGCCATGATACTTATGCCTTTCCAGTTTTGTTATTCAGCATCCGCCGACGGAAACTTTCAGGGACTTATGCGCCACCCACTTGCCATGTTTCGTGCATTCGATCACAACGTATACGTTCGCGTCGCCGCCGTTCATCCGAAGCTGAGTCGAAAAATGGACCTGACCGGTGGCCGGTGTGAAATGGTAGATGCCCTTGCTGATCACCGGGTCGTTGAAATTGAAAATCTCGATGGTTTTGATGTAGTCGGCCGATTTCTGCTCATGATGCATATCGATAATGATGGGAACGTTCGACCCGTCCTCGGCGATGAGCGGAAGTTGGATATCCGGCAAATGGCTTTTCTCGTGTAGTGATAAATTCTTCGGATCTTTGGCCTTTTGAATTCCTCCCAGGGCAGGAATCGCCACGGCATTTCGGACGCCCCCTCCCAAAATGCCCAGGGCGCCTCCCGCTCCGGCCAGCGCCAATGAGCACATAAAGACCCGGCGCGTCATTTTCCAATTTTCAGCCATTATGATTTTCCTCCCGCTGTAGACGGCGCGATGCCGGCTCAATCCGCAAAACCCAAACAGCCACGCCTGGAGGGGCCGCCCTACTCAGGCGCCCCCCCAACGCCGGCCAATCTTAATTTTTGGCCGATTTATAATTCGTTTTCGTCAAAAATTTCACGCCCGAAAAATAAGGTGCCCACTGAACGCCGTTCGCTCCAAACCCAATTTTCGCCTTCCCCACTCTTTTGATTTTTCCATCGGAGGGATCGTAGCGAAGAACCGTAGCGGAGTCCCCCAGGCGGTTGCTTACCACCATGAAACGCCCATCGGCCGACCAGGCGGCGTTGTGGGTGCCCTTCCCGTCCGTTTCGATGGTGTAAATAATCTCGTTCTTGTTTATGTCCAAGACCGAAACCGTATTTTCCGTGCCATCGTTTGTCACCACGGCAAGAGGCACATACGGATGGATGTAGGTCGAGTTTGTACGCTTTCCGGACTTCAGCGTTTTAACCAACTTCAGTTGATCGACGTCGATCACCCCGACCTTGCCTATGCGAAGAAGGCCCACGTAGGCGTACTTGTCGTCCGCGCGGAAAGTGATGTTAAAGGGCCGGCTCTTTTTGGGCACCTTGATCTTGCCGATCACTTTCAGCGTTTTTGTGTCGATTGCGACGATGTAATCTTTCCGGTCACAGCTATAAAACACGACCTTTCCGTTGTTGCTCATCTTCCCGGAACGGCAGCGTCCTTCACCGAGCGAAGCCACGATCTTTCTCTTCTTGATGTCGAGAACATCCACCGAGCCCATCAAGCCCTTTTTTGGGTTGTAGCCTTGGTGGCCAATAAAAGCGTAGCGGCCGTCGTGGGTGATGGTGATGTCGCGCGTGCGCTTTCCGGTCGTCTTAATGGAAGCCACGAGCTTAAGCGTATTCGTGTCCATCAAATGGACATGGCCCCCTTTGAGATCGATGTCGCCCGAAATCAGCAAATCCTCCGTCGGGCTGAACGCCCCGTGGAAGGGATCGTTGATGCCGTTTTTGATGTACTTGACGAACTTGTGGGTCTGGGAGTCCAGAATCCCGATGGCATCATGATCGCCCTTGCGCTCGGACTGAAAGTTGATCCAGACGTGGCGCATCCCAGGAGCGATCCACGGATGGTGCGGCTGGACATAATCGGTCTTGACCAGCTTGATTCCGAAGCCGGGTTTTTCGGGATCGATGATAGCGATTGCCCCATCGTCCTGCACGGGAACGAAGAACATTCCTCTTTTGAAATGCTTGAGGATTCCAGCCTCCATGGGCCAGGTCCAGGTGTCTCCGTAAAAAACCTTGTCGAGGACCTTGCCGCCGGCGGCCTCGGATTTTCCGCCAAACGAAACGGCGAGGGCCAGAAGGAACACCACACCCGTCAAAGCCGCCAAACGCAAATACTTGCTCATGATCCATTTCCTCCTTGTTTGTGACTCCCCTCGTAACCGGCCCGTCAACAAAGATACTGGAGCCCCGATCCCTGACTCAGGAGCCCCCATCGAGCCGGCTACCAAAATTCTCTAATCGATCTTTGAAAAATCATCCTTCAATAATTTTTCGATAACCCGGCAGGCGGGCCCCCCCGACCAATCCAGGGCCCCATAGACGATCCTCGCCACCCTTCCTTCCCTGTCGATGAGGAAATTCATCGGCATACCCCGGACCTGATAAGCACGTTTTGAAACATGTTCCGGGTCCAGGACGATGGGAAACGAAAGATTGAGTTCTCGAATAAACCCGGTCACCTTTTCCATAGCGCCGACATCCGTATTGATTCCGATGACGGCAAATCCTTTTTTCATATAGTCCTTGTATGATTTCTCCATCGTCGGCATCTCCTCCCGGCAGGGAGGACACCATGTCGCCCAAAAGGAGATGAGGACCACTTTCCCCTTAAAATCGGAGAGTTTGAATCTTCCGCCATCGGCATAAGGAAGATCAATCCCGGGAGCGGGTTTTCCCCTCTCGGCGGCCTATGTTTCCGGCACTGTGCCTATTGCCGCCGCAACGAGAATCACCGCGCCGCAAGCCATTGCACGCATTGCTCGCAGAACTGAATAAATCCGATTCACGCAATCGGAATGCATTGCAACCCCTGCCGCCCCCGTACCTTCAGGTGGCGAATGAGAGGCAAAGACCCTTCCCCCGCCGCCAATCCATCCCCTTCGCTTCCTCAAATACGCCATCGCCGCCGGTTAGGGGCGAAGGTATACGTAGCCTTGCTCTTGGAGCTCGGCCAGCCTTACGACACCGCCCTGGGGAACATGAATCGCGCCCTGGGGAAGCTGATCCATCGTAATTTTAAAACGCTTCATCGTGTTGCCGCAGGCGCCGAACTTCAGACCATCCAGTTGAAGCGTCTCCAGCCGCGCCTTGAGTTTTTTGTTGATCTTCTTCTTGGTGAAATTGGGGAGCGCGGGTCCGTGGACCACGATGTGAACGTCCAGATTCCGGGGGCCGCCAACGCCTTTCATATGATTCTTGATATTTCCCAGATTGAACATGGCGTGCTTCCAGTTGCGTGAGCTCAGGTGATAGACCACCTTATGCTTTTTGCTGCCGACGCCCATTTTCGTGTGGGCCGCTTCCGCGTCCCCGCCCATGCGGCTTCCCATCGCGGCGAGCAGACCGCCAAACGCCGTCAGACCCGTGCGAAGAAAAGACCTCCGATCCGAATTGCTCTCCATCGTCCTTACCCTTCTCGGACTCCCCGTCCTTGCGTGGAGCAGCCCCACTTGGAGCGGCCACCCTTACCTTATCGACTCCAATTTCCCATCGACTTCAATTGCCATACCGGCCAAAATACGCCCGCTGACGCCTAACCCGATTGGACAAGGGAACCGCCCCGGGAGACGGCCCCGCGCACCTATTGCCGGGCGTAGCCCTCCTCTTGAGCCTCCATTACCCGAACGATACCGCCCTGCTTGAGGTAGTTGGAGCCCTGGGGGAGTTGGTTCAGGGAAATCTTGAAGCGCTTCATCGTGTTGCCGCAGACGCCGAACCGCATTCCATCCAACTGCAAAGATTCCAGACGTGCCTTTAAGTTAGAATCGGCATTTCCCTAATCGCCAGCGTTCACCCAACCGAATGGCCGATTTCCCGCCATGCGTGATAGCCGCCCTTCATTGAAAAAACATTTTTGTAACCCATTTCCAGAAGCTGCTTACCCGCAAAAAGACTCCGAACCCCGCTCGCGCAGTAAAGAATGATCTTCGAGTCCAGATTCGGAACGATATCGTTGATTTGCATTTCAAGCGTGCCTCGGCTTGCATGAAACGAACCCGGAACTGATCCCATTATTAACTCTTCAGTGTCCCGTACATCGATGATGTGGACTTCTTCTTGACCACCCAGAAGCAATGGTTCCACATCCTCAGGAATAATTTCGGGAACACGCTCACGCGCTTCATCCACGAGCTGTTGAACCGATTTTGCCATGTCTGAACTCTGAGTAATTTTAAGGGTTTAAATCAAAGAACAC